>PKXS01000124.1:235-165435 GCA_003132425.1 Gammaproteobacteria bacterium | reverse complement strand
TGGTCGTCGGCATCGTTGGCGCCGGCCAATTGGGGCGCATGCTGGCCCTTTCCGGGTATCCCTTGGGACTGCGCTGCTTATTTCTTGATCGCAGTGCCGATGCACCAGGCGCCCAAGTGGCGCCCATTCTGATCGGTGATCTCGAGGACTCCCGGCGGCTCGCCGAGCTTGCCGCACAAAGCGATGTCCTTACCTTTGATTGGGAGAATATTTCCGCAAGCCTCTTGGTACCGCTTGAAAAGCTCACGGTGATTCGGCCGCCCGCCGCGGCTCTCGACGTATCGCAGGACCGGTTGCGGGAAAAGGCGCTGTTTGCGCGCTTGAGAATCCCGGTCGCCGCGCATGCCGCGGTCGATAGCAAGGACCAACTGTTGCGCGCGATTCGCAAATTGGGACTTCCCGGGGTGCTCAAGACGCGCCGCTCAGGGTATGACGGCAAGGGTCAATTCGTCATGCGGGAGGCGCGGCATATCGAGGAGGCTTGGGCACGATTGGGCACGCAAGGGCTGATTTACGAAAAATTTCAGAACTTCTCCAAGGAAGTGTCCATCGTGGGCGCGCGTTCGGTTAAGGGCCAAACGGTGTTCTACCCCCTCTCAGCCAACACCCACGACGGCGGCATTCTGCGCTACAGCGTCGCGCCCTTTGCCGACCTTGAGCTCGAGCGTGCCGCCAGAACTTACTTGAAGCGTCTCATGAACGCGCTCGCCTATGTCGGCGTGCTCACGATCGAGTTCTTCGTGGTTGGAGGCCGGTTGATTGCGAATGAGATGGCGCCCCGGGTGCACAATTCCGGTCATTGGACCATCGAGGGCTGCGTAACCAGCCAATTTGCGAATCATCTGCGCGCGATTTGCGATTTGCCGCTCGGCAGCACGCGGCCCTTGGGGCACGCGGCAATGATCAATTTCCTGGGAGAAATGCCCGATCGTGAGCGCTTGTTGGACGTAGAGGGCTTGGCGTTCCATGATTACGGCAAGGAACCGCGGCCCGGGCGCAAATTGGGACATTGCACGATTCTCAGAAGCAGCAAGAAGGATCGCGACCAGGCTCTTGTAGATGCATTAAAATTGATCGACCGTCCCTGAAGATATGTACCTAGAACTATTCAAACTCCACGAATTGCCGTTCCGCCTCAGCCCGGACCCGCAGTTCCTATATCTCAGCAAGCAGCATGCGCGCGCCAAAGCGTACATGGAGTCGACGATCTGGTTCACCGACGGCTTCGTGGTGGTTACCGGCGACATCGGCGCCGGCAAGACGACGCTGATNNAGATCTTCGGCTTCCTCGGACCCAACGGCGCCGGCAAGACGACGCTGATCGAGACATTTCTGCGCGAATTGCAATCGGATGTGGTCGTGGCGCAGGTCAACCAGACTCAGTTGTCGCCGACGGCATTCCTGCAGACAGTGCTGGTGCAATTCGGCTTCTCGCCCTTTCATATGAAGAAGCCTGAAGTGCTGGCGACATTGAATCAATTCCTGGTCGAGCAGCATGTCAACGGCCGCAAGGTCATGCTGATCGTCGACGAAGCGCAAAACTTAAGCTATCGCGTGCTCGAGGAAGTGCGCATGCTGTCCGGCGTGGAGACCGCGAAGGAGAAGGTCTTGCGAATCATTCTTGCCGGGCAGCCGGAGCTGAATGAGAAGCTCAATTCGCGCGAATTGACTCAGCTTACGCAACGCGTGCGCTTACGCTTCCATTTGACGGCACTGACGAGCACGGAGACCACCGGATACATCGATCATCGTCTAGAGGTGGCGGGCTCCCAGGGCCGGCGCATATTTGCGCAAGACACCTACGCCACGATCTACAAGTACACGGGCGGCGTGCCGCGCCTCATCAACACGCTGTGCGACACCTGCATGATGGCCGCATTCGGTCGCGATCAGGATCACGTGACGGCGGCGGAACTCGACGCGGCTATTCGCGAGCTGCAGTGGGTCGAGTTCGCTGCCCGCACGAACAGCATGCTGATTCCCAATATGGAGCACCCGCCGCACGCGCCCAATTCACCTTCGGGGCAAACCGTGGGCAGGATACTGGTGGCGCACGGCGGCAAAACCGTCATGGAGCGCGAACTGAAGCCGGGCCGTTTGGTGATCGGCCGCACGTCGGATAACGATTTACAGATCGACAGCAAATTCATCAGCCGGCATCACTGCCAGATCGTGACCCAGGCGAATGCCTGCGTCATCGAGGATCTCAACAGCACCAACGGCATCTCCGTGCAGTCAAAACGCGTGCGGCGGCACAATCTGAATGACGGCGATGTCGTGCACGTCGGCCAGCACGAAATCATGTACATCGATGAGCGGGTTCCGAGGCTGCGCGGCAGCGTGGATCCAACCGACACGGACTCCATCGAGAAGCAGTAGCTAGCCGCTCAGTCTGGAAGGAAAGTCGATGGTTTCGCCCGAATACTCGCGGCTCAGGGCTCGATAATCCTGACGGCGCAAGTACACGGTCAAGGCGGCGATCGCCGCGATCAGCCCTATGGCAAAAGCCACTCGTGCGCGCGGGCCAACCGGATCAAGGTAGGCCAGAACGATCGCAAGCACGCTGATTGCCCCGTACATGAGCGGCAGGGTTTCGTAGATAGGCCGCGACAAGCGCATGGAATGTGACCTCCGTACGGCATAGTAACGCCGACGCAGTGCCGCAATCCGCGGAATTTAACTTAAGGCGTGCTTAGTCCTTACCGACAAGAAGCTCGGCAATGCGCGAAAGCCACGAATTGCGCCAGCCCTCGACCCGCAGCTGCTCGTTTTTGGGCTTCGGCACCCGCTTCGCTTCCGTGAGCAGATCCTTCGGTAGATTGATCTGAAATGTCCCCGTCATTGAATTGTCGGCCATCGAAACTCCTTCATACTGATACTGCGAGCCAGCCTACCGAGATCGCGGCGCCGGCACATGCGACGCGGCGCACGCTATTATGCTTTCGCCTCCGGACCCCGGGCCACTCGTCGCCAGGAAGCGACGAACTGCGGGGCATTTGTGTTATGACTCATCGACTGAGCCGCTCGATTAATCGCCTCGGATTCTTGCTCGTCACGGCTTCCGCCGTTGCAACGATCCCCACCTCCCGCTAGCCGCCTCAGTGCGCTGTGGCGCTGCGCAGCCGCGCCGCTCGCGTCCGCCGTTTCGCATCATCCGGCACGCCGGTTGCGCCATGCTATCGTGCAGCTAGGTACCCGGCATGCAAATCCATCCAGCGCTCATCGCCTGCATTAATTGCGACACGATTTCCGAGCGGCCCGCGCTTGTGCGCGGCGAGCAGGCGTCGTGCGCCACTTGCGGGAGTGTGCTGTTGCGAAGCGGGCTGAGCGCCCAGCAACTCTTGGCGCTCGCGTTGGCCGCTGCATTACTATTCTTCATAACAAACCTATATCCGGTGATTGGGATCAGTTTGAACGGCGAGCATCACGCAACCACCCTTTTAGGATCGGTGCTGTCCCTGGCCGACTCCAGTCCGGCGCCCATCGCGATCGTCGTGGCGCTGGCGATCATCGTGCTGCCTGCCCTGCAAATCGCTTTGCTGTGCTGGCTCTTGCTGTTTGCTCAGGCGGGAAGGAGAGCACCGCTGTTCAACCCCCTGATGCGTGCCTGGGAATCCATGCATCCCTGGAGCATGGTCGAAGTCGGCTTTCTGGCGGCACTGGTGTCGGTCGTGAAGCTGAAGGGCTTTCTTCACGTCGAGATCGGCATCGGTATGTGGGCAATGGCTGCACTGACGGTTCTCCTGATGGCCGTCGTGCACCGCGATATCCGTTCGCTGTGGTGCGAGCTGGAGGGAACCGGATCATGAAGGGCATCGCACGTGCCGCCGAATTGGGCCTTGTGGGTTGCAGAATCTGCGGATTGGTTTGCGAAAATATCGGCGGCCACGAGCGGCGCTGCCCCCGCTGCGACGCCGAGATCCGCTCGCGAAAGCCCCACAGCATCTCTCGGACTTGGGCGTTGCTCATGGCAAGCGTGATTATCTATGTACCGGCCAATGTACTGCCGGTGATGCACACGCAAGCTTTCGGTGACAGCAATGGCGGTGTCGACAACACCATCATGTCCGGGGTGATCGAGTTTTGGCAAAACGGCTCGCGCGGCATTTCTCTGCTGATATTCATTGCCAGCATTCTGATCCCCTCGACAAAGATGATTGCGTTGACTGCCCTCCTGATAAATGCCCGGCCCCGGGCGCGCACTTCGGTGCATTTCATACGCCTGTACCGTATGCTCGAACTCGTCGGCTATTGGTCGATGCTCGACGTGCTGGTCGTCGGCTTGGTGACCGCTGTGGTCAAATTCCGCGGGGTGAGCGATGCAGAGCCGCGTGTGGGCATTTTATATTTCGGCCTGGTGGTGGTTCTGACCATGCTCGCGACGCTCAGCTTTGATCCGCGCCTGCTTTGGGACCGCCGCGCGAGGCAGACCTGATGGCCGGCGAACCGCTGGAAGCCAGCCAGCCGGTGATCACGCGCACGCGATGGCGCGTGTCCTTGGCCTGGATCGTCCCCATCGTCTCGGCCTTGATTGCTCTGTCCTTGCTGATGCGTCACATCAGCACCGCGGGTCCGGCGATCCAGGTTTTCTTTCAAACCGCGGAGGGCTTGGAGGCCGACAAGACACAGGTCAAATTCAAGGACGTGCCGATCGGCGTCGTATCAAGCGTCAGGGAAAGCGAGGATCTGAGCCATATCATCGTCTCGATCGAACTGCAGCGCTCGGCGAAAGTTTTCGCGCGCAGCGATACACGCTTCTGGGTCGTCAGACCCCGCGTCGGCATTGGCGGCATCTCCGGAATCGGTACTCTCATATCGGGCGCCTACATCGGAGCCGATCCCGGCAAGGGAGGCCAGAAGGCCGAGACCTTCACCGGCCTTGAGTCGCCGCCCGCCGTCACCAGCGATTCCCACGGCTCCAGATTCACCGTGCATAGCGACGATCTGGGATCGCTCGATCTGGGGTCGCCCGTGTACTTTCGTCGCTTGAAGGTGGGACAGGTGGTGAGCTACGCGCTGGATTCGAACGGCCAAGGAGTCACCATCGGGATATTCGTGGACTCGCCGAATGATCGTTTTGTCACTCGATCATCGCGCTTCTGGAATGCCAGCGGGATAGACGTCTCGCTGGGAGCCGACGGCTTAAAGCTGAGCACTCAGTCGCTGGCAAGCGTCGCGGCAGGCGGCCTGGCGTTCTTCACTCCCACCTGGGCGCAAAGCGATCAGTCCCCCGCGCCCGCGGGGACGCGCTTCGACCTGCTGAAGGACGAGAGCGCGGCGATGGAGAAGCCCAGCGGCCAACCCATATACATCTCGATGACGTTCGCAAAGGCGTTGCGAGGGCTAAACATCAACGCGCCGGTCGAGTTTGTGGGCGTGGAGATCGGCAAGGTAGTGTCGGTTTCGATCGACTATGACCCGAAGACACAGCGTTTTCCGATTATAGTCGGCGCAATGATCTACCCTGAACGACTGGGACGCGTATTCAAGAATCAATCGCCGAGCGATTCGCCGCAACAATCCCGGCGCCTGGGCGCAATGATGAGCGAGATGGTTGCACGCGGGTTGCGGGCTCAGGCGCGCACTGGAAACCTGCTCACAGGGCAGCTGTACATTGCAATCGATTTTCTGCCGCATGCGGCGAAGGTCGCTTTCGACGGCGCGGCGCAACCCATGCAAATACCCACCGCTTCCGGGACTCTCGACGATATGCAAGTGCAAATCTCCGACATCGTTGCGAAGATCGACAAGATTCCCTTCGCTTCCCTGGGGCAGCGTCTTGATCAAGACCTCGGCGAGCTCAACACATCGCTCACGCAGCTCAATACAAATGTCCTTCCGGAGTCCGCGCGCGCATTGGCCGATGTTCGTAAAACCATGGGTTCGGCTACGGATGCGCTATCGGGAAGCTCGCCGCTCCGTCAGAACGTCGACCAGACGATCGACGAACTGCGGCACTCGGCGCGATCATTGCGAGTGTTGACCGATTATCTCTCCAGGCACCCGGAGGCATTGATTCGCGGCAAACCGGCGGACGTGCCGCCTGAACTTGAGCCGCCGAGTCAGCCGCCGGCGCCCAGCCAATCACCGGCGCCGAGCGCGGGGCGGCCATGATCCGCTTGTGCACCGGCGCAGCTGCGGCGCTCCTCCTATCGGGGTGCGCGGCGGCGCCCATTCAGTACTTGACCTTGGTGCCCCCGGCCGGGCAAACAGCAATCAGCAGCGGCGGGGCGGCGGGAGCGCCGGCGGTTTCGGTCACGGTACCGAGCCAAGTCGATCAGCCCGAATTGATCGTCAGGCAGCCCGACGGGTCGATGGCCTTGCTGGAGTCGGAGCGTTGGATCGCACCGCTGGCCGACGAAATACGCATCGCGCTGTCCTTGTCGCTGGCGCGTCAATGGGAGCCAGGCCCCGCGGGCACTGTTCGAGTTCAGGTGGACGTCCAGAGATTCGACTCGGTACCCGGTCAGTATGCCCTGATAGATGCGGTATGGACGCTGACGGCGGGCGGCTCCGCCCCTCAACAGGTCTCGTGCCGAAGCTCGATTCGCATTCCCGTCGGCAACGGCTATCCCGCGCTGGCGAAGGGACATCAAGCGGCCATCGAGCAGCTCGCTTCACAGATCGCGAAGCAAGCGGTAAAGCTCGGCGCGGCGGACACGGCTTGCGGCGCCCCGTGAGGCAATGAGTCCCCGGTCAAACGACCCCGCCGACGTGATTATCATCGGCTCCGGCGCCGGCGGCGGCGCGGCCGCCTATCGCCTGGTGCTTGCGGGACTTCGCGTTCTGGTGCTCGAGAAAGGCGCGCCCTTGCCGCACGATGGCTCGACGCTGGACATTCAGCGCGTTGTGGCCCAGGGCGAATTCTTGAGTAAGGAGCCATGGATCGACGGCAAGGGCAATGCCCTGTGCCCGGAAGAACATTTCAACCTGGGCGGCAAGACCAAGTGGTATGGCGCGGCGGTGCTGCGTTACTCGCCGCGCGAATTCGAGTCCGAGGCCGCGTATTCGGCGCGCGGCTGGCCCATCGGTCATGCCGACCTCGCGCCTTACTACGATGAGGCAGAACGGCTGTTGGGCGTGCGCACCTTCGACTGCGAGCCGGATTTGCAGCGCATTCTCGCGCGCCTGAGCGCCGTCAATCAGGCTTGGCAGTCCTCGCCCCTGCCGATGGCTTTGTCCTCCGGCATTTTGGGCAACAGGAACGAAGCGACGCATTTCGACGGCTTCGCGAGTGCAGCGGATCTCAAAGGTGACGCCGATATCAGTTTTCTGCGATTGGTTGCCAACCGCCCTAATTTCACGCTCCGCAACAACACCGAAGTCGTCGAGCTATTGCCGGCAAGCTCGGGCGAATCGCGGGTCGGCGCAGTGCGGCTGGCGGGCGGCGAGGAACTGCAAGCACCCAACATTTTATTGGCCGCGGGCGCCTTGCATTCGCCGCGTCTCCTGAGCCGCTATCTGGCCAAGAGCGGCCGATCGGCGCCGCTTTCCGACCTCGGCCAAGTCGGGCGAAACCTAAAGAAGCACGTATTGACGGCGCTCATCGCCGTCTCTCCCTCGCGTAAATCCGACCTATTGCGCAAGACCATGATCACGACCCATGCCGACTACCCGCACAGCAGTGTGCAGCCCTTAGGGTTCGACGGCGAATTGATCGCTACCCTCGTGCCCAAGCTCGTGCCGCGCATTGTCGCGAGGCTATTTGGCCGGCATGCCTACGGGTTTTTCCTGCAAACCGAGGATGGATCTCACGCCGACAACCGGGTCAGCGAAGGCCCTGCTGCAACTACGAATGGCGCGCCGGCGCGCATCATGGATTATGACGTCGGCAGAATTCCTGCCAGTGTGAGCGAGCACAGGGCATTCACTCGCGCATTTCGGCGCGATCTCTTCAGATTGGGCATGCTGAGCTTCACGCAACCCACCGGACTGAACGGCACCGCGCACGCCGTCGGTACGCTCATCGCCGGCAAGGATGCCCGCGATGCCGTGGTCGATGCCGACGGGGCCGTGTTCGGCATCGCAGGTCTCTACGTCGTCGATGGCAGTATTCTGCCTCGCTCCAGCCGCGTCAATCCATCGCTGTCGATTTTTGCCTGGGGCCTGCGAGTCGCGGATCGGCTCGCGAATCGCCTCCGTCAAAAATAAGGCGCGGGCAAGACACTTTTGACCAGGAGCGCCCCACCCGCGCCGCGGCAAGCTCCCTGCCTCCGGCGATCGGTTTCCTCCGTGGATAAGCCGCGCGATTATTGTGCATGCGAGGCGCATGCAAAACATGCCCCGCACCGATGGGAATGACCAGAAACACGAGGCGCGCGCGCGCGGCGTCAGAAATTGTGCGGCGCCGTGATGGCAATGCGAATCGCGGCCAGCGGCGCATGATCGTCAAACGGCTGTGTCTTGGGGTCCCTTGGCACGCCTAGCCGGGTCCACAGCAAGTCAAGATCGGTCGCTTGCGGCGTGGTCTTGATCTGTCGGTACAGATCGTCAAGCACCCGGGTTCCGGTGGCCGCGTCTCCGATGCGCAATACCTCGTCGATATCGCGCTCGAAGCCATAGCCCCCGGTCTGCTTCAGGATCGCCCGCAATGCCGTTTGCAGCCCGACTCTATTGCGCGTTTGCTCGCGTATGGCGACCTCGGCCTCGAGGCAGTACAGCGCGCCGCCCCAATAGGTACGGCCCCATGTCGGCGTTTGATCCATGCCGCCTTCCCCTTCACGCGGCAGACCCATCGGCATTGAATGCCGGTCCTCCGCCCACACATCGGCGATGTCCCGATTGCCGAACTGCGCCCGCGCGACCCCTTCGACGTAGGTGGCCAGGCCTTCCGCCAGCCAATTATGCCGCCGGCCTACTTCCGGCAGCGCGAGATGCACCATCTCGTGCACCAGTACCCAGTCGTTCGATAAGCTATCCGAGCTGGCCTCGCGGCCGATTCTCACTTGAATCCTCAAGCCCGAGTCATTGGTCGTGCGGCCGCCGCCGACACCGCCGCCCTCCATGCTCGTCAGGCTAAGAACGGCGAGCGGCGCTGGAAAGCGGCCGTAATAATCCGCGACAATGCTTGCCGAACGCTCGACCCAGGTCCGCAGCAGCAGCCTGCGGGACGGAGTCGGGTCGTCTATGAGAAGACACAACGTCGACTCTCGAATCGTGAGCGTTTCGGTGGTGTCAGCAGGGCAGCTCGCGGCGCCGGCACGGTTGCACGGCGCTGCCGCGAGTAGCAAGGCGAGGCAGAAAATAGCGCTTGCACGCATGGTCGCTCCTTACACGGGCGAGGGTTATATTGGCGGTATTCGCGCCGTTTAGAAAGCGGGCGGCGCCACTCAACAAGAACAAGCGATGACCACCGTCGATACTGCCACCGAGGGACCCTAAATGAAGTGGAGTAAAAGCCAGCGCAACGTGGTGGTTGCCGCGTATCTCGGCTGGACGTTGGATGCGTTCGATTTTTTCCTCATGGTGTTCATGTTCAAGGACATCTCCGCGCAATTGCATTCGAGCATGCAAGTCGTCTCGACCGCGGTGCTGCTGACATTGGGCATGCGTCCCATCGGAGCGTTCCTCTTTGGCCGACTTGCCGATCGCTTCGGCCGCAAGCCCGCGCTCGTGTGGAACATCCTGGCCTACTCGGCGCTCGAGTTGGCCTCGGGCTTTGCCCCGAACATGACGACGCTGTTGATCGTGCGCGCCTTATTCGGTGTTGCGATGGGCGGAGAGTGGGGCATCGGCTCCGCTCTGACCATGGAGAGCATCCCGCCCTCGGCGCGCGGCTTCGTGTCGGGCTTGCTGCAGACCGGCTACCCCTCGGGCTACTTCCTCGCATCGCTGGCCGTGTACTTGTTCTATGACAGGTTGGGCTGGCGCTATATGTTCGCGCTCGGTGTGCTCCCTGCTGTCATCGTCTTCTTCATCCGGCGCGGAGTCGATGAGTCGCCCGCATGGAAGGAACGGCAGCATGCGCCGAGCATGGGCGTCCTATCGGTGTTGCGACGCGACTGGAAGCTGGCGGTCTATGGCATCTTTCTCATGACCGCTTTCAATTTCTTTAGCCATGGATCCCAGGACGCATATCCGGGTCTATTTCTGAAAGTCCAGCATCACTTCGATACCCGATTGAGCTCGCTGATCACGGCGATTTCAAACATCGGAGCGATTTGCGGCGGCCTTTTCTTCGGATACATCTGCGAAAGGCTCGGGCGGCGCCGCACGATCATCATCGCTGCGCTCATTGCGCTGCCGGTGCTGCCGTTCTGGGCGTTCGGTTCGACGCCCTTGATACTGGCGACGGGCGCCTTTCTGATGCAGGTTTCCGTGCAAGGAGCATGGGGCGTGATTCCCGTTCATCTGAACGAACTGTCGCCGCCGGAAATCCGCGCGACTTTCCCGGGGTTTGTCTACCAGCTCGGCAATCTCTTGGCTGCCGTCAATTTGAATCTGCAAGTGGCGATCGCCGAGGCCCACGGCAACGACTACGGCCTGGCGATGGCAATCGTCGTCGGAACGTTCGCCGTCGTGATTACCTTAATGGTGGCGTTCGGCCCCGAACGGCGCGGCATTGCCATGAGCGCGGCGCAGGCAGCGAGGCCGGGCGCTCTGGCTGCACTGTGATAGAGGTTCGCGACTTAGATGCGCTCGATGCCTTGTTGTCCTCGACGGCACATCGCGATGGGTGGGTCGATCGCATGCAGCGTCATCTGCAATTTGTCCTGCTGTCGTGCATTGCGTGCGTGGTGCTCGCGGCCGCGCCGGCGGCCGTGGTGCAAGCGAGGTATTCGCAGGATTTCGAACGGCAGGCTGATGACTATGGAGCGGCGCTGCTGCTGCGCAATGGCATGTCGCCGGAATTACTCGCCGACGCTCTGAAGAAGCTGGCGCAATCCGAACCCGAGTCCTCGAAGTCAGGGTATCTGTCGAGCCACCCTTCGACGGATGAGCGCATGCGTCACTTGCGCCAGCTCGCCGCATCTTTCACCCACGAGTAGCGTCTGCGCGCCGTCAGCCGGTTCCGCCCACGGTCAGCGCGTCGATGCGAAGGGTGGGTTGTCCCACCCCGACAGGCACCGATTGGCCTTCCTTCCCGCACGTCCCGACGCCGCTGTCGAGCTTCATATCGTTGCCCACCATGCTGACTCGCGTCAGCACATCCGGGCCGTTGCCGATCAATGTCGCGCCCTTCACGGGCGCACCGATCTTGCCGTTCTCGATCAAGTAAGCCTCGCTCGCCGAGAACACGAATTTGCCCGACGTGATATCGACCTGGCCGCCACCGAAATTAACCGCGTACAAGCCCTTCTCGACGGACGCGATGATTTCTTCCGGGGCGCGGGAGCCTGCGCGCATGTAGGTATTGGTCATGCGCGGCAAGGTCATGTGCGCAAAGGACTCGCGCCGGCCGTTGCCCGTCGCAGGCTGTCCCATCAGCCGCGCGTTCAACTTGTCCTGTATGTAGCCGCGCAGCACGCCGTTCTCGATCAGCACCGTGCACTGCGTCGGCGTACCCTCATCATCGACGTTCAAGGAGCCCCGGCGGCGGCCGAGCGTGCCGTCATCGACCACCGTGATCTCCTCCGCAGCGACTTTCTGGCCGATGCGGTTCGAGAACGCGGACGTGCCCTTACGATTGAAGTCCCCTTCCAGTCCGTGACCGATCGCTTCGTGCAGCAGGATGCCCGGCCAACCCGGTCCCAACACCACGGTCATCGAACCGGCCGGCGCCGCCACCGCCTCGAGATTCACCAGCGCCTGGCGCACCGCTTCGCGCCCGTACTGAAATGGCTCATCGCCTCTTAAGAGCTCATCGAGGCCGAAGCGGCCGCCCCCGCCGCTGTAACCCTGCTCGCGGCGCCCATTTTGCTCGACGATGACCGAGACATTCATGCGCACCAAGGGCCGCACATCCGCCGTCAAGGTGCCGTCGCTCGATGCGATCAGGATCACCTCGTGCACTGCGGCGATCGACGCCATCACCTGTTTGACTCGCGGGTCGATACGCCGTGTCTCGACATCGATGCGCATCAGCCACGCCACCTTGTGCTCGTCGCGTATCGCATCCAACGGGTCGGCGGGCAGATACAGCCGGTGAGTGACGGGCCTAGTCCACGCCTTGACCGCATTGCGCCCGCCGCTTCTCGCGATGGCGCGCGCCGCGTCCGAGGCCTCCACGAGCGCCGGCAGCAACACCTCGTCCGTGTACGCAAAACCGGTCTTCTCGCCGCTGATGGCGCGCACGCCGACGCCCTGCTCGATGCTATGCGAACCCTCCTTGACGATGCCGTCCTCCAGCGACCACGACTCCTCGCGCGATAACTGGAAGTACAAATCAGCGTAGTCCGCGCCCCGGCTCATCACCTGGTCGAGCACCGTCGATAGCCTGCCCTGGTCAAGACCGGAAGGAGCCAGGATCATTTTTTCCGCGACGTCGAACAGCGGGGCGTCGCTCAAGTCGACACCGCCGCGACATTGGGCAATCCCAGCTGCCGGTTATCGAGCGCCGGGAACCGCTGGCGCGTCTCCGCCTGCTTCGCCAGATCGATGTCTGCGCTGATCACTCCAATGCCCTTTTCCAAGCGCGACAGCACCTGGCCCCAATAGTCCACGATCAGTGTATCGCCATAGGTCTCGCGGCCGCTGCTATGCGTGCCGCTCTGGGCAGGAGCAACCACGTAGCAAAGATTCTCGATCGCGCGCGCCCGAAGCAGTGTCTCCCAATGCGCGCGCCCGGTCGGCACCGTGAATGCCGCCGGCATTACCAGCCACTCGGCGCCCCGCGCCATCAGTTCACGATACAGTTCCGGAAACCGCATGTCGTAGCACACCGAGAGTCCCAGCTTGCCGACCGGAGTGTCCGCAAGCACCACCTTGCGGCCCGGCGTGACATGCGTCGATTCCAGATACTGCTCGTTGCGCCCCGGGATGGTGACATCGAATAAATGAATCTTGTCGTAGCGCGCTACCCGCTTGCCGTCGGCATCGATCAACAACGACGCATTCGACACTCGCCTCGCGGAATCGCCTTTGATGACGGTGGTGCCGCCCAGGATCCACAGCTTCAGCGCCCGCGCGGTGTCGCGCAAAAAGGCCTGCACCGGTCCGTCGCCGTCGGCCTCGGCCACGTTGAGCTTATCGGCGTCGCGCAAACCGATGAAGGAAAAATTCTCCGGCAGGCAGGCGATCTCGGCGCCCTCATCCTTCGCCTTGCGCAGCAATTGCCCCGCGGCAACCAGGTTGTCTGCGACAACATGGCTCGAGGTCATTTGAATGGCGGCTACTGTGCCCATTTACTTCGGTGCCCCTGCAGTCGCGCCGGCCGCGTCTGCGCTCTTGATTCGTTCCACCGTTGGATTATCCCAACTACCGGTAATTCGATAATACCCTCGTACCAGGCCCTTAAGCGGCTGTTTGAACACCTGGCTGAAAACCAGCACCGCCGCTCCTAAAACCGGACCACCCACGAAGCCCGCGAGCGGCAACGGCGATGAGCCCAAGCTGCCCGTAACCGCTGCAGTTTGGTCGTAATCCTTGTTTTTCAAGCCAACGCGGCCAATTAAACCAATCTCCGCCGCCGGTCCCTTGACCAACACATTGTCCGTGTAGGCATTGCCGCCCCGCAGATCGAAGTCCCCGCGCGCGGTATCGAAAGCGAAGCCCTTATCGGTCACATCGCTGAAATCAAGCGCCAGGCGGCGTGGCAGCTCGGCCACACTGGCGAGGCCCAGAACTCGCCCGGCGCCCGGCTTGAGTCCGACGATTTGCCCTTTGCCGAGCGCTATTTGCACATGCCCGACAGCGTCCCTCAGCGAGTCCGCGGTCGGCGCGCCCACCCAATTCATGTCAAAATCCATGCGTCCAGTCTTCGCCTCGATGACCTCGGCGTAGCCCAATTGCTTCAAGGTTCCGCCGACATCGGTGCTGATCAGGTTGCCCTCGACGCGGCCCAATCCCGCATCCGGACCGCGCCATTCGCCCTTCGCATCCACACTGTAATTCGCGCCTGTCACTATCAACTGCTTGAGACTGATGCCGTCGTCGAGTTTCGCGAGCGTCGCATGCACGTCGCCGAAATGCCGGTCGTCCCAAGTCAACTCGGCCGCGTGAAAAATGATGGCCGGAATGCCGCGCGGATCCCCGCCGTTTTTTTGATCGCCGGGGGCGCCCTCGCCGCTTGGCCCATCGACGAACCGAAGTCGTTCGAATTGCAGATTCCACGGCGCCGCCGAATCCGCCGGACCCGGCATATTCAGCGTACCGGCGACATTCGGTCCCCCGACCGACACGCGCATGCCGGCCTCGCTCACGGCCAAATCCAAGGAGACATTGAGGAACGACAGGCCCAAATAGTCCAGCCGTCCCACCTCGAGTTTGGCGGTGCGTAGATAATTCGCCAGCGGCTTGGCGTTCTTATCGGGCGTGTTCAGCTTCAGCCAGCCTGCCAGGTCCAATTCCTCGATCGAGCCGCCCACGTTGATCATTTGGGTGTCGCTGAAGGCAGGCTCGGCGGTGCCGAACATAAGCGCGGCGCGCCCGAGTCGCGGGCCGTTGGCGTCGGACTCCACGGTCAGGGCGCCGCGCAATACCGCGCCCAAATCAAAGCGAATCAGCGCTACGCCGCTCGGCGGCCACTGCACGTCCATCCATGAAGGCATTGAGCTGCCGGCGGGCTTCGAAAGCGGTGCCGGCAGCTTCAATTCGAGGCCGGCGAGGCTGCCGCTCACGCGTAGCGAGCGCTCGCGAGCTGGTCCAGGGGCCATTCTGAGCACGCCGTGCCAGTCGGTTTGACCGTTGATCACGACGTTCCCCGGCAACGACAGCGCCGCATGCAGCGCCTCCCCGGTCATGGTGCCCCGAAAATCCAGCTGCGTGCGCGTCAGCGGCCGATTGCGCGGCGCTCGGGCCGTCATTTGAAACCCGCCGCCCAACAATCGGCCGCGAATCTCCGCATGCGACACTTGAGCGCCGTCGATATCCGCATCCCCGGACAATTCAGTCGCAGCGAGCGTGGAACCGGGTCGATTCAGCGTGACGCCGTTCAGGTGCAAGTGCACCAGCTCGCGGCGCTTATCGAATTCCTTGAACGGTAGGAACAGATCCACCTTCGACTCCAAGGGACCTTTGGCGTCGACGCCGGAAAACGCATGGTCGGCCATGGCATCCAGCGGTGTGGCGCGCAAGTACGCGAGCGCATCGCTTGCATCGCTGCTGGCTGTGGCGTGCACTTCCAGCTCGCCGGTCTTGAAATCGGCGAAGCGTGCGTCGCCGCGGGCCAGCTTGAGATTGCCGACACGCCCGCCCAAGAGCTTCGCTGTGAACCCCTGGTTGCGAAACTCAGCTTGCAGTGCGAGATTTTCCGCGGGCTGCCAACCGGCACTGTAGTCCAGAGTCATGCCATCGGCTGCCAAGGTCACCAAAAATTGGCCGCTGCCGTCACGAAACGGAAACTGACGGACGGGACCTTGGATGATCGCGTCGGCGTGCGACAAGTGACCGGCGACGAAGGCGCGATTCAGCCACGCGAGCGCCGGCAGCGCGAGAAGTTCGCGCGGAAAATAATTTCGCGCATTCGCCATATTGCCGTTGTCCACGGCGCCCACCACCGTCAACACCGGCGAGCTGCCGTCGGCCGGCTGCTGCCACGCGGCTTTTCCGCGCGCGCTCACATCGGCGTTTGCAATCTCGATGTTCGGCGTCGCGACCAACAACGCCTCCGCGCTGCGTTTCCAATACAGCGTCGTCTTGAGCGTCTTAAGGTCGATCGGCTGCGGCAATTGGCGGGGCCAGGAAAATACCGCGCTATGCGTGTCGATGTCGATGTGGCCGCCGCTCTCGTTGCCGGCAATCGTGCCGCTCAAGCCCCGCAAGCCAGGCACGCGGCTGACGGGCGCAAAACCCGCATCGCGAAACGTTGCGCGTGCCTGCAGGCGCCACGGATCGCTTAACGTCGCGCGCGACAGGCTAAAATACGAATCGACCCATTCGCCGGTCGGCGCAACCTCACGCAGCCGGTCGCGAATGTCGGCTTGTGGAACCAGGCCGGCGAGCGGCAACAAGCTCTCGATGCGCAGATAGCTCGCGCGAGCCTGCAAATCCAGCAGCCCTGCGTCGCCGGCGCGCCACGCAACATCGAATTCGGATTCAGGGTCACGGTGTCCGGCCACCACCGCGCGCACGCGGCGCCCGAGCAGGGTCCAGCGATCGCCCACATGCGTGAGAGTCAACGCTCCGCCGATTTGCTCGAACTTGGCGCTGGCGCCGCCGGGGAGCTGAGTGGCGACCCCCATCGCGCTGAAATTCAGATCCGCGCGAGCCAGCGAACGATTCTGTCCGCTCGCGGCCAATTCGAATGCGCCGGTACCCGCATCCAGGCTCCCCAGATAGTCGGGAAACAATTGTCGCCATCCGGGAAATGAAATATCGCGCGCGCGAATCAGCGCGCTCCACCTTAACGCCGGCAAATCACCCAGGCCGCGCGCGTTGCCGGCAACGCTCAATGTGCCGCCGAGAACCGGCGGCAGACGGGCGCTGCCGTCGAGCGCGATGCCGGCCCTGTCGCGGCGCAAATCCAGATTGACCTCCTCAAGCTCCAGCCGCGGCAAGGAAGCGCTCCAGTTTTCCACCGTGAGAAGCCCTTGGCGAATCGCCAACTCTCCGGCGGGCAAATCATCCAGCGTGAGCGTGGGGATGGAGGAGTTGCCGCCGCCGAGCTCGATCTCGGATGCCAATGCGAAACTATTCGGGCCGACCCGTGTGATGATGATATTCGGCGCGTCCAGCTCGATTCTTTCGCTTAAGATCTTGCCGCCACGGAACAACTGCGAAAGGTCCGCGGCGATTCGCCCCGCCGCCGCCCGCGCCAGCACGCGGCGGTCATCCTTGGAACGCAGTTCTAGCTGGTCGAAGTACAGTCCCGGTCCGTACCAGTGAAATGCCGGCGCCACATGCGCGAAGCGCACGTAGTACCCGGTTTGGCGGTGCACCCAGTCCTTGATCTCGGCCTGATACCGCGGCACGCGGTCCAGCGCCAATTTGAGCGCAAGTACGCCCAATAGCATCAAAATCACCAATCCTGCGAATGAATACAGCAGGATCTTGCCGGTCTTGCGCACGCTCATTTACATCAAGACGACGTCGTACTGATCGACGCAATAGAGGGCTTCGGTCTGCAGGCGAATGGGCTTCCCCGTGACCAGTTCCAGTTCACCCAGCGCGGAGGATTCCTCGTCCAGGAGGCGCTCGATCACGTCCTGATGGGCCAGCACCATTAGCTGTTGACAGTCGAATTGCCGCGATTGGCGCATGATTTCACGAAATATCTCGTAACAGACCGTTTCCGCCGTCTTGACGAATCCTCGTCCTTCGCAAGTAGGACAAGCTTGGCACAAAAGGTGTTCCAAACTTTCACGCGTCCGCTTGCGCGTCATTTCGACCAATCCAAGAGGCGATACCGAGGAGATGCTGGTCTTGGCGTGATCGTCCGATAAGGTTTTTTCCAGCGCCTGTATGACCTGCCGGCGATGCTCTGGTTCCTCCATGTCGATGAAATCGATGATGATGATGCCGCCGAGATTGCGCAGGCGCAGCTGCCTCGCGATGGTCACCGCGGCCTCGAGATTGGTGCGAAATATGGTCTCTTCCAGATTTCGATGGCCGACGAACGCCCCGGTGTTGACGTCGATCGTCGTCATTGCCTCGGTTTGATCGATGATCAAATGTCCGCCCGATTTGAGCGACACCTTGCGATCCAAGGCCTTTTGGATTTCTTCCTCAACGTGGTGCAATTCGAACACCGGGCGCGGCTGTTCGTACAATTCCAAGCGCGGCAGCGTGTCCGGCATGAAGGTGCGGGCGAACTCCTGCATCTCGCGATGCGCGTTCGCCTGGTCGATCAGCACCTTATCAACGTCCGGACGCAGCAAGTCGCGCAGGATGCGCAAATGCAGCGGCAGGTCGGCATGCACCAGGTTGCCGGGCTCGGTGCGCAGTCCCTTCTGCCTCACGAATTCCCACAGCTTGCGCAGGTAAATCATGTCGGCGAGCAACGCCTCCGCCGGCGCGTCTTCCGCGGCGGTCCGAACGATGTACCCCGCGTTTTCCTCCGTATCGATGCCGGTCTGCACCGCGGCGCGCAAGCGCTCGCGCTCGCGCTCATCCTCGATGCGCGCCGAGACTCCGACGCCCTGGCCCTTCGGCATGTAGACCAAGTAGCGCGACGGCAAGGTGATGTACGTCGTGAGCCGCGCGCCCTTTGTGCCGAGCGGATCCTTCNNTCCTTCACCACTTGCACCAAGATCTCGTTCCCCTCGGCCACCAACGCGCGAATGCTTTCCGTGCGCGGCGGCTCGATGCCGGTGCCGGCGTGGCGCGGATCGAGAATATCCGAGGCATGCAAGAACGCGGTGCGCTCCATGCCGATTTCGATGAAGGCCGCCTGCATTCCCGGCAAGACCCGCGATACCCGTCCCTTGTAGATATTGCTGATCAGGCCGCGGCGGCTCGCGCGCTCGAGAAATACCTCCTGCAGCACGCCATTCTCGACGACCGCGGCGCGCGCTTCGTGAGTACTCGCATTGATCAGGATTTCAGTACTCATCGATTCCTATATCCATCGCGCCACGCCGGCGGCACCGAGAAGTTCGGCGGTTTCGTACAGCGGCAGGCCCATGACTCCCGAATAGCTGCCGCGCAAGTCCGCGACAAATACGGCTGCGCGCCCTTGAATCGCGTACGCCCCCGCCTTGTCGCATGGCTCCCCAGTATCCCAATAGGCATGAGCTTCCAAATGGCTGATTGCTCGAAATGTGACTTCGCTGCGGCTAACCCGCGATTCAACCCCGCGCGCGGTCACAACCGCGATGGCGGTCAATACCTCGTGCGTCCGGCCGGACAGCCGCCGCAGCATGTCGAGGGCATCTTCTCGATGCGCCGGCTTGCCCAATATCGTTCCATCCAGCGCCACCGCCGTGTCCGCCGCGAGCACCGGCGAATTCCCCGCCGCTCGCGCCGCGCCCCCCGCGCGCACCGTTTCGCAGCTGAGCTTCCAGCCGGCGCCGGCCTTTGCCTCGGCAAGCCGGGTCACGTACTCCGGCGGCGCCTCTTCGGGCCGCACCGATTCGTCGACTGCGACTCCAAGTACTTGAAAATGCACGCCAATTTGCTCAAGCAACGCACGTCGCCGTGGCGACGCCGAGGCAAGGTAAACAAAGTCTGCGGTCATATTGGAAAGGATACCGAAGCTGGGAGCCTCCGGGGTGTTAAGCGCGGTGATAGGGATGGCCGGCGTGCAAACTCATGGCTCGGTAGATCTGTTCGGCGACCACGATCCGCACCAGCGCGTGCGGCAGGGTTAGTGGGGACAGGGACCAGCTCTGGTCGGCCCGCTGCCGGCACTGTGGCGACAAGCCGTCCGGCCCCCCGATCAGCAAGGCGAGCGGCCGACCCTCCTGCAGGCGCTGCGCCAGCCACTTGCTGAGTTGCTCCGTGCTCATCGATTTCGCGGAAATTTCGAGCGCAACGACATGGTCGTCCCGGCTTAAGCGCGCCAGCATGTCTGCTCCCTCGCGCGCGACGGCGCGCTGTGGGTTCTCGCCGGCGTGCCGGGTGGCAACCGCAATCTCCTGCAACTCGAGGACCAGCGGTGTTCGCAATCGCTTCTGGTATTCTTGAAACCCCGCGTTGACCCAATCGGGCAGACGCGTGCCGGCGGCGATCAACCGGCACTTCATGCGCGCTTCGCGGGAATCTCAGGCACGGGCCGCACGATTCGTTACCGTCATATCCCACAGCTTTTCAAGACCGTAGAACTCGCGCACGCGCGGCAACATGACGTGCACGATCAGCTCGTTCAAATCGATCAGCACCCAATCGCTATCCTGCTGTCCCTCCACGCCGTGCGGCCGATAGCCCGCTTGCTTGGTCTTCTCGACCACACGCTGCGCGACCGATCGCACGTGGCGGTCGGAGGTACCGCTGGCGATGACCATGAAGTCGGTGATATCGGTGAGGCCGCGCACATCCAAAAGCTTTACATGCAATGCCTTCATATCGGCCAAAGCATCGATCACCACGGCTTTGAGAGATGCTTTGGCGGGGGACGGTCGGTGACTCTTGGGTGCGCGGGCCCTGATTCTGCTCGGGGCGGCTTTGCGGATCTTGGCTTTGCTCGTTGCGGTCTTTTTTTTGACTGGCACTACGGTGTCCGTGTTTTGGAATAACAGTGGGTGTCCAAGATCAGTGTACGCACTGAATCCGGCATGAGGAAGCGAGGATCCCGGCCCATCGCAATCAACTGGCGAACTTCAGTTGAGGAGATCTCGAGTTGGGTCACCGCGTGAATATAGATGCAACCAGCCCGCGTTTCATGCAAATCATCGATCCTCCCGGTGCCGTGGTCGACCAACAGCTCGCCCAGCGGGCCCATTCCCGGCGCCCGCCATCCCGGGCGGTGCGCGACCACCAAATGGGCCAATTGCAGCAGTTCTCGCCACTGATGCCACTTCGGCAAACCCAAAAACGCATCCATGCCGACGATGAGACAGAGACTTCGGTCCGGGTTTTCGCGGCGCAGCTCCGTCAGGGTTTCGACCGAGTAGGAGAGCCCTTCTTTACGCACCTCGCGGTCGTCGACCACAAACCCCGCCTGACCGGCGGTCGCCAACTCCACCATTTTCAGCCGTAGCTGCGCGTCGGCTAACGGCTGATCGCGGTGCGGCGGATTTCCCGCCGGAAGGAATCGTATTTCCTTCAGACGCAGCGCCTGTTGCAACTCAAAGGCAGTTCGTAGATGCGCATAGTGAATCGGATCGAATGTTCCGCCAAATATGCCCATTGGATTCATACGGCTACCCTGCCTGAAACCGTAGGCGCTTGCAAAGCACCGGCCACGCTTCCCGTCAAAGCCGTCAGCGCGGTCCACGCATCGCCCGCCGCCAATCCCTTGATGATTCTATCCGTGCGGCTTGCTTGAATGAGCAAGCGCCCCAGCGGCAGCTTACCGAGCCGCGACAGCGCCTGCGGCGACGGCTTGCTCGCCAGATTCCAACCGCTGCCGGGCGGATTCGAGTGCAGTCGAGCGCGCTCGCGCGCCTGCCACAGTCCGCGCAGCTCGCGCGCCAGTGCCCACAAAATGAGCGTCGGCTCCACTCCTTCGCTCTTCAGGCCCGAGAGGATGTGCAGCGCCCGCGCCGCATCGCCGGCCCCGGCGGCTTCGGCCAGCTGAAACACGTCGTAGCGCGCGCTGTCGCCGACGCATCGCAATACTAGTTCCGCGGTGATGGGCGCGCCGTTCGCCAACATGCTCAATTTCTCCAGCTCCTGCTGCGCGGCGAGCAGATTGCCTTCCACACGATCGACGATCAGCTGCGCCGTTGCCGGCTCGATGTCGGCCTGCAATGCTGCCGCCCGCGCCCGCAGCCATTGCGGCAAAGCCGCCGTTTGCACCGGCCAAATCGTCACCCACGCACCCTGCTTCTCGATGGCCCGCACCCAAGTCGCATCGCCGGCTTTTTTATCAAGTTTGCCGGTGATGACCAGGCACAGCACATCGGGCGGCGGCTGCATTGCGATGTCGAGCAACAGCGCGCCACCTTTATCGGGTTTGCCGCTCGGCATCCGCAGCTCGAACAGCCGCCGCTCGGCGAACAATGACAGCGAGCGCGTCGCCTGGCGCAAATCCTCCCAGGCAAAACTGCGGTCGATGAAGAATACCGAGCGGTCGGCATAACCCGCGGCGCGCGCCGCGGCGCGAATGGCGTCCGCAGCCTCGCCGACCAGCAGGGGCTCGTCGCCGGACACCAAGTATATGTTCGATAGGCCGCGGCCGAGAGCCGCGGGTAACTTGTCAAGATTCAGGCGCACTCAGCAAATCCCCGTCCGCGCCGCCTCATACTCGCGTTCCATGCGACTGACCAGAGAATCCACCGTCTCCACCGCGTGAATGCCGCTGACGCTTTGCCCGGCGCTCCAAATATCTTTCCAGGCCTTGAGCTCCGTGTTGCCGCCGGTGCCGAAGTTCATCTTTGTCTTATCGGCTTCGGGCAGGTTGTCCGGATCCAGCCCGGTATGCGCGACGCTGCCGCGCAAGTAATTGCCGGCGACGCCGCTGAACAACGATGTGTACACGATGTCCTCGGCGCGGCTGTCGATGAGCATCTGTTTGTAGGCCGGGCTCGCGTTGCCCTCGACGGTGGCGATGAAGCGCGTGCCGAGATACGCAAGATCGGCGCCGAGTGCCTGCGCCGCCAGCACATCCGCGCCCGTGCTCATCGCTCCCGACAGAATGATGGCGCCGGGATAAATCCCGCGAATCTGTTTCACCAGGGCGAAAGGGCTCAAGACTCCGGCGTGTCCGCCGGCGCCGGCGCATACCGCGATGATTCCATCGACCCCCTGGGCGGCGGCCTTCTCGGCGTGCCGCAAGTTGATCACATCGTGAAACACGATGCCGCCGTAGCCGTGAACGGCTGCGACCACTTCGGCGGGCGGCCGCAAGCTGGTGATGACAATCGGCACACGGTACTTAACACATGAAGCAACATCGTGCTGCAATCGATCGTTGCTGGCATGCACGATTTGGTTTACCGCGAACGGCGCCACTCTGGCTCGCGGATTCGCCCGCCGGTGGGCCGCCAGCTCTTCGGTGATTTGCGCCAGCCATTCATCGAGCTGCGACGCGGGCCGCGCATTCAGCGCCGGAAACGCCCCGACGATTCCGGCTTTGCATTGGGCCAGCACCAGAGCGGGGGTGGAGACGATGAACATCGGCGCGCCGATGACGGGCAATCGTAGGTTATCTTGCAAACTTGCGGGAATTGGCATTCGCGTGATTATGCCGTACTCGGCACAGGCGCGCAGGAACTCGCGCGGCGCGCCGGCAGGTGAAGTATCGCACCTGCTGGCATATGCTTGAGCGATCTATCACACCGGCATCGCCATGCAATTTACGACTCTGCAATTCGAGCGGCGGGAAAACCTCGCCTACGTCACCCTCGATCGACCGGACCGGCTCAACGCGCTCAACTTGCCGTTGATCGAGGATTTGCGCGCGGCCGCCGTCGCGATCGAAGGCGACGCGGATATTCGCGCGGTATTGCTGACCGGCGCGGGACGCGCCTTTTGCTCCGGTGCCGATCTGATGAGCGATGACTTCACGCAGGGCGGCCGACTCACGCCGGGCCAATTCGTTGGCGCCAGATTGCGCGATCATTTCAATCCCATGGTCGAGGCCTGGTTCCGATTGCGCGTGCCGGTGGTGGTCGCGGTCAATGGCGTCGCTGCCGGAGCGGGAATGAGTCTCGCGCTCATCGGCGACATCGTGCTGGCGGCACGCTCGGCCACGTTCCTGCAGCTGTTCGCCCCGAAACTGGGGCTGATTCCGGATCTAGGCAGTACGTTTTATTTGCCGCGCATCCTGGGCACGGCCCGTGCGAAGGGCTTGACCCTGCTGGGCGAGGCGCTGAGCGCCGCGGATGCGGCGAGCTGGGGGCTCATCTGGGCCTGCGTCGAGGACGCCGCATTGCTTCAGGAAGCGCAGAGCATCGCGCATCGCTTCGCATCTGGCCCAACGCAAGCCTTTCGGCGCATCAAGGCGATCTTCAATGCCGAGCCCGCGCGCACGCTCGCAGAACAGCTGGCGCTGGAGACCACCGCCCAAACCGAACTGGGCGATACTCAAGACTTTGCGGAAGGCCTGCTCGCCTTCCGCGGCAAGCGCGCGCCGAAATTCGCCGGCAAATAGCTAGCGAATCATGTCCTTGTACGCATGCCAGGTGGCGTGCCCCAATAGAGGCGCAATGATGAGCAGTCCGCCGAGCAACGGCGCGTAGCCGATGATGGTCAAGATCAGGATCAGGGCGCTCCAAACGATCATGGCCGGAATGTTGCTGATCAGCGCCTGAATGCTGGCGCGCATCGCCTGCCGCGCCGAAGAATGCCGGTCGATGATCATCGGGATCGCAACGACGGAAACGGCGAACACCGCGACGGCGAGCGCTCCGCCGATGGCCACATAGGCGAGCACCTGCGAACGGTTCGCGGAATCGAGGAATCCACGGTATAGCGTCTCCTGGATGTCGGGCGCGGCAATGTGAAACACGGTGCCGAGCAGGACCGCGGAAATGGCGAACCATACGACGGCGCAAATTGCCAGGATGACGCCAAATTCAAACAGCGCCGATGTATTGCGCGCGAAGCCTTCCAAGGAGTCGTCGAAGCTCGCCGACTGCCCCAGCGAATAGCGCCGCGACATCTCGCACAGTCCGGCCGACATCAGGGGCCCCACCAGCAGGAATCCGGAAATTGCCGCGGCGACGAAGTACGGGTGAGTTCCGCAAAACACCAAAAGCGTCCAGCCCATCGCCACGATCAACGCGCCGTATCCAAGGCTCGCGCCCCAATGTTTGCGCAGGTCGAGCCAGCCACGCCCCAGCCAAGCCAGCGGCCGGAAAACCGGCACCCGAATGATCTCGAGATGCAGCACCCGATCTCCACCGGAAACGAGTGTAGTGCCCATGATCGCATCCTCCGACGCTTGAGAACTCAACCCATCGATGCCCAGCCATTGCAGTCTAGTCCGAATTTGTTGCCTCAATATAGAGGTCACTTACTTTCGCGCAAGATCGGCTATTACTCGCTGCGCTGCGGCAATCACGGCACACGCAGTGGCGCGACGCAGAAATTCATATGACTATAGTGTTGACTCATGCAACATTTCCGCGGAAACGTCGCAGCATATGACTGCCAGCCACAGAACGCGCGCGACGGCTATCCGCGCGAACGCGCGCCGCTTACCCTCAGACGCGCCTACGGATTTTTTCGAGCGGAACCCGAACTTCGGCCGCCGGCTCATTGCGGTCGGCGGCCGGCTCAGACCCGCAGGTACCGCAGCCGCCGCAGGCGCCCTGCGCCTTGCCGTCGGCGGCAATCGCGAAGCGCTGCGCGATCCTGCCGAGCTTAAGCCAAGTCGGCGCGCGCGCCGTCATACGGCTCAATGCCGCGAGCATGCGTCGGCGCAGGGATCGCGGACCAAGGGATGCCATTGCGTAACCCGCGCTGACCAGCAGCCCCAGACCGACCAAGGCATGATCGAGAACACCGCTCATGGGTCAACTCGTGAAAAGCAACGCAATCCGATACGTCAGCCACGAACCCGCGTAGGCCAGCGCGAACATATAAGCCGCCATGATAACCGGGTAGCGCCAGGAATTGGTCTCGCGTTTGACCGTCGCAAGAGTCGACAAGCACTGCGGCGCGAACACATACCAGGCGAGCAGCGAAAGCGCCGTCGGCAGGCTCCATGACTGCGCAATCAGCGGCGTCAGTGCACCGCTCACATCGTTGCCCGTGGCGGCCAGCGCGTAGACGGTGCCGAGCGCGCCCACAGCGACCTCGCGGGCGGCGAGCCCCGGCACCAGCGCGATCGATATTTGCCAATTGAAGCCGATCGGAGCAAACACGACCGCAAGCCAGGCGCCCAAGTGTCCGGCAATACTGTATTGGATCGGCGGACCGGTGGCGCCGGGCGGAGGAGCTGGAAATGAGCTCAAGGCCCACAGGATCACCATCAAGGCCAAGATAATGGTGCCCACGCGGGTTAGGAATATTTCTACTCGCTGCCACAGGCCGATGCCCAGGCTGCGCAAGTTCGGCCAGTGATAGGCCGGCAATTCCAGCATCAGCGCCTGAAATTGCGTCCCCGGGCCGCGGCGCTTGAGCACGTAGGCAACTGCCATGGCGCCCACGACCCCGGCGATGTAGAGCGCAAACAACACCACGCCTTGTAGCTCCAAGCCGCCCCAGACGGTGCGCCGCGGAATGAATGCGCCGATGATCAGCGCGTACACCGGCAAGCGCGCGGAGCAAGTCATGAGCGGCGCAATCATGATGGTCGCCAAGCGATCGCGGGGATTTTGTATGGTGCGCGTCGCCATGATGCCGGGAATGGCGCAGGCGAAGCTGGACAACAGTGGAATGAAGGCGCGCCCCGATAGCCCGACGCTGCCCATGACCCGATCCAGCAAGAAAGCCGCGCGCGGCAGATAGCCGGAATCTTCGAGCAGCAAAATAAAGAAGAACAGAATGATGATCTGCGGCAAGAACACCAGCACACTGCCGACGCCCGCCAACACACCGTTGACGAGCAGGTCCTTCAATAAACTCGCCGGCAGCACGCTGCCCAGCCACTCGCCGAATGAAGCGACGCCGAGCTTGATCGCGTCCATCGGCACTTGCGCCCACGCAAACACCGCTTGAAATACCAGGAACAGGATCAGCGCGAGTATCAGCGGACCCAATACCGGCTGCAGCACGACGGCATCGATTCGATCGCTCAGCGTCACTCCGTCGAGCCGATCGCCGCCCACCGCGCCCAAAATCCTGCGCACCTCTGCCTGATCGTGTTCGATATCCGCCGCGGACGGCGTGCGCCAAACCGCTGCCTGCCGCACATGCGCGGGAATCGACAGCGTGTCGAGTACCTTGACTAGTTCGCGCACTCCGGTGGTCTTGACACCGACGGTCGCGACCACCGGCACACCCAGTTCGGCGGCGAGCCGGTCCGCATCGATGACGATGCCTTTGCGGCGCGCGATGTCGGTCATATTGAGCGCCACCACCATCGGCACGCCGAGCCGCTTCAAGCTCAATACCAACCGCAAATTCTGGCGCAGATTGGTCGCGTCCGTGACGCACACGACGAAGTCCGGCGTCGTCTCCCCGGCGCGGCGGCCCAGCAATACATCGGCGGTTACTTGCTCATCCGGCGTCAGCGGATCGAGGCTGTAGGCGCCCGGTAAATCGAGCACCCGCACTCGCCGCCCAGAAGGCGTGAGCAGCGAGCCTTCTTTGCGTTCAACCGTTACGCCGGCGTAGTTGGCAACCTTTTGGCGGCTGCCGGTGAGAATATTGAATAGTGCGGTCTTGCCGCAGTTGGGATTTCCAACCAAAGCGACCAAAGGACTCGGCGCGCTTGGCACAGCGTCCATGAACTTAACCGAGCTGTGGCTGCTCCGGACGTACGCGGATACAGGCAGCTTCAAAAAGTCGCAACGCGAAGATTCCTGTACCAATTCGGACCGCGATCGGCGCACGCGCCATGATGCCTCTCGCGACAATTCGCACCACCTCTCCCGGCAGGAAACCCAGCTCCGCCAACCTCCTACCCAAGTCAAGCGGAGTCGAGGCATCCCCGGCGGACACGCAGATGACGCGTGCGCGGGTTCCCGGAGCCAGATCGGCAAGCCTTATGTCGGTCTGCGATTGCGCGAAATCGTTTGCCGGAGGAGCGGTTAACATGAATGCGATTCTATATGAGAATCGTTCCCATTACCATTTCGCACCCGTAATGCTGCATCGCACAACGGTGCGTCGCCGCAGATCGCGCCCGACCCGGTGCGCGGCGGCGCCGGAAATCGAGGCGCCGCTGCGGTTCCTGCTAATCTTGGGCTCTAAGAATTACCAGAGGCATATGATATGCCTACGCTTTTTGAAAAAATCATCGCCGGCGACGTGCCAGCCACCGTAATCTTCCGCGACTCGCGGGTTGTCGCCTTTCTGGATATTCGACCGGCAGCGCCGGTGCATATACTCATCGTACCGAATAAAGTCATCCCAACCGCCGATGACATCGCCGACGAGGATGAATCCTTGATCGGACACATGGTCATCGTCGCGCGCGATCTCGCGCGACAGCAGGGTATTGCGAAGAACGGCTACCGGCTGATCATCAATTGCAACCCGCATGGTGGTCAGGAGGTGTATCACCTGCATTTGCATTTGATCGGTGGACGGCCGCTCGGGCCCATGGTCGCACGAGCATGACGGTTTAAAAGAAGAGGACATCGCGATGAAGAAAAAGAAAGGCGCGCAACTGGCACGGACGCGTTCCAAATCACACCGATCGGTCGCCGCAAGCACCAAGCGCACAGTCCCGACGAAGCGCTCAGCCCCCGCGAAGCGCGCCGCAATCCTAAAGAAAGCCTCGGCTCGCGCGACCGTGATGCCGCGACCCGCATCGCGGCTATCTCCCCGCCACGCCGCGCGCCGCGACTTGTACCCGGCGATCGAGCCGTTTCGGCACGGTTTTCTTCGCGTCTCCGACGTTCATGAAATCTACTACGAGGAATGCGGCAACCCGGCCGGGAAGCCTGCCGTGTTCCTGCACGGCGGCCCTGGGGCCGGATCCGACAAGCGCGCGCGGCAATTCTTTGATCCTCAGCATTACCGCATCGTGGTGTTCGATCANNATCGAGAACACGACCTGGCACCTGGTCGCGGATATCGAGCGGCTGCGCAAGCATCTCGGCATCGAGCGCTGGCTGGTGTTCGGCGGCTCGTGGGGCAGCACGCTGGCGCTGGCCTACGCGGAAGCACACCCGGACCGCGTCAGCGAAATCGTACTGCGCGGGATTTTCCTGTTGCGCTACGCCGAAATCCGTTGGTTCTATCAACACGGCGCCTCGAGCATATTTCCCGATTGCTGGGAGGCGTATCGCGACGCGATACCGCTCGACGAACGCGATGATTTCTTGAGCGCCTATTATAAGCGCTTGACCGGCGGCGAGCCGCNNTTTCGACAACATCAAGAAATGGAGCGAGGATCAGTTCGCTCTCGCAGTGGCGCGGATCGAATGCCACTACTTCGTGAATCGCGGGTTTTTGCGCAGCGAAACACAATTGCTCGACGACGTGCCGCGCATCCGGCACATTCCCGCGACGATCGTCCAAGGACGTTACGATATTGTCTGCCCCGCGACGAGTGCCTGGGATTTGCACCGCGTGTGGCCGGAGGCCCACTTGCGCATAGTGGCGGACGCGGGGCATTCGGCATTCGAACCGGGTAATGTCAACGAACTCGTGCTTGCCACGGATCGGTACCGCAGCCGCTGAATAACCCATGTCTGAACTCGCCACCTTGGGTCTTGCTCGAGCCTGCGATGCGCGCGAGATCGCCGAAATGTCGCGTGATTTGATCGAACACGGGCTGACCTGGTCATGGACGGCGGTGCGCGTGCAACACTTTATCTCCGGGCCTGATTCCACCGTCATCGTCGCCCGGCGCGAACCCCGAATAGCAGCGTTCGCCATCATGCATTTCGGGGATGACGTTGCGCATTTGAATTTGCTTGCCGTGGCGCCGGANNCTGACCGCGACCGCGATCGAAGCCGGCGTGTTTCGGATCAACCTCGAGCTGCGCACACACAATGATGAGGCGCAACTGTTCTACGAGAGTCTGGGATTCGACCGTCGAGGCGTGGTGCCGGGCTACTACCAAGGCCGCGAGCCGGCGCTACGCATGTCGCGGCGCCTGGCGAAGAACCGGTGTTGAATCGCACGCGATGAACTGTCGCATCTACCGGCGAATCAGCAAGACTCCGCCGATCAAAAGCGCAGCGCCGAGCAGGCGGGCAGGATTCGCAGGGTGTTCCGTAACGCCAAAAAGGCCATAGTGATCAAAAGCCAGCGACGCCAGCATTTGGCCTGTGACGAGCAGCGCAACGAAAGTGGCCGTGCCAAGCCGCGGCACCAACAGAATCGAAATCGCGATGTAGATGGCGCCGAAAAATCCGCCCGTCCATGCCCACCAATGACTGCGCAGAGCCGCGCTGGTCAACGGGAATGTCTCGCGCATGGCCAGCGCGAACACCAGCATGCATAGCGTCCCGCCCAGATAACTAACGAAGCCTGCCCACGCGGACGAGTGGATATGTTCCTGCAGATTGGCATTCACTGCCTGCTGTATGACGAAACTCACGCCCGCCCCGAGCACGAGCATCGAAACGAAGAGCCCGAGTAGCTGCGGCATCTCCTCTCTCCCGCTAAAACAAGGTTGCGGCCACTTGCAAAATCCCCCACAAAGATATCGCCCAGACGAGCGTACGAAGATAAGGGATGCCGATTAGATAGATCGGCAGATACGCAGCGCGGGCCCAAAAATACAGCTCCGCGCCCAGCACTGTGTGCGCAGTGCTCTTCTTTGCCAAGACAACGGCGAGAACAGCGGCCGCGAAAAAGCCGAATGTCTCGAGAAAGTTATGGTTCGCGCGCGCTGCGCGCGCCGCGATGCCGCCGAGCGGCTTCGGCTCGCCATCGCGATTGCCGACATTCCATTTCAAGCCGCGCCGCCGCGTCGCAAGGGCCACCGCGGCAAAAACATGGGCGAGCCCCAATAAAACGCTCCATGCCAAGATCTTCAGCTCGATCGCCATTGGATCCCCCCCCCCCGCATGCATGATGTCACGAGGTTCCCCTGACAGGACATTACACCACCGTAAAATCGCAGTCGCCATCAGCCGATTAATTTCCACCGCCCACCGCATCTAGCCGCACTGATACTCGATATTCCGCGTCCCTCCCAATCGGGCGTCCTTGCCAAGCGCCACAAGAGCCGTGTCATCCTGATCAAATGAACCGATAGGATTGCCCGCTAAGGCGCAGTGCGCAACATGTGCGGCCCGGCCGCGCTGATGCTCGAAGTTCCGGTCAAGGCCAAGGTCACGAGCAGCTCATTGCGCAGGATCTCGAGCGCTCGCGTGACGCCCGCCTCCCCGCCCGCGGCGAGCGCATACAAGAACGACTTGCCGATCAATCCTGCGCGCGCGCCGAGTGCCACCGCCTTCGCCATGTCCTGACCCGAACGGATGCCGCCGTCGAACAGNNCCGGTGCGGATGCCGCCGTCGAACAGCACTTCGCAGCGCCCGTCGATGGCTGCGACGATTTCGGGCAGCACGGAGATCGAGGAAGGCGCGCCGTCGAGCTGGCGGCCGCCATGATTCGACACGACAATGGCATCCGCCCCTGCGGCAACGCCCAAAAGTGCGTCCTCGGCGTCCATTATCCCCTTCAATATCAGCTTCCCGGGCCAGCGGCTTCTGACCCAGTCGACATCGCGCCAGTTTGCCGTTGGATCGAATTGCCCGGCCGTCCACTCGGCCAGCGTGCGTATGCCGCTGGAGCCGCCGATGCGCCCCGCCAAGTTGCCGAACGTGCGGCGCTTGCCGCATAGCACTGTCAGCGCCCAGGACGGTTTCCGCGCCACGTCCCAAGCATTGCGCAGCGTCAGGCGCGGCGGAATCGTCAGACCATTGCGGGGATCCCGACGGCGCTCGCCCAGGATTTGTAGATCGAGGGTGAGCATGAGCGCCGAACACTGCGCAGCAATGGCGCGATCGATGAGTTCCTGATTGAAGCCGCGGTCGCGCATCAGGTATTGCTGAAACCAGAACGGCTGGCTGGTCGCCGATCGAACGTCCTCGATCGAGCAAATCGACATCGTGCTCAGACAGAAAGGGATTCCAATCGCCGCGGCGGCTCTGGCGCCGAGAATCTCGCCGTCCGCGTGGAAAAATCCGGCGAGCCCGGTCGGCGCAATGGCCAAAGGCATCGACACGGCGCTTCCGAGCACCGTGGTCGCGGTGGACACCGCCGACACGTCGACCATCACGCGCTGCCGGAACTGAATCGCGTCAAGATCCGCGGAATTGCGGCGCAGTGTCAGTTCCTGGTAGGCGCCGCCGTCGGCATAGTCGAAAATGGCTCGCGGAATACGGCGCCGCGCGAGGCGGCGAAAATCCTCGATGCTGAGTATCGCTGCCACTCGCTACCCTACGCCTGCCCGGGAATCCACGACGTTCCGGCCAGCGGCACCGCCGCCATCGCGGCAGCTTCCACCGTCAGCGCCACCAGATCCTCTTTTTCCAGATGATGCACATCCTGCTTGCCGCAGGCGCGCGCGATGGTGGTCAATTCCATGTTCACGGTTTTCAGATAATTCCTAAGCCGCTTCGCGCCCACCGCCGGATCGAGCCGCAATTCGAGCACCGGATCCTGCGTCGTCACGCCTACCGGACACTTGCCTGTGTGGCAGTGATGACAGAACCCCGGCGCGGCGCCGAGCCGCGCGTAGTCTTCGACCGCCGACACATGCTGTCCGCCGGCAATGTACGAGCCGCTGTTGCAGCCGAGCGCGACCAGCACGCCCTGTCCGATCGCCACCGCATCCGCGCCCATTGCGAGCGCTTTGGCGACATCGGCGCCGCTGCGGATACCGCCGGAAATCACCAATTGCACGGTACCGCGCATGTTGAGCTCATCCAGCGCATCGACGGCCTGGCGTAGCGCGGCAAGCGTCGGAATTCCCACGTGCTCGATGAAGACTGTTTGGGTCGCGGCGGTGCCTCCCTGCATGCCGTCGACCACGATGACGTCGGCGCCCGCATGCACCGCGAGCTTCACGTCGTTGAATACGCGCGTCGCCCCCATTTTGACGTAGATTGGTTTTTCCCAATCGGTGATCTCGCGCAATTCCTTGATCTTGATGACAAGATCGTCGGGACCTGTCCAATCAGGGTGCCGCGATGCCGAACGCTGGTCGACCCCCTGCGGCAGGGTGCGCATGCGCGCCACTCGCGGATTGACCTTCTGCCCGAGCAACATGCCGCCGCCGCCGGGCTTCGCCCCTTGGCCGATGACGATTTCGATCGCGTCCGCGCGCCGCACATCGTCGGGATTGAAGCCGTAGCGCGACGGTAGGCACTGGTACACCAGTGTCTTGGAGGAGGTGCGCTCCTCGGCGGTCATGCCGCCGTCCCCGGTCGTGGTCGAGGTGCCGACGTCGGTGGCCGCGCGGCCGAGAGCGTCCTTCACCCGCGCCGACAGCGCGCCGAAGCTCATGCCGGCGACCGTGATGGGAATCGCCAGCTCGATGGGCTTCGAGGCGAAGCGCGTGCCTAACAGCGTCTTGGTCGCGCAGCGCTCGCGATACCCTTCGAGCGGGTAGCGCGACAGCGACGCCGCCAGAAACAACAGATCGTCGAAATTCGGCACTCGGCGCTTGGCGCCCAAACCGCGAATCTCGTACAAACCGCTCGCGGCCGCACGCTGGATGTAGTCGATGGTATGACGGTCGAAGCCGGCTGATTCCGTAAGCATCGGGCCAGTCATGGGATCAATACTCCTGGTTGGCATCGGCATGCCAGTGATAGAGACTCTTCGCTGAGGCCACACGCTTGAATTCCGCCGGGTCATGAGCGAGACCCGCCAGCGAGAGCAAGCTCTTGACCGTCGCCCGATCCGTGTCCGTCATCGGCTCAAAGCGCGCATCGGCGCCGAGCGAGCGCACCTTGCCGCGAATGTAGATCACCGCCTCGTACAGCGAGTCGCCGAGCGCATCCTCGGCGTCTCCGCATATCACGATCCGGCCGGCCTGCGCCATGAACGCGGAAAAGCTGCCGACGCTGCCGCCCACCACGATGTCGCCACCCTTGAGGGAGATTCCGCAGCGTAGCGATGCATCGCCGTCGATCACCAACAATCCGCCATGCGCGGATGCGCCCGCGGCAGTGGATGCGAACCCCTTGATATGCACGCGGCCGGACATCATGTTTTCGCCGGCGCCGGGACCCGCATTGCCGTGAATGGTCACCGTGGCGAGCTTGTTCATTCCCGCCGCGTAGTAACCGACGTGGCCGTGGATATGCACGTCGAGGGCCTCATCGAGTCCGCAGGCGATCGAATGCGCGCCGTCGGGATTTCGCACTCGAATCTGCGACACGCCCTCGCCGGCGGCAGTCCGGTGCAGATAGAAGTTCAGGTCCCGCAGCGAGTCCCGCGCCAGATCGAATTCGCGCAGATGGGACACCGGGTTCAAATTCGCCATGAATAGATCTCCTCCGGCTTGGGCTCGAACAGCGTCGCGTGAGCGATGTGCGGCAGGTGGGCGAGAGAGCGGAATTCCGAGGCGATGGCGACATAATCGTCCGACTCCGCCACCACCGCGGGCTTGCAGGCAAACGCGTCGCGCACGATGAGAAGTTCCTTATCCGTCCCCATCAAGAAAGTGTAGAACCCGTCGAGCACGCCGAAACCGCGCTGCACCGCCGTTCGCAGGTCATCGCCTTCGCGCAGCCGCCACTCGAAGAAGCGGCAGGCGGCCTCGGTGTCGTTGTCGGTTTCAAATTCGATGCCCAGCGGCTCCAAGTGCTTGCGCACCAGGTGCGGATTGGACAGCGAGCCGTTGTGCACCAGACAAAAATCGCGGCCGGCGGTAAAGGGATGCGCGTGCGCCGGCGTCACCGCCGACTCGGTCGCCATGCGGGTATGTCCGACCAGGTGCGAACCCGTGAGCGCCTTGAAATCGTACCGCTCGGCGATCGCGGCGGGCGCCCCCACGTCCTTGTACAGGTCGATGGATTGTCCGACCGACAGCACGGCGATCATCGATGCGTGACTCTCGAGCCACTCGGTCAGCGCCTCAGGATCCCCCGCCGTGGTCAGCACCGCGTGGTTGCCGTGCGCCGCGATCTGGTGTTCCTGCGGGAATCCCTGGGCGATACGCCGCAACAATTCCGGCCAATCGACCGCATGCTCGCCGCTGTNNCGGCCGAATCGGGGCCGCGCTCGGTCATGCCGACCAACATGGGCACCATGAGCGCGCCCAGCTGGTCCCGTAGCTTAGGGTTCTTGACCAATAGTCCGACAATTCCGCACATGCGGCAGCTCCTTCGAAAAACTCGCCTAGAAAAATTCAAGATAACGGCGTGATTCCCACTCGGAAACATGACGTGAGTACTCGGTCCACTCCATCCGCTTCAAGCGGATGAACTCCTGCGCAAGGTCGGATCCGATGCCGCCGCAAATCACTTTGTCTTTTTCGAGCGCGTCGACCGCCTCGTGCAGCNNTGCCGTCGAGCCCGGCGGCGATCAGCGCGGCGGATACGAGGTAGGGATTGCAGGCGGCATCCGGTAGCCGGATTTCAAGACGTCCATGCGGCACTCGAACGCACGCGGTGCGATTGTTGTCGCCGTAGGCAATATAGGCAGGAGCCCAGGTGGCGCCCGACAAGGCGCGGCCCACGACCAGGCGCTTGTACGAATTCACGGTGGGTGCCGCGATGGCGCAGAATGCGCGCGCGTGATCGAGCACGCCGCCCAAAAAATGGTAGGCCATCTTCGATAGGCCCATTCCCGACTTGTCGTTCTTGTCGTAGAAGGCGTTCTTCTGGGTTGCGGAGCCCAAGGAGACGTGAAAATGCGCGCCGCTGCCGGCGCGGTTCGAAAAGACCTTCGGCATGAACGTCGCGATCATGCCGTGCTTGTGCGCGATCTCGCTCGCCGCCATTTTGACGAAAGTAAAATTATCGGCGGACTTGAGCGCGTCTGCGTAGGTAAAATTGATTTCGAACTGACCGTTGCCGTCTTCATGATCGATTTGATACACATCGATGCCCACCGCGCGCAGTCCCGCCACCATTTCATCGAGCACTTCACGCGTGCGGAACAAGCCCTTGTAGTCGTAGCAGGGCTTGTCCAGATCGTCGGTGGGATCGGCCGGACTCAAGCTGCCGTCCGCGCGCCGCGCCAGCAGCATGAACTCGGGCTCGATGCCGGTGTACATCGTCAGGCCGCGCTGCTTGAGCCGCGCAATTTGCGCCTGCAGCGCCACCCGGGAGCAATAAGGATAGGATTTCTTGTTGACCACGCCGTTGCAGATGATGCGTGCGTAGCCCGGCATCCACGGAATGTCCTGCAGCGTCGATAGGTCCCCTACCGCCATGTAGTCGGGCCCTTCCGGTCCCATGCCGAAGCCCCACAGCGCAAAGCCGGCGAAGCCCGCGCCGTCCGTCAATACCATGTCCAGATGCTCGACCGGCACGGCCTTGGCCTTGGCCGCTCCATGGATGTCGACGAACTGCGCCAATATGTAGCGGATATTGTGTGTCGTGAAGAATTGTTTAGCCTGGCTTGCATTCATACCGAGACTCCCGTGTACCTACCGCCGCACTCAATGACCACCGCTCCCAGGGTATTCCCCAGGTACGGACCGAAACTCGGATCGCACCAGATCCGATACTGACGCTCTCCTGCCGCGCATCGCGGCACCACCAGCACCGCAATACCGATCATCAGGGTCATGATCAACGGCTGCGCATCGAGCGGCAGGTCCTCGAAATTGATATTACACACCTGCGCCAGCACCTCATGCACTTGCGCGCCGCGCAAGAGAAATCCCCAGTCCTCGCGCGGCACCGCATAGACCCCCGGCGGACGCGCCTCGAGAATCCGCGCCAAGCGCGGCAGCGTCGCGCCTTCGGCGGCGTCCTCGAGGAAGAACTCGCTCACGCCGAGCCGAGCCGCCAGTAAGCCATCGCCGCCGCGATCGGGTAGCTGCGCCCAGGTGTTGGATTGCACCGGCAGCAGGATGCCCTGGGCCTCCAGCCACTGCGCGGCACGCGGGCCTTTCAAGCCCACCCGGTCGCGTTTACCTTGCAGCTGAAGCGACACTTCAGTCTTGATCGGTGCGCTGTTCATACGCCCGCCGCCGCTTTCTGCCGCAAGTTCTTCGGATCATAAAATGGCGCGGAGGCGATTCGCGCCGGCAGCAATTCGCCATCGTCGGCGCGAATCTGAATCTCCCCTGCCGCATTTGCCAAATACGGCGACAGCATCGCCAGGCCGATGGACTTATTCAACGCGCGGGAGCGCGCGGCGCTGGTGACCCGGCCGGCGATGGCGCCCTTGTCGATCACCAGATGGCACTCCTTCGGCAATCGGCTGGGGTCGAGCATCTCGATTCCCACCAATTTTTGCCGGGGTCCCCGCGCCTGCAGGATTCGCAGGCTCCGCTGCCCGACGAAAAAAGCCTTATGCATATTGACCGCCCACATGGCGTTCGCTTCGATGGGGTCGGTGAGGCCGTCGGTGTCCTGGCCCACGATGAAATGCCCCTTCTCCAGGCGCAGCACGCGTTGCGCCTCCACGCCGAACGGCCGCAGCCCCTGCGCCACGCCCGCCGAGTACAGCGCCTGCCAAGCCTCCGCGGCACGCCCGGCGGGGACGTGGATTTCATAGCCCAACTCGCCGACGAACCCTACCCGCAGCAGCCGCGCAGGCACACCGGCGATGTGGCCGGTTCGCACGCCCAAGAATGGAAACGCCGCATCCTGCAACTCGATGTCGGTCAAAGCCTGCAGAATCTCGCGGCATAGAGGGCCCGCAAAATTGAAAGCTGCGCGATGCCCGGTCACATTCACCAGGGCGCAATCCAGACCCCACGACGCGTTGAGACGCGATAATTCGCGAAATACCGTGGCGGAACCGCCGGTCGTCGTCGTGAAATAGAATAAGTCCGCAGCAAGCCGCGCGATGACGCCGTCATCGATGATCACTCCCGACTCGTCCAGCATGAGGCCGTAGCGAGTCATGCCGACCTTCAAATTCGAAAAGTTTCCCGCGTATACCCGATCCAGGAGCTCGCCCGCTTGCGGACCGATGACCTCGATTTTTCCCAATGTCCCAACATCGATGAGTCCGACGCCGCCGCGCACCGCACGCACTTCCGCATCGATGCTTTGCGCGCGGCTCTCTCCGGTCAGGGCATAGTATTCCGGGCGCCGCCAGTTGCCCGCCGGCATCCACACCGCACCCAAGGATCCATGCTGTGCATCGATGGGGGTACGCCGCTCCGCGTTGAAGCTTCGGCCCGCCAACAATTTCAGCGCGACCGGATGGTACATGGGCCGCGCCGTGGTCAGCCCGAGTTCTTCGACCCGCACGCCGCGAGCGCGCGCCAGGATTCGCAGCGCATTCATATTCGAATGCTTGCCCTGCGAGGGGCCCATGCCGACGGTGCTGTAGCGCTTGAGCAATTCACTCGAATCGAAGCCTTCCTGCGCGGCGTTCTCCAAGTCCTTGACTTGCAGGTCCTCGTCAAAGTCGACGAAATTCTTGGCGCGAGGATGATCGATGATGGGAAAGCGATGCGAGGCGACGCGCGAGCTGCGGGCAACGATGGCATTGCTCGGCACGCCGAAGCCCGCATGCGCGGCGGCTTGCGACCCGGCGCGGGTGCCGTCGGCGACGCGCGAGTCGAAGTCGTACACCCCGTTCATGCGGCCGGCCGCAAAAACTCCCGGCGGCAAGTGTTCGGGAACGAATTGCTGCAATTCCTCGGAAAACCGCGTCGTGCCCCCTGCCTGCAGCAGCAGTTGCGCGGCTGAAGCCCATCCCACGCTCATCAGGACGGCGTCGCAGTCGATGCGCCGCCGGGCGCTGCCGATCCGGCCTGCCACATCCAGCGGCGCCGCCATGAGAGCCGCGACGGCGCCGTTCGGCCCGCGCACCGCTTCGTAGGGGGCGTGCGCCTGCAAAATCTCGATGCCAAGCGCTGCGCAGCCTGTCACCGCCGCGTCCTCATCGGGCATCTCGCGCAAATCGACGATGGCGGCAATGCGCACGCCTTGGGCGTGCAGGTCCAGACAGGTCACATAGGCTTCGAGATTGGCGGCCACGATCGCGACATTGCGGCCCGGCGCGATCCCGTAGCGCGATACGAGACGGCAGGCGCCGGACGCCAACATCACCCCCGGTAGATCGTTGTTGCGAAACACCGCCGGCTGCTCGATCGCGCCGGTCGCGAGAATCACGGCTTTCGCGCGCATCTTCGTCAGGCGCTTAGGTTCGGCGAGCGCGACCCAGTGATCCGCGTAGTAGCCGGCCGCCACCGTGGCCGGCAGCAGTTCGATGGACGATGAGCGGCTCGCGCCGTCGATCAGCGCCTGCACGGACCGCCCCTCACGGCTGCGCAACGCCCCTGCGCCGGCGCCGCTGCCGCCGAGGCGCAAGGACTCCTCAACCAGTGCGACTCGCGCGCCCGCCCGCGCCGCTTCGAGCGCCGCCGCCAACCCGCTGGGGCCGGCGCCGATCACCAGCACATCGCAAAATCCGTAGCGCTTTGGCGTCGCCTCGCGCGGCGCACCGAGCGTGACGGTCCCCAGTCCAGTGAGCGCGCGAAACATCCGTTCCCAGCGCGGGAACAGCCGCTTCGAGTAAAACGCCTTGTAGTAAAACCCCACCGGCAGAAATCCGCCGAAGCGATCCAAGATGCGCGCCTTGTCACGGGTGAGGCCGCCGAAGGTGTTGACGGCCGTGACGCGCATGCCTTCGCGCAACAAGGTCGCATCGCCGCGCACGTTAGGCACCCCATCGACCTGGAACAGCGTGTTGCTGTCGTGATTGGCGAAGGACAGGATTGTGCGCGGCCGGTGGTATTTGAAGCTCCGCGCAAGGTAAGGCACGCCCGCAGCCGCGAGCGCCGAAGAAATGGTGTCCCCCGCATATCCCCGGTATTCGCTCCCCTCGAAACTAAATCGCAGCTCGACCGTCCGATCGATCCACTCCTCCGCGTGCGCGCCGAGGCGGTACATCATGCGGTGGAATCCCGCGGCGGCAGCCCGCTACGCACCGTCTCCGCCGGATAGGTCGCAATCACCAAATCGCGCGCCGTGTCGCGCAGCGCGATGAACCAGAACCCGGACGCGATATGGCACCACCACTCGTACTTGACGCCCGGCGAGCCGGAGCGATTGAACACATAGTCGCTCCACTCATCGTCGCTGCAGGTGTCCGGATTCGGACTCGGCCGAACCTCCCCGCCGTAAGCGAACTCCGATACCGGCCGCGGACCGTTCAAGGGGCAAATCAGGAGCTTCATCAGTGACCCACCGAGGCCGCGCCCTTCTCGCCCGTGAGTTGATAGCGGGCAAAGCGGTCTACCGCAAACCCCTCGATCAGCGGATGGTTGCGCCCGGTCGCCACCGTGTGACTCATCGTCTTGCCGCACACCGGCGTCGCCTTGAAGCCCCAGGTCCCCCAGCCCGCGTCGAGAAAGAACCCCTCCACCGGCGTCACGCCCATGATCGGAGCGAAGTCCGGCGTCATGTCCGCAAGTCCGGCCCACTGGCGATTGACCTTCACCTCGCTCAAGAAGGGAAACATATCGAGCATGTGGGCGCTCAACCCCTCCGCAAAATCCAACGTCGACCGGGTGGCGTGCAGCTCGTAGGGATCGAGAGAGGCGCCCATGACCAGCTCCCCGCGGGCCGTCTGCGACACGTACACATGCAAGGAGCCCGAGACGATGATGGGATCGAGCCAAGGTTTCACCGGCTCGGAAACCATGGCCTGCAGCGGATGCACGTAAATCGGCGTGCGCAGACCCAGCATATCGAGCACGCGAGGAGTGAATCCGGCGACGGCGCACAGCACCCGCGGCGTCGATATATAGCCGCGCGTCGTGTCGACACCCGCCACTCGGCCGCCCTGCAGGCGAATCCCGGTGACCGCGGTCTGCTGATGAATTTCCACGCCGCGCCGATCGGCTCCGCGCCCGTATCCCCAAGCCACCGCGTCGTGGCGCGCGATGGCGCCGGGTTCGTGAAACAGGGCACCGAGAATCGGCGCATGGCCACCGCAGCTAATATCGATCATCGGAATCGCGCGCTTGACGGCGGCCGCATCGACAACTACGGATCGCACGCCGAAGTGCTTGTTGACCTCCGCGCGCCAGCGCATGGTGCGCATCGCCGAATCCGTATGCGCCAGCGTGTAATGGCCGCGAGCCGAGTAGAACAAATTCAAATCGAAGTCTTCGGCCAAGTCCTGCCAGAGCCGCACGCTCTCGTCGTAGAACTTGACCCCCTCGGGCGTCAAGTAATTCGAGCGGATGATGGTCGTGTTGCGGCCGGTATTACCCCCGCCGAGATAGCCTTTCTCCAGCACCGCCACATTGCGAATGCCATGGTCGCGCGACAAATAGTAGGCGGCCGCCAAGCCGTGGCCGCCCGCGNNCGCGCCGATGATCACGACGTCGTAGGCGGCCTTCAGGGACTCATGCCGGGTGAACATCCGCGGTTCCGGATGCGAGCGCGACAGGCCGAAGCGGAGTAATCGATAGGGCATACGCTGCTAGCGGAAAAGGAGAGCGCGACACCCAATTATAGGCGGGGTTACCATAGTCGAATATAAGCACAAAAGTTTACTGTGGAGCAACTTTATTGCGTATTGTGCAAGCTTGAAACCGATCATTGGGAGCATCCGCCGTGCCGAGAAAAATAACAAAGTTTGCCCGCACCGACTTCCGAGCGGCAGATGCCGCAAGGTGCGCTGCCGCGCTGCTGTTGATGCTGGGCCCGGCATTGGGGTTCAGCGCGGCGCGCGCGCCCGGCGAGGTCGATGCGGCGCGCCTGCGGGCAGCGGATTCCGAGCCGCAGAACTGGTTCACCGGCGGCCGCGATCAGGATGGTACTTACTATTCTCCCTTGACGACCATCGACGCCAAGAACGTCAATCGGCTCGGCTTCGCCTGGCAGTACGACCTGGGGAGTCCGCGGCGCGGCCAAGAGGCGACGCCGATCGTCGTCGACGGCGTCATGTACACATCCGGCACCTGGGGTTACGTCTATGCGGTCGACGCCTCGACGGGCCGCGAGCTGTGGCGCTACGACCCGAAGCCCGATTACTTCGTGGGAAGGCATCCCTGCTGCGATCTGGTCAATCGGGGTGTGGCCGTCTGGAAGGGCAAGGTCTACGTGGCCGCAGTCGACGGGCGCCTTCACGCCGTGAACGCCGCCACGGGGCGGAAAATTTGGGAAGTCGACACGATTACCGATCACAAACTACCCTACTCCAGTACCGGCGCGCCGCAGATCGCGGGCAACGTGGTGGTCATCGGCAATGGCGGCGCCGACATGGGGCATGGCGCCGTGCGCGGCTATGTCGCGGCCTATGATTTGGAAACCGGCGCCTTCAAATGGCGCTTCTATACCGTGCCGCCGCCGGTCGGAAAGCCCTATGAAAATCCCGAACTGGCGATGGCGGACAAGACTTGGGACCCGCATCGCAAACCGCAGTTCAACGGCGGCGGAACCGCGTGGGATGGGTTTGCCTACGATCCCGATCTGAACCTCGTTTACTTCGGCACTGCCAACTCCGCGCCCTATGACCTGCGCCAACTCGGGCCGGCGAAGCTCGACGGCTTGTTCACCGCGTCCATCATCGCTCTCGATGCCGCCACCGGCCGCATGGCCTGGTACTACCAGACCACGCCGCACGACAGTTGGGACTACGACTCGGTGCAAAAGTTGATTCTTGCGGACCTCGCCATCGGCGGCACGAGGCAACGGGTCATCATGCAAGCGTCGAAGAACGGCTTTTTCTACGTCCTCGATCGCAACACCGGAAAGCTCCTCTCGGCGAAAAACTACACCTACGTGAATTGGGCGTCCCACATCGACATGAAAACCGGACGGCCGGTCCTGACGGGGGAGGCTGATTGGTATTCCTCGCCCAAGAATGTGTATCCATCTTGGGCCGGGGGACACACGTGGAATCCGATGTCCTATAGCGCGCAAACGCACTTGATCTACATTCCCGTCATCGATATGCCCGCGGTGTGGATCGATATGCTGCATAACGGCGGCACGGTGAAATTCCTCGACGGTTTCTTTACCGTCCAGGGCATCTATCCGGACGATACTTACAACGCCGAGGACTTGAAGCGACTGTATGGACCGCTGCCGGACATCAAGGCAATCAAAGCGATGCGCCGCGTCAAGCCGGTGCGCGAACTGCTGCGCGCCTGGGATCCGGTCGCGCAGAAAACCGTGTGGGAGCACGAGACCTCTTCCGGCATACGCGGCTACGACGGCGGCGCGATGTCCACCGCGGGAAATCTAGTGTTCCAAGGACGCGGCAGCGGGGAACTCTGGGTGTATGCGGCCGACACCGGCAAGGTACTGAAGGTCATCAAGACCGGCAGTCATATCATGGCGGCGCCCATGACTTATTCGGTGAACGGCGAGCAATTCGTCGCGGTTCAAGCCGGGTACGGCGGAGCCGCCATCACGGTCGGGCCGATTCCACCGAGCAGCGCCGCGTTGAAGTATGAAAATGTCAACCGCGTCATCGCCTTCAAGCTCGACGGCGGCGATGTGCCGACCCCGGCGCCGGTTCTCGATGAGCCGTTCGCCAAGCCGCCCAAGCAAACCGCGACCAAAGCACAGATCGATGCCGGCGAGATTAAGTTCATCGAAGAGTGCTCGCGCTGCCATGTGCTGGGACCGAGCAGCACGCCGGATCTGCGCAGGCTCAATGCGGGATTACATGCGGAGTTCAAGGACATCGTGCTGCACGGCGCGCTTGCCCCGGCCGGCATGGAGCGATTCGACGATTTGTTGAGCGACAAGGACGCCGACAACATCCATGCCTACTTGATCGATCAGAGCTGGATCGCCTACCGGGCGCAGGAGGCGGCGGCGCGCAAGCACTAAAGTCCCAGAGAGCGACCCCCGGCCTATCGAGGCTGCATTCGGATGGCGCCGTCGAGGCGAATGGTCTCCCCGTTCAGCATGGCGATCTCGACAACCGATTGCACCAGCTGAGCAAATTCCTCGGGTCGGCCGAGCCTCGGCGGGAACGGCACCTGCTTGCCCAAGGAATCTTGCAGCTCCGGAGTCATACCCGCCACCATCGGCGTTATGAAGATTCCCGGCGCAATGGCCACGCAGCGAATGCCGAACCTTGCCAGTTCGCGGGCGATCGGCAATGTCATGCCCATGACGGCCGCCTTCGTGGCCGAGTAAGCTACCTGACCGATCTGGCCTTCGAATGCCGCCACCGACGAGGTGTGAATCAGCACTCCGCGCTCGCCGTCCTCGTTCGGCGCATTCTGTTGCATGATCGAGGCCGCCGCCTTGTCGCACAGAAAGGTGCCGATGAGATTGACGCGTACCACCTTCTCGAAGTATTCGCCGCTCATCGGTCCGTCCTTGCCGATGAGCTTGCCGGCACCGACGATGCCGGCGCAATTGACCAGCAAATTGAGGCCGCCCATATCCGCGCGGGCACTTTCCATCGCCGCATCGACTTGCGACTCGACGGTGACATCGCATTTGCGGAACACTGCGCCGATCTCTCGAGCCGCCGACTGACCTGCCGCCTCCTGCAGGTCGACTATGACGGCTTTGCCGCCCACGGCGAGGATGCGCTGCGCCACAGCGCGGCCAAGCCCGGACGCCCCTCCGGTAATGACCGCCCGCGCGGCGTTGATTTTCATGAGCTAACTGTCCTCATCGTAGATGATGATCGACAACATGCGGATCGGCACCTTGCCCAGCGTCTCGGGGCCATGCGCGACGTCGCCGCGAAAACTCAAGGAGTCTCCCGGAGCCAGCGGATAACTATGGCTGCCGTGGCGGTACGTCAGCGTTCCCGCCAGGATATAGATGAACTCGGTGCCGGGGTGCTGGAACCCAGGAAACACCTCGCTCTTATCGGTGAGCGTCACGAGAAACGGCTCAAACGATTTCCGAGGGCCGCGTTGGGCCGCCAACAAATGGTAGGTATGGCCGCGGCGGGTTCCGCGCCGCACCACCTCCAACCCCTGCCCCGCGGGTACGCGCTGCGCACCCTCCTCATCGCCGCCCACCGTCTGCAGCAGCAAGGCCGGCCGCACGCCCAGCGCGCCCGCCAGGGCGACCAGGGTTTCCAGGCTGGGCGTGACATGCCCGGTCTCGAGGCGGCTGAGCATGCCGGCACTGATGCCGGCCGTGGTCGCGACATCATTCAGGGTCAGGCCTTGGCTCTCGCGCACCCGCCGCGCAAGGACTCCCAATTGCCTGCCGACATTGGCCGTCGCGGCGGCCGCGGGTAGGGCCGCTCGGGAAATCCCTTTTTTTGAAGCACGCGACACGCGAGTCCTCTTTACACTGCATGCAATAAATTTGCACTACAGTAACTGCCATGCTATTTATCGCCGCGCACCCAGCTCGATTGGTGCGGCGCCCGTGACCTGGCCAGCGCCGCCCGATCGCGAATATGATACGGGTAAATCGCCTTAGGCAGCGAGCCTCTCACGAGAAATTCTACACACGGCAAATACCGCACGACAGAGGACATAAAGTATGGCGCGCGACCCCAAACACGACATTCTGTTTCAGCCCATCAAGATCGGACCCAAGACGCTGCGCAACCGCTTCTACCAGGTGCCGCATTGCATCGGCGCCGGATCCGACAAGCCCGGCTTTCAGGCGGCGCACCGCTCGTTGAAGGCCGAGGGCGGCTGGGCGGGAATCAATACCGAATATTGCTCCATTCATCCGGAGTCGGACGACACTCACCGTCTGTCGGCGCGCATCTGGGATGCGGGCGACGTGCGAAACTTGCGCGCGATGACGGATCACATCCACAAATTCGGCGCCCTCGCCGGCGTCGAATTGTGGTACGGCGCCTCCCACGCGCCCTGTATGGAGTCGCGCGCCGCGCCGCGCGGCCCGAGTCAATATGCGTCCGAATTCGAAACGCTGACTTACTGCAAGGAAATGGACTTGGACGACATCGCGACCGTCCAGCAATACTATGTCGACGCCGCACTGCGCTCGCGTGATGCCGGATTCGATATCGTTTACGTCTACGGCGCCCACTCCTATCTGCCGTTGCAATTTCTCTCCCCCTACTACAACAAACGCAAGGACAAGTACGGCGGTTCGCTGGAGAATCGCGCGCGCTTTTGGCTGGAGACATTGGAGAAGGTGCGCCGTGCAGTCGGCAATGACACCGCCATTGCGACTCGCTTCGCGGTCGATACTCTGTACGGCGACTCAGGCGTCGAGATCGAAAATGACGGCATGAAATTCATCGGCCTCGCGGATCCCTTGGTGGATCTGTGGGACGTCGATGTCGGCGACATTGCCGAGTGGGGCGAGGACGCCGGTCCGTCGCGGTTTTACCAACAGGGCCACCACGTGCCCTGGACGCGCTTCGTCAAACAAGTCGCCAAGAATCCCGTTCTGGGCGTCGGCCGTTTCACCGACCCCGAGAAGATGACCGAGATCGTGACCAAGGGCATCGCCGACATCATCGGCGCCGCCCGGCCGTCCATATCGGATCCCTGGCTGCCGAAAAAAATCGAGGAGGGACGCTACGACGACATCCGCGTGTGCATCGGCTGCAATGTGTGCATCTCGCGCTGGGAAATCGGCGGGCCGCCCATGATCTGCACGCAGAATGCCACGGCCGGCGAGGAATACCGCCGCGGCTGGCATCCGGAGAAATTTCCGAAACGAGGCTCCGATGACTCGGTGCTCGTGGTCGGTGCCGGACCCTCGGGAGCGGAGTGCGCCCGCGTCCTGCTGGAGCGCGGCTACACCGTGCATCTGTACGATACCGCGGCCAAGATCGGCGGCCACTTGAACGCGGTGACGACGCTCCCCGGACTCGGTGAGTGGGGTTATCACCGCGATTATCGCGAGCTGCAGATCAATAAGCTGGTGAAGAAGAACAAGCAGAGTCAAGTGGCGCTGGCGCAAAAGCCCATGACCGCCCAGACCGCCCTCGCCTACGGTGCGGAGAAAATCGTCATTGCCACGGGATCTTCGTGGAATACGGACGGCACCAATTGCCTGACCCATGACCCCATTCCGGGGGCGGACGCGGCACAGCCGGACCAACTCAGCCCTGAGCAAGTGCTCGAAGGCAAGAAGCCCATCGGCAAGCGGGTCGTGATTTTAAACGCCGATACGTATTTCATGGCGCCGAGCCTGGCCGAAAAACTCAGCGTCGCCGGCCACGATGTCACCGTGGTCACGGGCGTGCACTTCGCCAACTACATGCACTTCACGCTCGAATACCCGAACATGATGCGCCGCATGCACGAACTGCATATCAAGGAAATCGACAACGCCTTCAGCGCCAAGATCGAAAAGGGACGTCTCGAGGTGTACGACATCTGGGGCGACGGCTCGAAGCGCTCGTATCGCGGGGTGGGTCACTTGCCGCGCGCCAGCAACAAGAGCCACCGCTGGGTGGAATTCGATTCGCTGATACTGGTCACCGGCCGGCACTCCAATGACGGCCTGTTCCGCGAGATCAAGCAACGCCACGGCGAGTGGCAGAAAAACGGCGTCAAAGACGTCTATGTCATCGGCGATGCCGAGGCGCCGCGGCTCATCGCGGACGCGACTTTCTCGGGTCATCGCCTGGCGCGGGAAATCGAGGAACCCAAGGCGCAATTGCCGCTGCCCTACAAGCGCGAAGTCGCGGTGTGGGGAGTCGCGCACTTGCCCGGCGGGCGCCCTGAGCTTGAGTACAAGACTTAGGAGCATGACCGAGCACTGCACGTGAGCCGCACTGACGCCGTTACTCGGATCCTGTTCGAGGCGTTCTCCGTAGCCGAAGTGCGGCTCTTCTACGTGCTGGGTTACGGCGCGATCGCGATCTTCTGCTACGGCGTCTATGTGCAGATCCGCAAGTACTGGCGCGGGGCCGCGTTGCAACTCGAGGGCAGCCTTTGGTCGCGCTTAGGCGATATGGCCGCGAAGGTACTCAACCATCGCACCATCGACCGTCGCGACCCGGCGGCGGGCGGGGCGCATCGCCTAATATTCTATGGCTTTGTGCTGCTGTTCTTGGGCACCACCACGATCACTCTGCAATACGACATTCTCGAACCGCTGTTCGGGATTCAATTTTGGCAGGGTAAATTCTACCTATGGTTCTCCTTGGTGCTGGATGCGGCCGGCGTCGCTCTCATCGGCGGTCTCGCCTACATGATGTATCGGCGCGGCTGGCTGGCGCTGCCGAAGCTCGACTATGCGCGACCCGATCGGCTGCCGGAGGACCCGGATTTCAACCGGCCGCAATATCGGCGTGAGGACTGGGCCTTCCTCTGGACCTTGATGATCATCGGCCTCACCGGCTACCTGCTCGAAGCCGCCCGGTTGGTGTGGCTGCAAGCGCGCCCGGACGTCTGGGATACCCGCTGGTGGTCGCCGGTGGGCGCGCTGATTGCCGAGGGCATGAGTGCGCTGGGATTGACCGCGCACGGCGGCGGTAGCTTGCGGCACGGCCTGTGGTGGTTCCATGGCCTGATCGCGCTCGTGTTCATCGCGTTGATTCCGTTTACCAAGGTAAAGCACATTTTCACGGCGGCGGCGTCCTTGATGGTCCGCGACCCCTTGGCGGCGCAGCGATTGGCGCGAGTCCCTGAGTCGCAGGCACGGCCGGGCGCCGCGAAAATCACCGATTTGAACTGGAAGCAGCTGCTGAACCTGGATGCCTGCACCAAGTGCGGCCGCTGCCATGAAGCCTGCCCCGCCACTGCGGTGGGCGCGCCGTTGTCGCCGCGCGATGTAATCTTGAGCCTGCGCGAGTTCGCGAATGCCACCTTGGAATCAGGCGTACTTCCGGCCGCTGCGGAACTGGACATTCACGGCAAAGCGCCGGGACAGGTCGCGATGGAGACGCTGTGGTCCTGCCGCACCTGCATGGCCTGCGTCGAGATCTGCCCGGTCGCCGTGGAGCACGTGCCCATCATCGTGCAAATGCGGCGCAAGCTGGTCGAGGACGGCGCCATGGACCCGTTGCTCGCCAAAACTCTGCAGACCATTCACAAAACCGGCAACTCCTTCGGTGAATCGAAACGCAAGCGCGGCGGTTGGAGCAAGTCATTGCCGTTTCCGGTCAAGGACGCCCGCAAAGAGCCGGTCGATGTGCTGTGGTTCGTCGGCGACTACGCATCGTTCGATCCGCGCAATCAAAAAGTGACGCAACTCTTTGCCTCGCTCCTGCATGAGGCGGGGGTGGATTTCGGGATTCTCTACGACGGCGAATCGAATGCCGGCAATGACGTGCGGCGAGTCGGGGAGGAAGGGCTGTACGAGGTGCTGGCGAACGCCAATGTCGCCGCGCTCAAGGGCGCTACTTTCAAAACCATCGTCACCACGGACCCGCATTCCTACAATACCATTCGTAATGAATATCCGGACTTCGGCGGCAAGTATCCCATTCAGCACTACACCAGCTTCGTCAAGCAGCTATTCGCGAGCGGCAGCTTGCGTGTCACCCAGCCGCTCAAATATCGCACGACTTTCCACGACCCCTGTCATCTCGGCCGGTTCAACAAGGGCTACGAAGCGCCGCGCGAAGTCCTGAAGTTGTTGGGCTGTGAGCTCGTGGAAATGGGGCGCAGCCGGGCCAACTCGTTTTGCTGCGGCGCCGGCGGCGGCAGGATATGGATTCCCGACCCGGTCGGTAGTGAAAAACCCGCGCAGAATCGCATCAAGGAAGCCGCGGCGATCCCGGGGCTCGAGGTGTATGTCGTGAGTTGCCCGAAGGATTTGACCATGTTCGAAGACGCGCTGAAGACCACCGGCAATGAGGGCAAGTTCGTGGTCAAGGAATTGATCGAGCTCATCCGCGAAGCCATTCCCGAGCGCCGCGCTGCAGCGCTGCCCGCATGAAAATCTTGGTGCCGGTCAAGCAGGTAGCGGCGCTCGATGAGGATTTCGAAATCCGCGACGATGGGCGCGACGTGAACCCGGATTTTCTCATTCGCGACTTGAATGAATGGGATGACTTCTCTTTGGAAGAGGCGGTGAAAATCAAGGAGGCCACGGCCGAACCGCTGGAGGTAGTCGTCGTTTCGGTGGCGCCCGCGGAGGCGGACGAAGCCTTGCGCAAGTGCCTGGCGAAGGGCGCGGATCGCGCCATTCGGGTTTGGGACACGGCGGCCGAGGGCTCCGATCCCATTGCCGTCGCAAGGGTGCTGGCCGCCGTGGCTAAACGCGAGGCCCCCGACATGCTGTTTGCCGGCGTCCAGTCCTCCGATCAGGCATTCGCAGCCACCGGAATCGCCGCGGCCGCGTTCTTAAGCTGGCCGCATGCCGCGGTGGTGAGTTCCTTAAGCTACTCACCGGGAGCCAAGAGCGCCGTCTTTCGCCGCGAGCTGGAGGGCGGGGTCTTGCAAGAAGTGCAGATTCAATGCCCGGCGGTGCTGACCATCCAGTTAGGGATCAACACGCCGCGCTATGCGTCGCTGCGCAGTATCAAACAGGCCGCGGCAAAGCCGATCGAGGTGTTGTCCTTGAGCGATCTTGGTCTATCCGCCGCCGATGTGGGCGAAGCGGGATCAGCGTCGCGGGTGCGGCGCATGTACCTCCCCGATAAGGGCCGCGCCCAGATCATCGAAGGCGATGCCGCGCAACAAGCCCAGCGCCTCGCCGGCATCATTCGCGAATTCAAGGGACAGGCGCCATGAGCGGCGTGTTGGTGATCGCCGAGCAGCGGCGCGGCGAGCTGCGAGCCGTGTCGCTCGAAGTCGTGAGCGCCGCGCAGGGCCTGCGCCGGGGCGCAGATGAGGTTTCCGTGGCGATCATCGGCGCTGCGCCGGAGAGTATCGCCGGCGCGCTGAAACTCGTAGGCGTCGATGAAATCATCACCGTCAAAGTGCCGCTCGCGGAGTTCGACCCCGACACCTTCGAGTCCGCCGTGGGCGCCTTGATTGCACAGCGGCACCCTGACGTGGTGTTGGTCGCACACAGCGTCGACTCATTCGGCTACGCGGCGGCGCTCGCCGCACGCCATGGCTTTGGATTCGCGACCGACGTGTTCAAAGTGCAGCGCATCGACGGCGAACTTCTCGCCACGCGCGGCGGCTATGGCCAAAAGGTCAACGTGGAAGTCGAATTTCCCGGTCGCAGCACCGTCCTGCTCGCCATCCGCGGCAATGTATTCAAGCCGCCGGAGCAGCCCGCCTCCCCGCGCCTGAGCGCATTCGAGGCACCGGCGACGGTGAGCCGCTCGACGGCGCGCGAGTTCATCGAAGCAGGCGCCGGCGACGATGTGGACATGGCGGGCGCCGAGTTCATCTTGACCATCGGCCGCGGCATCGGCGAGGAAGCAAAAGTCGCGCAGTTTCGTGAATTGGCGGACGCCGTCGGCGCCACGCTCGGCTGTTCCAGACCCATCGCGGATGCCGGCTGGTTGCCCAAGAGCCGTCAAGTTGGACAGTCGGGCAAGACCGCCAGCGCCTGCAAGCTCTACATCGCCATGGGCGTGTCCGGAGCGATCCAGCACCTGGCCGGCATGAAGCATGTGACCACCATCGTCGCCGTCAACAGCGACGCCGAGGCATCGATTTTTGGCGTTGCCAAGTACGGCATCGTAGGGGACATCTTTGAAATCGCCGAGGAGTTACGCCGTCATTTCTAACGCAGAAACCGCAAGCGCCCTCGCGCTGCAAGCCGATGGTCTCGAACGCGGCATCGACTGGACCGGCGCCTTCTGGGTGGCGAGCGGCGTGCCGCCGCTGGTGTTATTTTCGATCGGCGCGGTGGCGGCCACGGTCGGCAAGCTGTCTTGGGTCATCTGGGCGGCCTCGATCGCGCTGGGTTTCATTCAATCGTTCACCTACGCCGAGATCGCCGGACTGTTTCCCAACAAGTCCGGCGGCACGTCGGTGTACGGTGCGATAGCGTGGGTCAGGTATAGCAAAATTATCGCGCCCATCTCCGTGTGGTGCAACTGGTTCGCCTGGTCGCCGGTGCAAGCCACCGGTTCGGCGCTGGCTGCCGGCTACATCTTGACCGCGCTTTTCGCGCCGGATTCGCTCATCAACACCTGGCAGATCACGCTGCTCGATTTGGGATCCATCAAGAGCGGCCTGACCTTGCGCGTCAACGCGGCGTTCTTGCTCGGCGCCGTGATCTTGTTCTCGGTCAAAGCCATTCAGGACGGCGGCATCTTGCGCTCTGCCAACACCACCAAGATCCTAGGGATCTCGGCGATGATCCCGCTCATTCTGATCGGCGTGGTCCCTATTCTCACGGGCGATATCGTCAGGACCAACTTCTTTCCGCTCGTGCCGCTGGCGCACGACACCATGGGTCATGTTCTCAGCGGCACCTGGAACATGACCGGCATTACGGTGTTGGCGGGCGGGATGTTTCTGGCCGCTTGGTCGACCTATGGTTTTGAAACGGCCGTGTGCTACACGTCGGAGCTGAAGAACCCGAAGACGGACACCTTCAAGGCCATTTTCTATTCCGGCCTGTTGTGCGTGGTGGTGTACACCCTGGTGCCCTTTGCCTTTCAGGGGTTCTTGGGCTTGGGAACGCTCGTCCAGCCCGCGGTGCTCGATGCGGCCGGCAGGGTGACGGCGCCGGCGGTCTATGGCGGCATGCTCGCGCCCGACATCTACAGCGGCATGGGCGTTGCGGCAGTCATGGCGAAAATGGTGCATGCGGGCCGCTTCGTCGGCGCTATCGTCGTCGTGATGCTGATTCTCGCGCTGGTGCTGTCGTTGATCACCTCCATGGCCGGCTCGTCGCGCACGCTGTATCAAGCCTCGGTCGACGGCTGGCTTCCCAAATACTTGTCCAAGGTGAACCGGCATCATGCGCCGTCGAACGCCATGCTCACGGACCTGTGCTTCAACTTGGTGCTGTTGCTGATGTCCGACTCCGTGTTCGTGATCGGCGCCGCCAATGTCGGTTACATGATTTTCAACTTCCTCAATTTGAATGCCGGTTGGATTCACCGCCTCGATCGCGCCACGCAAGAGCGGCCCTGGCGCGCGCCCACCTGGGTTCTGGCGGCCGGCGCGTGTCTGTCCTTCGTGAATCTGGCGTTTATGGGTTTCGGCGCCGACGTGTACGGCGTGGGAACATTGAGCACCGGCCTCGCCTTTTGCTCCTTGGTCATCCCGGTGTTCATCTACCGTCACTATATTCAGGACAAGGGATCCTTTCCTGCGGACATGGCCGAGGATTTGGGCCACAACAACGGCGAATCGCAGATCAAGCGCGCCGGCATCTGGCCCTTCGTGGTGTTAGCGGCGGGGATCGCCGTGGTCGCGGTCACGCATCGGCTCGCGGTGTACTAAGGAGCCTATCTGAGTATTCCCCGTGGCCGCGACCCTGGCAGATTTCGCTTCAGCCGAGGCGGAGCCGACGCGGTTGGGTCGAAACCCAATAAGGAGGCGACAACAATGGATGAAGCGAAATCTGCCCGGTCCCAAAGGGTTGGCCGGGGGAGGGGCGTCTGCGGTGTTGCGCGGCTGGTCCGTAGTCCCCGCTACGGCCTGCGCCGCGCGCCTAGCATCCGCTCCCTCGCCCGGCCAACGCGGCTCACGCGGAATACTCAGATAGGCTCCTAACCATGCTGGTCACGGGAATCAAGAGCAAGCCTGTCTACGCGCCTTTGCAGGCCGACAGCGACGGGCGCTACCATCTCATGCTCGGTCTCGGGTCCGGCGGCGGCGCGCTGCTGCGCGTGCTGGCAGAGTTGCAAACCGAAGCGCCCCACGCGCTAAAGAACACTCAAGTGCTGCTGGTACCCACCGATTGCGACGCCGAGACTCTCGCGCCGTTCGAGGCGCCGAAGCTATCCGGTTTGCGCCTCTTCGACGACTCCCAGGCGCTGCTGCAGGAATTCCGGGCGGTACTTACGCGGTCCTTGATGGGCACGCGTCTGTATGTCGCGGGCCCGGAGAGCTTCATCGGCCTCGCCATGAAAATTGCGCTCGAATTCAACCTCAATAAAGATGAGGTCCGCGCCGAAGAATTGGGCTCGCTGGCGCGGCGTGTGTACTGCATTCACTGCCGCGCCACCACCGAGAACGTGCGGACCAATATCGTGCGCTGCATCGACTGCGAGCGCTGGCTGCTGGTGCGCGACCATTACTCGCGGCGCCTGGCGGCCTATATGGGCGTGATGGCCGATGCCGAAGCGCCGGGCGAATTGCCTCCGGTCAAGGAGGTATTCGCATGAACGATGCGCAGACCATCGCCGTGCAAGTCGTGGGGGTGGAGCAGATCACGCCCCTCATCAAGCATTTCAAGCTCGCGCTGCCCGAAGGAGGCGACCTCCCGGCATTCTCCGGGGGCTCGCACATCATCGTGGTCATGAACGGCGCTACCCGCGTGCACCGCAATCCCTATTCTCTGCTCAGCGCGCCGCATCAGCTTGGGGCTTACGAAATCGGCGTGCGCCGCATAGAGGAATCTCGCGGCGGGTCGCATTTCATGCATGACAGCGTGCGAGTCGGCAGTCGCCTGGAAATCGCCCACCCGGTGAATTTATTCGGTCTCGATAAGATCGCGCGCAAGCATTTGCTGATAGCCGGCGGGATCGGAATTACCCCGATACTGGCGCAGCTCGAGGATTTGCACGGCGGCGATGTACCCTATGAGCTGCATTATTCGGTCCGCTCGCCCGAACACGCCGCATTTTTGGACAGGCTGCAGCGGCGCGAGGGCGGCCGGGTGCGCATGTACTACGACAGCGAACAGCAACTGATCGACTTCGATGCACTGCTCGCGAACCAGCCGCTGGGTACGCATGTTTACGTCTGCGGACCTGCCGGCATGATCAAGCATGTCATCTCGACCGCGCGGGCCTATGGCTGGTCCGACAGCCATATTCACTGGGAGCAATTCAGCGCTCCGCCCGTTGGCGATGCCTTCGAGGTGTTCCTCGCCCGATCCAAGCTGAGCGTGCACGTGCCGCCGGACCGCAGCCTGCTCGAGAGCATCGAGGCTGCCGGCGTCGAAGTGCCCTACCTGTGCCGCGGCGGCGTCTGCGGCTTTTGCCATACGCGCGTGCTCGAGTTGGACGGCGAGCTGCTGCACAACGACCATTATCTCTCGGACGCCGACAAGGCCAAGGCCAAGAGCATCATGCCCTGCGTGTCGCGGGCGCGCTGCAAGAGCCTGGTGCTTGATTTATAGGGAGGAATCGAATGAGCGCCGTTTTCAAAGCCGATGAGACGTTCCGCGATGATTTTAGGTTCAGCAACAGTCCGGCGACCATACGCCGTTTTCCGTTGCCCTTTGCGGAAGACGAATACATGTATTCGGTGAACATCGAACCGCACCTGCCGGGAGCGAAGGGATCGGTCACCGAATTTGCCTTCGATGTCGATGAGCATTACATCGCGGAATGCCGCGAACGCGAGCTGGTGCTCGCCGCCGAGCCGCTGCGCTTCCAGGCGCTGCCGCATATGATGAGTTCCCAATGGGACTGCCTCGACCTGATCATGGAGTCGCTGGCGCGCGACTACCCGGAGCATTTCTCGCTTAGCCGCCGGGGCAATGATTGGCATTGGATCAACCGGCCGTTAAGTATTGATCAGCGCTTTACCTTCGGCGAGGCGGACAGCCTGCCGCGCCAGCCGCTCGACTACATCACACGGCAGGCGCAAGGCGACTTCGTGGTGATGGATCAGCGCGATGGGGACCTGTGGCTCGAGGCCGGCATGGTGACGACTCAAGCGGATTGGTCGCTGGACTTCGATATGAGCATGAACTTCCGAGAATGGCACGGTCCGGTACCGCTGGCGCACGAGCTCGGCGTGTTCGATCGGGCGTTGAAGTTCCTGCTGAACCTGCGCTTAGGGCAGCCGGTTCGCAGGCTAAATTGGACCATGACGGTGCACCCGCGCCTCGACACCTCGCCCGAGAACTATCACAAATGGGGCTCGGACCGCGCCACCGTAACGGCGCAAAACGCCGGGGACCTCGTGCACCTGCGGGTCGAGCTGCAGGGACTGTGGCGATTGCCGCGCAGCAATGCGATCGTGTTCGGCATCCGTTGCTATTTGATCAACCTGCGCGAGTTGGCGACGGTGCCGAAATGGGCGCGCCGCGTGCACCGCGTGCTGAGGGCCCTGCATCCGGCGCTGGTCGACTACAAGGGACTGACGCGCTACCGCGACGCCGCGGTCGAATGGCTGGCGCCGTTCGACGACGGCGCGCCGACCACCTCGGGCACGGCGCCGGAATAGACGCGAAACGCCCACTGCGCTCACAATGGAACACTCTGGAGGCGAACATGGCACTTAGTTGGCGTACTTCGGTCCTCGGCGATCGGCATCGCGCGCTCGGATCGAAACTTGAGGATTGGAACGGTATGGGCACTGCGTGGACCTACGCCAAGGATGTGGCCCTGGATCATGTGGCGATCCGCACCAAGGCGGGTTTGATGGATGTGTCGGGGCTGAAAAAGCTGCACCTCGTCGGCCCGCATGCCTCAGCGGTCCTCAACTACGCCACGACTCGGGATGTGACCAAGATCTATCCGGGCAAATCGGCGTACGCCTGCATGCTGAACGAGGCCGGGCACTTTATCGAAGATTGCATCCTGTACCGGACCGGCCCGAACTCGTGGATGGTGGTGCATGGCAGCGGTGCCGGTCATGAGACCTTGACGCAGTATGTCGTCGGCCGCAACGCCTCGATGATCGTCGATGACGATCTGCACGATTTGTCGCTGCAGGGACCCATCGCCGTCGATTTCCTGGCGAAGCATGTCCCGGGGATCCGCGATCTGCAGTATTTTCATCATATGCCCGCGACCCTATTCGGCCGGCCGGTTTCGATCTCCCGCACCGGTTACACGGGCGAACGCGGCTACGAGATCTTCTGCAAGGCCGAGGATGCCGGATTGATATGGGACACCGTCGTGAGCGAGGGCAAGTCGATGGGGGTCATTCCCACCTGTTTCACCACGCTTGACTGGCTGCGCGTGGAAAGCTCCTTGCTCTTCTATCCCTACGACATGTCGCAGATGTATCCCTTCGAGCACGACCCGCCGGGCGACAGCCTGTGGGAGCTTGGCCTGGACTTCACGGTGAGCCCGGCAAAGAATGACTTTCACGGCGCGGATGCTCACTACCGCCTCAAGGGCAAGGAGCGCTTCAAGATCTTCGGTCTGCTGGTGGACGGTAAGGCGCCCGCGGACATGGGCGATGCCGTGTACGCGGCAGGCAAAAAAGTGGGCGTCGTCACCTGCGCGATGGCGTCAAGCTTGACCGGCAAGTCGATGGCCATCGCGCGCCTCGCGGTGCCTGCCGCGGTGCACGGCGCGAAGCTGGAGATCCGCGGCAAGAACATCAAGGGTCCAGCGACGGCGCACACTCTACCCTTCGACGATGTGGAAAAGAAGAAGCGCACGGCGGTGGGCTGATGGTTTAGGGGACGCAGAACATGCACCAGCACGCTAAGCTCGCATTCACGGCGATTCTTTCTGCGCTCCTCGCTGCCTGCGGCGGCGGTTCCCCTGGGACCTCCATTGCCCCTCCGGCGATGACCCCGCCGCCCGCGGCGGGCCCGGGCACCGATGTGTCGACGTACAAGAATGATTTGAATCGCAGCGGTCAAAATCTTACCGAAACGACTCTCACTCTCGCCAACGTCGCCCCGGCGAGCTTCGGTCTGCTGCGCAATTTGGCGGTGGACGGCAAGGTGGACGCGCAGCCGCTCTATGTATCGCACTTCAGCATAGCGGGCGCCTCTCACAATGTGCTGTACGCGGCGACCGAACACGATTCGGTCTACGCTTTCGATTCCGATAGCGGCGCGACACTGTGGCAGGTCTCGCTGCTCGGATCCGCAGAAACCACCAGTGATGCGCACGGCTGCGGACAGGTGACGCCGGAAATCGGCATCACCGCGACACCGGTGATCGATCGCAGCGCCGGCGTGCATGGCACCATTTACGTGGTCGCGATGACGAAGGACAGCGCCGGAAACTATCACCAGCGGCTGCACGCGCTCGACCTCGCCAGCGGCGCCGAACTATTGAATGGGCCTGCCGAAATTGCGGCCACATATCCCACCTCCGGCGGCGGAACCAGCACCTTTGATCCCGGGCAGTACGAAGAGCGGGCCGCCCTGCTCCTGCTCAACGGTTCGGTCTACACGAGTTGGACCTCGCATTGCGACAACCAACCCTATATGGGCTGGATCATCGCCTATGCCGAGAGCTCGCTGATCCGCGGCGCCGTTCTCAATGTCGCGCCGAACAGCGGCGGCAAGGGCCCGGCGATTTGGATGAGCGGCGGCGGCCCGGCCGCCGATGCGGCGGGCAATATCTACCTATTGACGGCAAACGGCGTCTTCGACACGACGCTGGATGCGAACGGGTTTCCGAGCGGCCAGGACTACGGCAATTCGTTCCTCAAGATCTCCACCGCCGGCGGCGCCATGAGCGTCGCGGATTATTTTGCATTGTCGAACACGGTGGCCGAATCGGCCGTCGATGAGGATCTCGGCTCGGGCGGTGCGCTGCTGCTGCCGGACTTGACCGATGCCACCGGCACGGTCCGGCATCTAATGGTCGGCGCCGGCAAGGACGGCAACATCTACATCGTCGATCGGGATTCTATGGGCAAGTTCAGCGCATCCTCGAACAACATCTACCAGCAGGTAAACGCGGCCGTGCCGTCCGGAGTCTGGTCCACGCCGGCGTACTTCAACGGCTATGTGTATTACGCGGATTCCGGCGCCACGCTCAAGGCGTTTGCGCTCGCCGGCGCGAAATTATCGGCGGCGCCGAAGTCGCAGAGCACTGCGCAGTTCGCCTATCCCGGCAGCGCACCGAGCGTGTCCGCGAACGGCACGTCCAACGCGATCGTTTGGGCTCACGAGAACGTCAGTCCAGCCGTGCTGCACGCGTACGACGCGGGCAATCTTGGGCATGAGATTTACAACAGCAATCAGGCTGCCAACAATCGAGATCACTTTGGCGCCGGCAATAAATACATCACGCCGACCGTTGCCGACGGCAAAGTGTTCGTCGGCACGACGGTAAGCGTGGCGGTTTTCGGCTTGCTGCAGTGAAAGTCCAGCCGATGTCGTGGCGGACCACGCGCCGACGCCCCGGTCGTTCGTGCGGTGGCGCACATACGGCGACGATAATTCAAGGTAGCTTGCGGTGCGGCCGGCGGTGTGGCCGTCTGACTAATAGCAAGCTTCAATCGCTGCCAAGGAGCGTCTACCATGATCCGCTGTCGCCGCGTTGAGATGCCCGGCGGGCGCCTGGGGCTTCTCGCGCTGGCATTGTTTTGCGCGACGGTCACTCCTAGCTGGGCGGTACCCAGCTTCGCTCGCCAAACGGGCATGGCCTGCGCCGCGTGTCACACCGTGTTTCCGGAGCTGACGCCTTTTGGTCGGGAGTTCAAGCTCAACGGCTACGTGCTCGACAACATCAAACAAGTCACGGGAATTGACACCACGAATCATCAGACGCTCGCGCTCAATTCCATACCGCCCGTCAGTCTAATGGTGCAGATTTCTTATACCCATACGAGTAAGGCGCTGCCGGACAGCGCGATCACTGGTGCCCTCGCAAAAGACGGCGAACTGAACTTTCCACAACAGGTGAGCTTTTTTTACGCTGGCAAAATCGCCGATGGACTGGGGGCTTTCGTGCAGCTCACCTACGACGGCGTTGAAGATCACTTTGGACTCGACAACACCGACATTCGCTATGCACACCATTTGTCGTTCGGCGGCAATGACGGCAACAGCCACAGTTTGATTGTGGGCGTCACCCTGAATAACAACCCAACGGTGCAAGACGTGTGGAACACCACGCCCGCCTGGGGGTTTCCGTACTCCAATAGCAGTACCGCGCCCGGCTCCAGTACCTCGGCGAAGGTCGACAGCGGTGCCGGAGGCTTCGGCCAGAGCGTGGGAGGCCTCGGCGTTTATGCGTGGTTCGATGATCACTTTTACGCTGAGATAACCGATTACACTTCGGCGATACCGGGGGGCGCACATCCTCTGGACAGCACCCAGGCCAACGTGGTCCAGGGGGCGGCGCCTTACTGGCGCTTGGCGTACGAGCAACGCTGGGACCGCAATTCCCTGGAGGTCGGCGTCTTCGGCTTGGATGCCAGCGTTCATCCGGGAAACGGCACAGCGCTCGCCGGCGTCACCGATAAGTTCAGGGACGCCGCTGCGGACATCCAGTATCAATTCATCGGCGAAGATCATTTGTTCACGGCCCTTGCGACGTATATCAGCGAGCACCAAACCCTCAATGCCAGCGTTCTCGATGGATTTGCCGCCAACGCCGACAACAATCTAAAGACCCTCAAGCTGACCGGCGAATACTATTACCAGCGACGGATTGGCGGGTCGATCGGATACTTCAGCACAACCGGAAGTACCGATGCGCTTCTCTATGCCGTCGCACCGCTCACCGGCAGCGCAAACAACAGTCCCGACACCAATGGCTACATACTCGAGGTGAATTACCTGCCGTGGCTCAATACGAAACTACAGGCACAGTATGTCGGTTATCAGAAATTCAACGGCCAAAGCACCAATTATGACGGCAGCGGCCGCAACGCCAGCAACAACAACACCGCGTACTTGTTGGTTTGGCTGAATTTCTGATGAACTCTCGCTACATTCTCGCCCTCGCAATCGGCACGTCACTGTGCTTCGCGGGTATGGTCCACGGTGCAGCTGCCCCTGCCGACACGATGAATGCTGGACAAAAGGCCGATCTACACAAGACCATTGAAACCTGCGCTGCTTGTCATGGAATCAATGGCCGCAGTGTGTCTCCCACTTTTCCGAACTTGGCCGCGCAGTTGGCGCCCTATATTGAATTGCAGCTGCACGCGTTCAAAGACCAGTCGCGTGCCGACCCCGACGCGCAGGCTTACATGTGGGGCATGGCTTCGCAATTGAGCGACGCGAATATCACGGCTCTGGCTGCCTATTTTTCCGCGCAGCCCGCCGCGGCAGGCAAGCCCGGCAATCCGGCGCTCATATCGCAGGGAAAGAGCTTGTTTGACCAAGGCGCGCCGGCCCAACAGATTCCGCCTTGTGCCAGCTGTCACGGCGCAAATGCCCAAGGTATGGCCACTTTTCCGCGCCTTGCGGGCCAACACGCGCCGTACTTGCTCAGGCAGCTGCTGGTGATACAAAGCGTGTTGCGCACCGCGCCCGTCATGCACGGAGTGGTAAAAAATCTGACCAGGGACCAAATGCAGGCCCTGGTCGCATATCTCGAATCGATTTAGCGCTTTGAGCGCGGGGCGGATGCCGCCTTACCTGAGAGTCATCGCGGCCGGATGCCACAGGTAAAAGCCGATGGCGATGATGATCAGATAGGCGAGCAGAATGAAAGTCCAGCCCATGTTGTGGCGGATGACATCGCCTTCCTTGCGCACGAACTTGCTGGTCGACACGCCGACGCTCGCCGTTTGCGGCGCGACGGGTTTGCCGATTTCCGCGCCGACGGAATTGAACGTCGGGCACAGCAGCGGCGGCATGCCAAGCTGCGCGCCGATGAGTGCCTGGAATTTGCCGAACATCGCATTCGTCGAGGTATTCGAGCCCGATAGCGCGACGCCGATGAAGCCGAGTATCGGACAGACGATGATGAACGCCGTGCCCATTTTGGAAAATCCCTGCGCGAGCGACGCTGCCATGCCGGAATAATTAAATACGTACGCCAGCCCGAAAATGAACACGCCCACCAAGCATGCGCCCCACATCTGCTGGTAGGAACGCCGGAATACTTCGCCGATCTGACTGCCTTTGAGCTTGCCCATCGACAGCAGCAGCGCCGCCACGATAGCCCATGAGACCAGGATTGCGCTGCCGCCGACATAAGGGGCGAACTTGAAGACCGCGCTCACATCGCCCTTGGCCGCCGTGCAAGTGACCGCGAGCGCCGAGCAGGCGACCGCTTTGGCGCTGAACCAGCTGATTTTCGGCAGCGGCGACCACGGGCCGGTCCAGGCCGCGACCACAATCAGCAGCACGGCGAACGGCATCCAGGCTTGCACTATCTCGGCGGGTTTGAGTCCGTGTCCTTGAGTGCGCTGCGCCATTGCCGCATCCACCGGCGCCCCGCCGTAGCCGAGCACTATTTTCGGTTGCCAGAATTTGAGCAGTACGAGCAATGCGATGAAGCTGGTGATGGCGCCGGTGACGTCGGGCAGATACGGTCCTAGATAGACGGCCACCGGGTACTGACCCGCGATGTAGCCGAACGAACCGACCACGGCGAGCGGCCACCCGCCTATCATGCCTTTCTTGCCGGAAACCAAGTACAGCAGCACCCACGGTGGCAGCAGCGCGAGCACGGCGACGACGGTGCCGACCGAGCCGGAAAGTGCCAGCAGCGGATAACCCGTCACGGCCGCCAGTGCGATGAGCGGCGCGCCGAGCGCGCCGAAAGAGACCGGTGCGTTATTGGCGATCGCGGCGACGCGGATCGCATTGAGATCGGAGATGCCGAGGGAAATCAGGATTGGCGCAACGACTGCCCACGGATAGCCGAAACCGACCAGGCCCTCGAGCATTGCTCCGAATGCCCATGCGAAGAGCATGGTCTGCACGCGCACGTCCATGCTGCCCTGCGCGATCAGCCAGCGGCGGAAATTCTCGAACACGCCGCTCACCGACAGCGTGTTGAACAGCACCATGCCCCAGAAGGTAATCCAGTCGACATTCCACACGCCGGTTGCCGCGCCGTACAGGTAGGCGTGCGCGCCGTCGCCGAACGGCATCTTCCATACCCACGCCGCGAGCGCGAACGTGAGGATTGAACCCAGCAGAGTCGCGAGCCATGCGGGCATGCGAAATACCGCCAGCAAGACCAGGAGCGAAACCACGGGAACCAGCGCCACCAGGCAGGTAAGCGACAAGTTGTCGAGCGGGTTTATCAGTTGCGTGAACATGATTCTTCCCTCGATGTGCGGAGCGCTCGATGTGCGGCGCGGGTTGGTTTTTTGACAACTTAACACGGATGCTGCGCCGCCTCAATTCGTCATCCGGAACTCTACGGTTCCGCTCGCGCCGCGGCGGCGACGTAGTGCGTGACCTTCGGCACGCCCGCCGTGTGAAATCGATCGACCGCGGCTTCGACCAGGCGATCGGCCGCCGTGACGCGCTCATGCTGCCGAAGATGTTCCAGCCAGGATTCGACCAGGAAGGTTTCCATAAACCGTCCTTCCTCGGCCGAATCCTCGAACACGCCCCAGGCATACGCGCCGTCGCGACGGCGCTCGTGGGCGAGTTTCTCGAGCGCCTCCAGGAACGGATTGCGGTTTAGCGCGTCGACTCGGTACTCGACCGTCACCATCACAGGTCCGGCCTCGTTCTCGATTTGATGCCCCACCAGAGGCGCCGGCCAGTGCATCGAGGGCGTGAGGTCGACGCCTGCGCCCGTTTGTAATTTCCAGCGCCACGTCAGAGGGACGGCGGCGAGAATGCCGGCGGCCGCAATGAAGTGTGCGCCCGGCAGGCCGGTAAACCGCGCGACCAACCCCCAGAGCGCGCTGCCGAGCGTCATCGCCCCGTAAATGACCGTGACGAATAGTGCGAGGCCGCGGCCGCGCACCCATCCTGGAAGGGCCACTTGGGCGGACACATTGAGGCTCGACAGGACGGCAATCCAGGACGCCCCGGCGGTAAGGCTGGCGAGCAGGGCCGTGATTGCCGAGTGCGCGACGCCCAGAAGCAACAAGGTGACCGCGGTGCCCGCCGTTCCCGCGGCAACCAACCGGTCCGGGCCGAGTATCGCTTTCAATCGGGACAATGAGAAAGCGGTGATCACCGCGCCAGCACCGATGGCGCCCATCAGAACGCCATAAAGCTGTGGTCCGCCCTGCAGCTGATGACGCGCCACCAGCGGCAGCAGCGCCCAGTAAGCGCTCGCAAACACGAAGAATGCGATGGACCGCATCACCGTGGCGTGCAGATGGGCGTTGCTGCGCGCGTGTCGCACACCTGTAACGATGGCGTTGCCCAGCCGTTCCGCGGGTAGGTGACTGCTGCTGTGATGCGAAGGGCGCCACCAGAGGAGCGCTCCGATGATGCCGATATCGCTGACGGCGTTGACCCAGAACGGCGCCGCGATTCCCAGTGCGGCCGTAATCAAGCCGCCGAGCGCCGGCCCCACCGCGCGGCTGACATTGATTCCCACGCTGTTGGCCGCTACGGCAGGCGAGAGGATTTCTCTCGGCACTAGATCCGGCACGACCGCAGCCCAAGCCGGGGCCGTGAGGGCGCCGCCGGCGCCGATCAGAAATGTGAACACCAGGAGAATCGCGGGCGTCACGGTGCCAAGCGATATGAGCAGGGCAAACGCCGCGCAGATGACTGTCGTCAAGGTCTCGGCGATCAACAGCAATCGGCGCTTGTCGACGATGTCGGCGAGCGCGCCGGCCGGCAGCGCCAGCAGGAACATGGGTAGATTAGCCGCCACTTGTACCAGCGAAACCGTCAATGAATTCGCATCGAGGCTCGTCATCAGCCAACCGGATGCGGCGTTGTACATCCAGGTGCCGATGTTGGCGACGACCGTGGCCCACCATACGACCGCGAAAGTCTTATGCCGAAAAGGGCTCCAGGCCGAGACCGGCGCTCGGACCACGGCTGCCGCCGCAGGCTCGCGTGCTGGGCCCTGCGCCATCGACCCTCCTTCCTGGTGAACACGACAGTATGCTACTGATTCGCCGGCACCCAAAGACGCGGCCGCGCCTTCATAGAGTCTGCCGGCGCGCGGCCATCAAGCCTGCGAGCAAAATCAGCGCCGCGGCGCTGAGCAGGCTCGGCAAGCCGGCGCGTGGCCAAGAATCCATGGCGAGGCCCCCCAAGGTGGGCCCGATGGCGCCGCCAAGGCAGTACACCATCACGAACACGGTATTCGCGCCGGGCAATTCTGCGGCGGGGAACTCCTCGCCGAGAAGCGCAACGCCCTGGCTGTAGAATGCGTACAGCGTGCCGCCCCAGACAAACAGCAACGGCCAAAGCAATTCAGGAACGTGAATCAAGGGCTGCAGCAGCAGCGGACCGATGCCGCTCAACAGCGCGCAAATGCCGAGCATGAACCTGCGCCCGAAGCGATCGGCGAGCAGGCCGATCGGGACTTGTAGCACGACATTTCCCGCCATGAACACGGTCACCAGCAACAACGCCGCCCGTTCGCCGAAACCGGCGTGCATGCCGTAAAGCGGCAGCAGGCTCAAGTCCGCGGACTCGACCAGGCCTGCCACGATGGCCGCCAGCATGACCACCGGGGCGGCCTTGAGCGCGCCCATCAGCCCGTGCTGGGACGTGGATTCCTGCGCTTCGCCCACGGCTTTGCGCAATAGGATGACGGGCAACAGTGTGAGCGCCAAGCACAGTGCCCCGATCGCGAAAGGTTGCCAACCGCGAGTTCCGGTGAATTCCAGCAGGATGGGGCCCGTGATGATGCCGATCGAGAAAATGGTGCCGTAGATTCCCATCACCGCGCCGCGAGACTCTTTGCTGCTGACGCTGTTCATCCATACTTCGCTCGCGATCCAGCTCAACCCAAGAGCGCAGCCGCTCGCGAATCGCAAGCCAAACCACACCGAGACGCTGGGCCATGCCGGCATGAGAATCAGGATCATGGAGGCAGTGCCGATGCCGGCGACGATGCAGCGTTTCAAGCCAAAACGGGCGATCGCGTAAGGGTACAGAGGACCGAACAGAATCACCGAGATCAGTGTGGCGGCGATCACCGCCCCAATGAGGAGGTTTGAAATGCCCGCACGACTCAAGGCCAGCGCGATCAAGGGCGGCTGAAAGCCGAATATCAAACCGACGCCGAGGCTGCTGGAGAAGACAGACGCGAGAATTATGCGTTGCGATGAGTGCGGCACGCGCTTAGTTCCATAGCACGGGAGCTGCACCGCTACTACTGCCGTACACGCACGCTCTTCGGATCGTACATGGGGACCAAGGACGCTCTCGCCGGGACGCGGCGATCCGCAATCGCAATCTCGTAGCGCCCACCGGTGACGAACTCGTCCGTCACGCCCTCGGGATTAGACAGGTAGCCGAGCGCGACGGCCGCTCCCAGGGTGTGCCCGTACATAGCCGAAGTCACGAAGCCAATGCGCGCCCCTTCGCGGTAAATCGGCTCATTGTGATACAGGAGAGGTCGCGGATCCTCAAGCATGAGCTGTACCAGCCTGCGCTTCGGCGATTCGGTATCACGCTGCGCCATTAAAGCGTCGCGGCCGATAAACCCGCCCGGCTTATTCCATGCACAGGTGAATGCGAGCCCGGCCTCGAGTGGCGAGTCGTCGGGCCCTATGTCATGCGACCAATCGCGATAGGCCTTCTCGATTCGCAGAGAATTGAGGGTATGGTAGCCACAGTGGTGCAAGCCGTACGTGACGCCGGCCTCGACGATGGCATCGTAAACAGGCAGAGCGAACGACGTCGGTACGTACAGTTCCCAACCTAACTCGCCGACGTAGGTGAGCCGGAGTGCAAACAGGGTCTGGTACCCGATGCGAACTTCGCGGCATGTGGCGAACGGAAACCCCGAGGCTGAAAAGTCGTCGTTCGAGAGTGACTGCAGTAGAGCACGCGAGGATGGCCCCTGAACGTTCAGCATCGCATAGCCGTCCGTCACGTCGGTCACGACGCAGAATGCATCGTCAGGAACGTTATCGTGAATCCAGGCATCGACGTGGGTATGTGTGAATGCGGCGGTGACGACTAGGAAACGATCTGGCGCGAGCCGTGTGATAGTGAGGTCCGCCTCTATCCCGCCGCGCGTGTTTAGAAACTGTGTATAGATGCATCGTCCTACGGCCACATCAATATTGGCCGTGGCGACGCGATTGAGCACTGTAACGGCATCTCGGCCCTGAACGAGAAGTTTCGCGAACGACGACTGCTCGAAGACTCCGACGCGCTCGCGAACCGCAGCGTGCTCCTGCGCGTTATTCTGAAACCAGTTCTGGCGCCCCCAGGAGTATGAATACGCCGGCGTGTTGCCCGGCTTTCCATACCAGTTTGGGCGTTCCCAGCCCGCCGACTCGCCAAAGCAGGCGCCCGCTGCCGCGACACGGTCATGAAGGACGCTTTGCTTCACACCGCGCGCCGTGGCCCACTGGCGAAAGGGCCAATGATCCTGATAGCCGATGCCCAGCGTCTCTTGTGTGCGATTGAGGAGATACCGGTCATTGTTCTGCCAGCGGTGCATGCGACGCAAATTGACCGACCACACGTCCATCTGTGGGCGGCCATTGACGATCCAGTCGGCCATCACGTGCCCGACGCCGCCGCCCGACAGGATGCCCAGGGAGTTGAAGCCGGCGGCGACGAAGAAGTTCCGGACGTTCGGCGCCTCGCCCATGAGGTAGTTGTGGTCCGGAGTGAAAGACTCCGGCCCGCAGAACAGCAACTTAATACCGGTCTGTAGAAGGCACGGGACCCGCTTCATGGACTTCTCGATGTGCGGATACATACGGTCCCAGTCCGGCGGGATATCACCGAAGCTGAAATCGTCCGGAATGCCGTTTGTCCCCCACGGCGCTGCTACGGGCTCGAACAGCCCGACCATGATCTTTCCCGCCTCCTCGCGGACGTAGGCCGAGTTTCCCGGGTCGCGGAGAATCGGCAGCATCGAGTGCACGCCGGCCACTGGCTCCGAAATCAAATAATAATGCTCCGCGGCCTGCAGCGGAACATTGACTCCGGCCATCTGGCCAACGGCTCGCGCCCACATTCCGGCGCAATTCACTACGAACTCCGCGCGGATTGCGCCGACGTCGGTTTGCACGCCCGTCACCCGCCCCCGGTCCGTCGTAATGCCGATGACCTTCGTGTGCTCGAAGATCCGAGTGCCGCCGCGCCGGGCGCCTTTCGCCAGTGCTTGCGTGACGTCGGTGGGATTGGCGCGCGCATCGTTCGGGAAGTAGAAGGCCGCCACCAGATCGCCGACGTCGGCAAGCGGCCACATGGACTTCACCTCGGCCGGGCTTACTTCGTGAGCCTCCACCCCGAAACTAGTCGCCATATTGACGCCGCGCCGCATCTCCTCGGCCTTGTCCGCCGTCATCGCGAGTTGGATCGAACCGCAGCCAATGAGGCCTGTGGCCTGGCCTGTGTCCGCCTCAAGCTTCCGATATAGCTCCTGGGTGTACTTCGCCAGGCGCGTCTGCGTCTCCGTGTCCCGCAGCGTCGTCAGAAGCCCGGCCGCATGCCAGGTGGTTCCCGACGTCAGTTGCTGGCGCTCCAGCAGCACGATGTCCCGCCATCCGAGCTTCGCAAGATGGTAGGCGATTGAGCAGCCGATAATGCCCCCGCCGACGATGACCACGCGGGCCTGGTCCGGCAGTACCTTAGTACTCACTTGTGCGACCATTGAGGCACCTGGATTACGACCTCCGCCCGCCACGCGCGGCGAGCTCTACACTTCGAGCATGCATCGCCTTGCAAGACCCGTGTTTCGATATTGCGCGCAAAGATGTCGGGAACTTGCCCATTTCAATCCCGCGCGACTAGAAAGTGCAGCGCGGGCCAAGCCGCGCTGCTAGCCGTTGAATCGCGTCAAATTGCGGTAAGCCTTCGGCGTCATCTGACAGCGCTGCCGGAAAACGGCAGCGAAATGGCTCTGGTTTGCGAAACCGACGGTTTGCGCTACATCGGCCAACTTGTAGTCGGTCGAGCGCAGCATGTCCTTGGCGAGTTCGATTCGACGCTCGAGCAGGAACTGGTGTGGTGAATGGCCCGTTGCCTTCTTGAACCCCCTCGCGAACCGAAACGAACTCATGTTGACGGCCGCAGCGATCAAGTCAATCGAGAGGTCGTGGCTCAAATGCGCTTCGATATAGTCGATGGCCGCCCGCACTTTGTGCACCGGCATGTCGATTCGCTGCATGACTGAGACGGCGCGGAAATTCGAGTGACGCGACAGAAGCTGCGCCGTCAATGCATGCGCCATCGCGTCGCCGACCAATTGACAGCTGTCGCCGGGATTTGTCAGCTCCTCGACGATTCGAGCCGCGATCACGGAAATCATGGGGTCCCGAATTCCGATTCCTTCCACGAGCCAAAAGGCTTTGTCGCTAAGCTCGGCTGCCGCTTCAAGCAGCAATTCGGGGTCGATGAAGATCTGCAGCTCGTCGATTTCACCCGTCCCCTCCCACGAATTCTCCTGGTTGGCGCACATGATGATGGATTCGCCGGGCAACGACCGGCTGCGCCGTAGCATGCCGTTCCAGCGCGCCGACAATTGACATGGATTGTTCAGGTGGGCGGACAGAAAATGCCCGCCCGCCGCGGGAAGCTGAATCTGGAACTGGGCAGGGTGCTTGAACCGGTAGGCACAAATGCGGCGCCAGCGCAGAAGCTCGCTCGACATCATCGGCGGCGTCGGCATTTGCCGCATCCACTCGGGCGGCATGAGTGAGCTTGTTGCTGCGGCGTTCGCAGGATGCATCATTAGGTAATCGCCTCGCTCGCTGCGTAACTCGCGCAGACACCAAGCTTTGACCGTCATGGTGCGGTTCGGCCCAGCACGCGGTCAAAAAGTTACTCCTATAACAGGGATGTATCAAGAAACGACGCCGCGGGGAGTCGTCGGCTCTGCCCGGCGCAACCCATAGCCTCCGCGACATTTGGGGATCACGAAGAGTCTGGTAAGCACAACATAGATACATCCTGAAATAAACGCCGACGGCAGCGATGCCGTGATGTACCGATACGGCCCGTGCGATAGGTAAGTCAGAGGATTGAGGAGATAGACGTAAACGGCACACCCCAGCCCAAGGGTGACGATGGCGACCGGATTGACACCGGCCCAGAAGGCGTAGGCCCCGGACGGACTGCGATCGTAGACCGCCCGAATGTCGATGAAGCGCCGCCGCAGAAAGTAGTAATCGGCGACTTGTATGCCGCAGAGGGGCGCAAACGCGACGCCGATGAACGCGAGGAACGCGCCGAAATGGCCAAAAAAAAGCTCGGGAATCAAAATCCCCACAAGTGCCACCGGCAGAATCGTCAGCAGCAGTATGAGCGACCAAGGCAGTCTTTCAAGCTTACTGAAGTTCCGCAGGCCGATCGCCGAAGCGTAGATGCCGGCGATCGTGGTGCCGAGGTTCGCGGCCGCCACAAATGTCAACGCAATGACCGCGTAGAGAGGTCCGCCGACACTGCGTAGCCACGCCGATGGGTCGGATACCTTGAGGACGAGAACGCCTGCGATGCCGATCAGGCACAGCAACGGTACCGGTGCGCCCATGCCGAGCATGACCGGCACCGCCACTGTCCGCCCGTGCGGCGCCATCCGGATCATTGCGCCGATGTAAGCCCACCAAGATAGCAGCGAAGAGATGCCGATTTCCACGCCGGTCGTATGGTTCCACAGACGGTCCGGCCGAGCCATGGTTGGTTGCGCGGCAATGAGTTCTGGCCAGCGTCGCGACACGAGAAGGTACAGCATCCAGAGCCCGATGAGCACGTGCAGTACGAGGATGTTGGAAATTCGGCTCATTCCCGTGGCACCGCGCAGCAAGACCAGATAGACAAGCCCACAGGCCAGAAACGTAGCAGCCGGAACGATCTGCTGCGCACCGATGCCCGGCGGTAGCCAGCCCAGCACGTCGAGCAACTGCGACAGCGACTTTGCAAAGAAGATAAGGAGCAGCGAATTCCAGCCGACGATCGAAACCAGTTGCATCATGGCGGGGATCATCCATCCGCGCGACCCGAACTGCGGCTTTGTCGAGGCGACCGACTCGATACCGTAACGAACGCAAATCGGGCCCGCCGCCAACAACACCAGCAGCATCCCGATCATGCTGCCGGCCGCCAGAGTTAGGCTGCCTTGAACAAAATTGAGGTAATACCCGACGTACTCCCCAATGAGGTAACACCAGGTCGCGGCTGCGGCGGTGGCGAGCGCGACGCCCAAGCGCCAGGGCCCCCAGGTTCTCTCGGATCTGAGCATCGGCCAGGCGCTCTTGTCCGCGGCCGGCTCGTCGAGCGGCTTCAAGATCGAGCCCTCCGACCGAGGCCGCCGCACCCGTTCGGGGTCACCGTGCCCACCAGGCGATCAGCAGCAAGACGACAGGGAGTAGTACACCAAGGACAATGAGCCAAAACCAACTGACTGCATCGAAATCCGCGCCAACTTCGCGTTGAGCCTCGAGCGCGGCGATGCGTTCCTCGAGTTCGGCCGGAAGAGGTTCTGTCATGTATCGGACCCTGGTCGAAATCACCGCCCGCTACTTCGAGCTCGCAGGAAAGCTCTCGGCGTCTGAGTACGGAAACCACCAGAAGTCATGGGGCTTCGCGGCGGAGTCTATCATTGTGAATTTCGTGTGTCGGAAGGAGTCTAGACCTTCAGCCCCAAGCTGTCGTCCCATGCCGGACTGTTTGCGGCCGCCGAAGGGTCCGGCGTCGTTGTCGAGCAGCGGGGCGTTAACCCAGACCATGCCGGCCTCCAGTTCCTCGACTGCGCGCATCGACTCATGGAGATCCCTCGTATAGATCGTCGAGCCGAGTGCATAGTGGGAGCGATTGGCCAATTCAATAGCCTCATCGAAGCTCGAGACTCGGCACACCGGTGCCACCGGACCGAAAGACTCGGTGTTCATGATGCGCGCATCGGCGGCGACCTCGACCAGTACAGTAGCATCGACGAACCAACCCTTCTTAAGATCCGGCGGACGACCTCCTCCGGCCGCGACCTTGCCCCCGTCTTCATTGGCGCCATGCAATAATGCAAGGTATCGATTGAGTTCACGCTCGGAAGCCAGCGGTCCCATGTCCACGCGATCTAGGCCGTTGCCGACGCGCACTTGGCGCGTGTAGTGGACCAGGCGCTCGACGAACTCCGAGTACACCTGCTCGTGTACGTAAAAGCGCTCCGAGGCGGCGCACACCTGACCGCAGTTCAGGTACGCACCAAACGCGGCTCCCCGCGCGGCGGTATCGATCGGCGCGGACGGCATCACGATAAAAGGATCATTCCCCGAGGTTTCAATCAGCGACCGCTTATAGAGCCGCGCGCAAGTCTCCGCAACCGCGCGTCCGGTGGGCACGCCGCCGGTGAAGGCAACCATATGCGTCTTCGGATGTTCGACGAGCGAGCGCCCCACTTCGCCGCCTCCGGCAAGCACTTGCACTACTCCGGGCGGCAGGCCGCTGAAGGCGTCGACGAACTGCAAGGTGGTCAGCGTCGTCAGTTCCGACGGCTTGACGATGACAACGTTCCCGCAGGCGATTGCAGCTGCAGCCTGCCAGCAAAGGAGACATAGGGGATAGTTGAATGGCAGCACGATCACGACAACGCCCACGGGGTCCTTGGTCGTGAAATTGAATTGCCCGTCGACGACCGGCCCGAAAACTCGTCCCGCCTCGTGCCGGGCCACCTCGGCGTAGTAGTCAGTAGCCGTGGAAGACCATCCCGCCTCGTCCACCGACTCCTTGAACGGCTTGCCCATTTCTCGGGTGAGCATCTCGCCGATGAGGCGCTTAGTCGCGCGCATCCGGTGCGCCACCTCATGCAGTAGTTCGGCCCGCTTGTGATAGTTGACTTTGCGCCATCGCTTCTGCGCGGCGGTCGCGACCTCAACTGCGAGGTCGATCTCCGTTGGAGTCGCATCGGTAATCTCGCCTATACGTGCCTCGGTCGCCGGGTCGATAACCGCATGCACCTTTATTCCGGTGGCGCTGACGAGTCGTCCGTCGATCAGATGCTGACTACTCAGCTTCGAGAAGGCATTTAGAGCTTCCACAGCAGCCTCCAGGTCGATTGAACCGCCAAGATCTTACTGAGAGTGGCCACCCGGCCCCTGACCTGACGCCGAGTATTGCGCGCCGGCAGCGACCGGTCTGACAGGTTCCTGCAACGTTTGTTCGAATCCTGCCAATCCCGCTCGGCCCCGGCGCAATTTCCACAGTCTGTCCGGAACTCGGCAGCCTGGAAAGGCCATTGGGCCCTTTCGCTGGATGTGCCACACGCTCGGCATGGTTTCGCAATATGGGCAAGATCTGAATGGCGTCCGCAAGAAATCGAAAGACGGGTAGAGGCCGGCAGCGCACTTTGTTGTCACAAACATTATGCGGAGCGTGGGGAGCATGTAAATGACAAGTCGCACCGCCAAATACATGAGTGATTCACGGTTCCCGCAAACATCCACGATGACCATTCGACATCGACGCATCGGCGCTTTCGCCTCAAGGTTGCTGGCTTGCGTAGCGGGTACCGTGGCGCTCAGTGGCGGCGTCATGGCCGCGCCGAAGGCCGGTGAATGGTCGATGCTCGGTAGAACGCCCGAGCAGCATCACTTCAGTCCGCTGGCAGAGATAAACGACTCGAACGTGAAGACTCTTGGGCTCGCTTGGCATGCCGACTTGCCAACAACCGACGGTCTGCTCGCCAATCCGCTGGTCGCCGATGGGCTTGTCTACCAGATCGGTGCGTATGCGCAGGTATGGGCCATCGACGTTCGAACCGGCAAAATTGTGTGGTCCTACGACCCGAAGGTGAAGGTCGCGAGCGCATTCGCGAGCATGTGGTCGCACCACCTCAATCGCGGCGTTGCGCTGTGGCGGGACGAGGTCATTTTTGGAACCAGCGATTGCCGTCTCATCGCGGTCAACCGTAAGACCGGGATAAAGGTGTGGGACGTGCAGGCCTGCGAGACGGACGGTACCCGGGCGATCAACGGCGCACCTCGGGTTGGCGGCGGTAAGGTCTTCATCGGCAATTCCGACGTCGATACCGGCATCGGCAGGGGCTCGATGGATGCATTCGATGCGGCAACCGGCAAGCATCTGNNGCGCTTCTACACGATCCCGGGGGACCCGTCGCTCAAGGAGAATCAGACGAAGGCGAACGAGATCGCAGCGAAAACCTGGGAAGGCGACAAGTGGTGGAAATCGGCCGGCGGCGGCAGTACTTGGGAGGGTATTACGTATGATCCGGTGCTCAATCTCCTGTATTTCGGAGTCGACGGACCGTCCCCCTGGAACGCGAGTAAGCGGCGCGGCGACAATCTCTTCACCGAGTCGGTGGTCGCGGTGAATGCCGATACCGGCGAATACGTCTGGCACTACCAGACTTTGCCCAACGACACTTGGGATCTGAACGACTGCTCGCCGATCGTCATAGGCGAACTGCCCATCGGAGGCAAGCGCACCCGCGTGCTGATGCACGCACCGAAGAACGGGTTTTTCTACATCATCGAGGCGAAGACCGGCAGGCTGCTGGCCGCCGACAAGATCGGCCACCCCACTTGGGCCTCCCGCATCGATCTGAAGACTGGCAGGCCGGTTGAGAATCCACAGGCGCGTTACTACGCGACGCATGAAAAGCGCGCGATGGTCAATCCCGGGCCGGTGGGCATCCACAACTGGCACGCGATGAGCTACAGCGAGGCAACGAGACTGATGTACATCCCGCTGACGGACGTCCCGGTGCTCTACGCGATGTCGGAACAGAGCGCGGCATTGGGTGGCGACACATTCACGGACTATTACGCAGGCATGTCGGATCCGAAGGTTCAGCATCGGATGGGCCGATTGATCGCGTGGGATCCGCAAGGCAAGAAGGAACGCTGGGGCGTCACGCTCGAAGTCGGAACCAACGGTGGGGTCCTCTCGACCGCCGGCAATCTCGTGTTCGAAGGCACCGGAACGGGCGACTTCGTCGCCTACCGCGCGGACACCGGCGAAAAGCTGTGGTCGTTCTTCACGGGATCGGCAATCCAGGCCGCGCCGAGCACGGTCGAGATCGACGGCGAGCAACTGGTGCTGGTCGGGGTCGGCGACGGCGGCGGCATTGGTCTGAGCGTTCCTCGGTATAGCTCCACGGAGAATGCCCGCGGACCGTCGCGGCTGCTCGCGTTCAAGCTGGGGGGCACCGGCACCCTGTCGACGAGCTCACCGCCGATCGTGTTTCCCAAGCCGCCGCTGCCGCGGCCGCCGGCGAGCATCGTCGAACAAGGCAAAGCGCTCTTTACGGCGAACGCCTGCGACTACTGTCACGGCCCAGGCGCCGAGCGCTGGACCATGTCGGTGCCGGATCTGCGCAGGTCGAGCACCGCCACCCACGCCGAATTCCTGAGCATCGTCATCGGCGGCTCCCGGTCGGGCAAAGGCATGCCGCAATTCAGCGCGATGACTGTCGAGCAGGCCGAAGCCATCCACGCGTTCCTGATCAATCGGGCATGGGCCGCCTACGACGCGCAGCAGCACGCGGCGGTGCATTGATGCGAATCTACTATGCGGCATTGTAGCAACAGACGCGGTTTTCATTCTCGTGCCTGTTGCGCAATAAATTTGCGTGTCAGTAAACCGTATGTTACGAATTGCGCATGCCGATCATAAGAGAATCGGCAACACGAGACGGGATGATTCAAGAGCAAGCGACGCACGGCATCCGCATTTACATCTTTTTTACAAGTTCCTTACAAGTTTTTACATGTAAAGGGGCGCGCAGCCTTTTGGTGTTTTTACTCAGGGAGAACCGGACATGAGAAAAGTGTTGTGTGCTGCCGACGCGGCAGTGTCGGGCATTGTTGCGTCGCTCGCAGCGACGCTGATGTTGGCCTCGACTTTGAGCGGTTCCGCAATCGCCGACCCAGCGGCCACCGCGGCCCCGGCGGCCAAAAACAGCGGCGAACTGGAGGAAATCGTGGTGACCGCCGAGAAGCGCGAGTCAACGGTACAGGCGACCGCCATCAGCATCACGGCGCTCACCGTCGGCGACCTGCAGGCAGAAGGCGTCACCAACATTGAGGATATGGTCGGCAAGGTACCCGGACTTTCGCTCCGCAGTTCGGGTCCCGGTCAGACCGAGTATGAGATGCGGGGGCTTTCGGCGGGCGGCGGCACCGCGGCCACGGTAGGCTTTTACCTCGACGAGACGCCGCTGTCCGCGTCGGCGGTTGCGCTCAACGGCCGTACCGTCATCGATCCCGACCTGTTTGATCTGAACCATGTGGAAACGCTGCGCGGCCCGCAGGGCACGCTGTACGGCTCGGGCTCTATGGGCGGCACGATCAAGCTCGTCACCAACCAACCCAAGCTCGGTGAGTTCGAGGCCGCGACGGACACGAACGTCTCCGATACTTCTCATGGCGGCACGAACGGCGGCGGCAGCCTGATGTTGAACCTGCCGATGGGCGACGTCGTGGCACTGCGCACGGTCCTCAGCGCAAAGTACGTCAGCGGCTGGATCGATCGTATCGTCGCTCAACCCGGAGAGTTTCCCTCCTCGACCGTTCCGGCCGGCACTCCCGGAACCTCGCCCTATTGCGCGTATTACTGCGACCGCGGCGATGTCGCGGACGCACCCGTGCAGCAGGTCATCAATGGTGACAACCTTGAGCGATACGTATCTGCGCGATCAATCCTGCTCGTGAAGCCCGCCGACAGCCTGTCGGTCACGGGCACCTTGATGTATCAGCGTATCGAACAGGATGGTTATAACGCGTTTCAACAAAACCCGGGCGGGCTCACGCTCTATCAGCCCTATGACCAGCCGGAGCCGTACTATGACTCCTTCAAGTTGGCCAGCCTGAAGGTGGAATACAACTTCGGCGCCGCGACGCTCACCTCCGCCACCAGCTACTGGGCGCGCTTTGTCGAGCAGTCGCAAGACGCGACCGAGGCTTTGCAAAATATCAACAACTTCACCCATCTGGTCAATGGCGCTTATGTTCCAGACTTCATCCAGAGCCTCTACGTCGAAACCGATCCCACCACGCAGTTCGCCGAGGAGCTGCGTCTGACCTCGAATGGTTCGGGACCATTCGAATGGGTCACGGGCCTCTACTACGCCAAGCTCGACTCCGGCTACATCGGGCACGAACAAGCACCCGCATTCGCGACCGCATTGACATGCGGCTACGCGGCGCCATCCCACCCCATCTCCGGCTACTGTCCCGCAGCGGATGTGGGTCCCGTCAATAGCCTCCTGCAGTACCCCAATCCCGCATTGCCCCCGTACCCCAATCAAGAGGCGGCCAATCCGAACGGCATCGTGTTCAACGACAACAATCCGGATGTCCTGAAGCAGAGCGCCATCTTCGGCGAGGGGACCTATAAGTTCACGGATGCTGTGAAACTGACGGCCGGGATACGCTTTTTCCACTTCCAAATCGATAATTTTGCCGATCAGGCCGGCCTCGGAACGGCATCGGTGAACGGCAGCAGCACCATACTCGCGCAGAGCGCCAGCGGCAACGCGGTTCTGCCGAAGCTGAACCTCGCGTATGAGCCGACTCCGGATCTGACGGTGTACGGCACCATCGCCAAGGGCTCGCGGCCCGGCGGCTTCAATCTGCCGATACCGCTTCCGAGCGCCGCGGTGCTCGCGATCAATCCGTCTGCCTACAACTGCGCTGTCGGTGCGGTGACGGTATCCTCGCAACCGAGTTTCACGCCGGACTCGGTGTTGAGCTACGAAATCGGCGAAAAGGCGAAATTTGACGATCGGCGCTTCACCGTCAATGCCGACGTTTACTACATCCAGTGGTCCCATATCCAGCAAGTGCTGTCGCTCACCTGTGGCTATCCCTACAACACCAACGCCGGCAATGCAAAATCCTACGGACCCGAGCTTGAGCTATCGGCCCTGGTCGCTCCAGGACTCACGCTGGAATTCAACGGCGCATACACGCAGGCGTATATCAGCGATCCGTCGGCGAATGCCATCGCCTCGGGAATTACGCCCGGAACACGCGTCCTCAACGTGCCGAAGTACACGGCCGTCGCATCGCTGAACTACGTGACAGCAATAACCGGCACATTGAACGGCAGCCTGAATATATCCAGCTCGGAGGTAGGGCCAGTCCGGGACCAAGCCGCATACTCGCAAATTCTGCCCCAGTACAACCTCGTGAATGCGCGAGCGGGTATTGCCAGCGGTCCTTGGGCGGCTTACCTGGTCGGCACCAACCTCACGAACAAGGTCGCGGAACTATCCATCGATAACACGGTGTTTGCGTGGCAGACCTACGCCATCACGCGTGTGTCGACCAATCAGCCGCGCACCATCGGCGTGGACTTCCAGTACAAATTCTAAGCGCCGCCGGCGCCGTTCACCGGGGAAATTCGCGGGGGCACGAGCCCCCCGAATTTCGTGAGATGATAGCCACGCTTAAGAGCGCTGGCGACCGGCCTCTTACCAATAAGGCCTTGAGGGAGAACCGGGTGAGCGATCATTCCGCCATGGGCGTGGATCAAGACGCCGAACAATTGAAAGCCTTGGGTTATGTATCGCATTTCGACCGGACCATGTCGAAGTGGGAGAACTTTTCTTTGGGGTTCACCTACTTATCGCCGGTGGTCGGCGTGTACACCATATTTACGAGCGCCTTTATCGCCGGCGGTCCGCCGATGTGGTGGACCTATATCGGCGTCGGCCTGGGCCAGCTGATGGTGTGCCTTATCTTCGGCGAGATCGTCTCGCAGTTCCCGATCTCCGGCGGTTTGTATCCCTGGGCGCGGCGCCTGATGGGCAAGCGCTGGGCCTGGATGGCCGGCTGGGTTTACGCGTGGGCCCTGTGTTGCACGATGGCCGGAGTGGCGACCGGTGTGGCGCCGTATCTTGCGCAACTGTTCGGCCTCGACAGTACGCCGTTCGCGACGACCGTCATCGCTCTGGTTCTCATCGCCATGACCACGGCATTGAACCTGAGCGGCACGCGTTTGTTGGCGCGAGTCGCGATGTTTGGGTTTATCTGCGAACTCGTCGGTGCCATCGTGGTGGGCGGCTACTTGTTGCTGTTCGCGCGCCATCAACCGCTCAAAGTGTTGATCGATACGAGCATCGTGCATACCTCGGGCAGTTATTGGCCTGCGTTCCTCGCCTCCTCTCTGGCCGCCATGTTTTGCTACTACGGCTTCGAGGCCTGCGGCGATGTCGCCGAGGAGACGCCGGACGCCAGCCGCATGATCCCCAAAGCCATGCGCATGACGATTTACATCGGCGGCGCGGCCGCCACCTGGGTCTGCCTCGCCTTTGTCTTGTCGATCTCGGACTTCGGCGCCGTGATCTCAGGCACCGACAAGGATCCGATAGTCACCCTGCTGCGGGCGGCCATGGGTGAGGTAGGCTTTCGGGCCGTCATCGTCGTCGTTCTAGTGTCCTTCATTTCCTGCCTATTGAGTCTGCAGGCGGCCGCCAGCCGCTTGATCTTCGCCTATGCTCGGGACCAGATGATCTTGGGCAGCAAGTACTTGAGCCGGATGTCGCCGGGCCATCATGTTCCGGCCACTGCGCTCATCGTGATGGGCGCAATACCGGCGCTGATCGCGCTCTCGGCGCTATGGCTGCAGGATGCCATCGCGACCATCATCAGTTTTGCGGCAATCGGCATTTATATTTCCTTTCAGATGATCGTCCTGGCCGCGCTCATCGCGCGCGGCAAGGGCTGGCGTCCCGCGGGGCCGTTCACTCTTGGGACCTGGGGTTGGTTCGTGAACCTGCTCGCGCTCGCCTACGGCGTCGGCGCAATCGTCAACATCCTGTGGGCGCGAAATCCGAACGACCCCTGGTACAGCAATTATGCGATGCTCGTGACGACGGCCGGCGTCTTGGTGCTGGGCGGTATCTACATGGTGGCCGCAAAGCCTTATGAGCACGGTCTTGCTCCGGCGGGCGATGCGCATCTGGGGGCATCGGCGGCGCAGCGGCGTTAAGGGTAGGGACCCGCGATGGCCTGCGCTACGGCGCGCCCTCGCTGCTCGTGACGGCCGGACACCATGACGGCGACGCCCGACGCGGCGAAGGCCTTGGCGCACGCCTCGCCGATCCCGGTCGTCGATCCTGTGACAAGAACCGCTTTTCCGGCAAAACTCATTGGCAGATCCTCGGCAGCCGCGGCAACGATGCCCGCCACGGTGAGTATAAGCGGAGCGGCAAGCCCGAAGCCCGCCGGGCGGTCCGCGAGTGAATGTCGAAGCAGAGTAAGATGAGCCGTCGGCTACAAAGGGAGCACCGATGATCCAGTCGAATCCGCCTATGGAGATCGCCGCCAAGAACGAACTCAGCCGCTCGTTGAAAGGCCGTCACTTGACCATGATATCGATCGGCGGAATCATCGGCGCCGGTCTATTCGTCAGCAGCAGCACGGCCATCATCGCCGCCGGGCCGGCGAGTTTCATCAGCTATGCGATCACCGGCATACTCATACTTCTCGTGATGCGCATGCTGGGAGAAATGGCGACCGCTCTGCCCAATGTGCGCTCGTTCACCGAATTCGCGCGCGCCGGCTTGGGAGAAGGAGCCGGATTCGTGGTCGGCTGGCTGTATTGGTATTTCTGGGTGTTGGTCGTCCCGGTGGAAGCGATTGCCGGCGCCAAGATCCTGCAAACCTGGGTTCCCCTGTCGCCGCTGCAAATCGGTCTTGCACTGATGTCGGTCATGACCTGCGTCAACCTGATGTCGGCGCGCTCCTATGCGGAGTTCGAATTCTGGTTTGCCTCCATTAAGGTCGCCGCGATCATCGTGTTCATCGTCATAGCCGCGTCTTTCGCATTCGGCTGGACTTCGCCGCACGGCTCGACCTTCGGCAATCTGATCGCCTACGGCGGCTTCACACCGCACGGCTGGATTGCCGTGCTCGCCGCGGTGCCGACCGTGTTTTTCGCGATGACCGGCGCGGAAATCACCACCATCGCCGCCGCGGAGTCCGCGCAGCCGGGCCGCGCGATCGCCCGACTGAGCACGACGGTGATCTGGCGCATTCTGATGTTCTACGTGGGATCTTTGTTCTTGATCGTTGCCGTGATTCCATGGAATACCGTGCGTTCCGGCGAATCGCCCTTCACGTTGGCGTTGAACACCATGCACGTGCCATTGGCGGGAGTGATCATGAGCGGGATCATCCTCACGGCGGTCCTGTCCTGCTTGAATTCGGCCTTCTACGTGAGCTCTCGGGTGCTGTTCGTGTTGGCCGGGCGCGGTGATGCGCCGCAGTCGCTGGTGCGGCTGAACGCGCGCCGCGTTCCGGTGGCGTCGGTGCTGATCGGCGCGACCGCCGGTTTTCTCGGGATTCTCGCTGCCACCGAAACACCGCAGGTGGTGTTCGATTTTCTCGTCAGTTCTTCCGGCGCACTGATCGTGTTCGTCTACATGATCATCGTGGTGGCGCAAATTTCGCTGCGCTGGCGGCGCGAACGCGCCGGCGAACCCGCGCCCGCGATCAAGATGTGGCTGTTCCCCTGGCTGAGTTTCGCCGCGATCGCCGGCATGGCGGCCGTGTTGATCGCCATGGCGTTCACTCCGGGGCTGCAGCAGGACTTCAAGTTCAGCTGCATCACGCTCATCGTGGCCGTCGTTACGTACTGGGTGGTCAGGCGCGTGCGGCAGCCGCGAGCCGCTCCGTACCCCGCCGCGTAAGCTCGCGCGCGATTGCGCGGCCACGAGGAGACGTTTTAAGATTTCCTCTTGTCAAGTGAGAAAAACTAAACGCGTGGTTATAAAGAGTACCTCGCACGGCTCGGTAACTTTGGCAGTATGTATCCGCTTTAGGAGCATCTCGCACTGGCAAGCTTTCCAACTCCCCCGCCGGTGCGACATCCTGGCGGCGNNTACCTGATTGGACCCACGCCGTTTTTTTATTCGCAACCGCTAGGTTTAAACTGCGAACCACTATGACGACACGCGCCCACGGCCCCTTCGATGTGAAAATCAATCCGCTGCAGCAATACAATACCGACGATGGCGCGAAGCTAGCGCGCATGTCGATCGATAAGCAATTTCACGGCGAGCTCGAGGCGGCGAGCCAAGGCGAAATGCTCAGTGCCGGCACGGACATCAAGGGTTCGGCCGGTTATGTTGCGATCGAGCGCGTCACCGGAACGTTGCACGGCCGCAGCGGCGGCTTCACCCTCCAGCACAACGCGACCATGACTCGCGGCGCGCCTGCCTTAAATATCATCGTGGTACCGGATTCCGGGACCGGGCAACTGATGGGCCTTACCGGCAACATGAATATCATCATTGCCGACGGCAAGCATTCCTATGACTTCGAGTACCGCCTGCCGCAGCCGGCCTGAGCGTCCGCGCTCAGCGTTCGAACTTCGTCGAGAGAATGATCGAAGAAGTCGTTCGCTCCACCCCGTCCAAAGCGCCGATGGTGTCGATCACCTGATCCATCTCGGCCACCGAGCCGGTCGCGGCAACGGCGATCAAATCCGCGTCGCCGCTGACCGAATGTAGGACACGCACCTGCGGGATGGCGCCGAGCGCTGCGGCGACGGTGCGCGTCTCTTTGGGCCCCACTTTGATCATCACATGCGCGCGCACCGCGCCCAGTCCGTGCTCGGGCGCCAAGCGGACTCCGTATCCGACAATGACTCCCTGCCGTTCCAGCCGCTCGATGCGGCTCTGAACGCTGGTACGTGATCGGTCCACGAGCCTCGCGAGCTGCGCGGTTGACGCGCGCCCGTTCTCTTGCAGCGCCAAAATTAGCTTTTCGTCAATGGCATCCATGGCATTCTGCCGGTTATACCCTGCGTAATGCTCATATTGTACCTTAAAAATGTCTACTTTGACCCTACCATTCGCCGGGTTCCTGGGCAAGAATGCCGCCCATTCTTGGGAGGCGACATGAAAGACATTGTGATCGTAGGCGCGGGCAAGATCGGCTCCATGATCGCCGAGCTGCTGGCAGGCTGCGGCGACTACGCAGTGACCGTGGTCGATCGTTCACAGCAGCAGCTGGATCGCCTGGAAACCGCGGCGGCGGCGACCAAGATATCCGCCGACATAGCCAACGGCGAGAGCCTGCGAAAAATTCTCGCGGGTAAATTCGCCGTCCTGAGCGCAGCGCCCTATCACGCCACGCGGCCGATTGCCGAAGCGGCCAAGGCCGCCGGCGCGCATTACCTGGACTTGACCGAGGACGTGGCCAGCACGCGCGCGGTCAAGCAACTCGCCGCCGGCGCGCGCACCGCCTTCATCCCGCAGTGCGGGCTGGCACCCGGCTTCATCACCATCGTGGCCAGCGACTTGGCCTCGCGCTTCGACAAGCTGCAGGATGTGCGCATGCGCGTCGGCGCGTTGCCGAAATTTCCGTCCAACGCTCTGAATTACAATTTGACGTGGAGCACGGACGGCGTCATCAACGAGTACTGCGAGCCCTGTGAGGCGATCGTCAACGGCCAGCTGCGCGAAACGCAGCCGCTCGAAGAGCTGGAGGAGTTCTCGCTCGACGGCATTCTTTACGAAGCCTTCAACACTTCCGGCGGCCTTGGCACTTTATGCGAAACCCTCGCCGGCAAGGTGCGTAATCTCAATTACCGCACCATCCGCTACCCGGGTCACGCGGCCATCATGAAGGCGCTGCTCAACGATCTGCGGCTGCGCGATCGGCGCGAGCTCCTGAAGGACATTCTGGAGAATGCCGTACCCATCACTTTGCAGGACGTCGTGATCGTTTTCGTCACCGTGAGCGGACTGCGCGCCGGTCAGCTGGTGCAAGAGACGTATGCGAACAAGATCTACGCCGCGCCGGTGGGCGGTCGAGTTCGCAGTGCCATTCAAATAACCACCGCGGGCGGCATTTGCGCCGTGCTGGACATGCTCAGCGCCGGCAAGCTGCCTCAGTCCGGTCTCGTCAAGCAGGAAGAAATTGCGCTGCAGCCGTTCCTCGCCAATCGTTTTGGCCGCTTCTACGCGATGGCCGCGCCCGCCGCGGCGGCCAACGCCGCCTGATGGCATGTGAGCGCTGACTCGCACCTGGATTTGAGTTTCGACAGCGGCAATGCACAGGGAATCTTCAAGTTGGCGGGGGCGAGCTGACGAAGGCGGCAACGTCGGCGAGCGTCGATGCCCGGCCGCGGGCCGGCTCGCTCAATGCCGCTACGGTATCGGCGTGCACGAGCTTTGGGTACAGCTTCAGGGTGACGGGGACGTTGCGCGCGGTCAGGGCTGTGGCGAGATTGCGCGAGTTCTTCGGCCATACCGTGTCGTCCCTCAGGCCGTGCACCAGCCCAGTCCCGCGAGCGCGCTGCGCCGCGACACTGTTCCCGCTCTATCTGCAGGCATAGGTGTGGCGGCCGTCGCGATCGATCAGGCCGTGTTCAATCAACCATTGCCGCGCATCCTCGGCGTCCTCGGCGAACCAAGTCGCGGCACTGCCGAGCCGAAAGCTGTAACCCCACTCGTCCATATCGCGGCACATGCGCGCTCGGCCGGCGTTCGGCAACGAATCCGCCAACACGATTTGCAAATAACACACGGCATTCTCTTCCCTGTCGTCGCCGCCCGCATCGGTATCCAATCCGGCGCGGCGCTCCGGGGTCATGCAGACAAAATGCGCTGCCTCATGCAGCACTGAGTGCAGCGGCGTATCGAGGCGTGCATAGATCTTCGAGCCGATCAGGCCCGCCTCGCGCTCGCCCCAGAACGAACCCGGAATGAGTTGCTCGGGCGCCACCAAACAAAGCTCCAGGCCATATTGATTCAGCAGCAACCCCAGCCCCAGCCGATCGATGGCGTTGATCAACAGCACGCTGCAGCGCCCGCTAGCGTCACTGCGGAGCGGATTTCAGATTGACGAGCCGATGCATCGCGATGGACGCCAGATCTCGTGCCATTTGGACCCGCAAAATGTCGGCCTCATGTTCCTTGGCCAGCAGGGCGTTCTCTTCAAAGCTGTAGTCCTTCAGCAGATTGATGGTCTGCGGCGCCAAGATCTCCTTGTTGGCGCCGTGCACCGCAAAGGTTACCGTATAGGTCAGCTCATATTCCGTCGGAATATTGAGGGACGACACCGCCAGGGTGCTCTGCTTCACCAGGTCCTTGGTCACTTCGATGGTCGCCGTGGAGCCTTCCCGCACCGGCTGCAGCTTGGCTCCCGTGCTCTTCAGCTGGCGCTCGAACTCACGCGAGAAATCCGTATACGGATCCTTCAGCTCGAGATACGGCCGCGCCAGCACCGCAGGCAAAGGCTCACTGCCGGCCAGCCGAAACCCGCAGCCCGCCAGCGCGGCAGCGCCTATCAGCGTCGCGCTCCACGCCGGCGTCGCGGTCCACGCCGGCCTCGCGCGGACCCACTTGCTGCAATATCGCGCGCGTTTCATGGCGGCTAAATGACGATGTTGACCAGTTTTCCGGGCACTATGATCACCTTGCGGACAGCGGCGGAGCCTACGAATTTTCTCACATTGGCATCCGCCGAGGCCGCTGCGCGCACGGCCGCATCGTCGGCATCGGCGGCCACCGCAATGCGGGCGCGCAACTTGCCGTTCACCTGAACGACGATATCGATCTTCGACTGCTCCAGCGCGGCAGCATCGACCGCCGGCCACGGCTCGTCGATCAACGCCGTGGGGTGCCCCAGCGCGCGCCACATTGCGTGAGTGACGTGCGGAATGATCGGCGACAGGGCGAGTACTGCGATTTCCAGGGCCTCATGCGCCACGCCGCGATCCCGCGGCGACACTCTCGGGAACTTGGCGAGCGCATTCAGCAGTTCCATGACGGCGGCAATCGCGGTATTGAAAGTGCGCCGCCGTCCGATGTCGTCGGTGACCTTTGCCAAGGTTTGGTGCGCTTGGCGCCTGATCCCGCGCTGCGCTTCGTTCAAGGCGGTCCTTTCAGGATGCCCCGATCCCCGAGGCGCTGCGGCCCCCGCCGCGGCTTGGCTCGCAGCGACGTGCTCGTGCACCGCCTTCCACAGGCGCTTGATGAAGCGATAGGCGCCCTTCACCCCTTCGTCGGACCACTCCAGCGTTTGCTCCGGCGGCGCCGCGAACATCGTAAACAGGCGGGCGGTGTCCGCGCCGAATTCGTCGACCAAGGCCTGCGGGTCCACGCCGTTGTTCTTGGACTTCGACATGGTCACGATGCCGCCCGATTCCACTTCTTCGCCGTCGGCGCGCAACACCGCGACTCGGCGCTGATCGCGCGCATCGTTGCGTACCTCGACATCGGCCGGGTTGAAATACTCGATACGGCCCGCATCCGGCCTGCGGAAAAACACCTCGTTCAACACCATGCCCTGGGTGAACAGATTCGCAAACGGCTCCTTGAACGGCACCGCGCCCAACTCACGCAGCACGCGCGTCCAGAATCGCGCGTACAACAGATGCAATATCGCGTGCTCGATGCCGCCGATGTACTGATCGACGGGGAGCCAATATCGAACCCGAGAATCAAGCATCGCGTCGTTGTTGTCGCTGCAGGCGAAGCGCAAGAAATACCAGGATGAATCCACAAAGGTGTCCATCGTATCGGTCTCGCGCCGCGCCGCGCCGCCGCAGCGCGGACACTCGCAGGCGAGGAACGTGGCGTCCTTCAACAGCGGATTGCCGCTGCCGTCGGGCACGAGATCCACCGGCAGCAGTACCGGCAGTTGCTCATCCGGCACCGGCACGGTGCCGCAGTTTGCGCAATGAACCACCGGTATAGGGCAACCCCAGTAGCGTTGCCGCGAAATTCCCCAATCGCGCAGGCGCCACGTCGTTTGCTTGTCACCCAACCCCAGACGGCTTAAGTCGGATGCAATCGCATCGACGGCCGCCCGGAACTGCAGGCCGTCATACGGCCCCGAATTGATGCAGCGACCGTGCTCGACGTACCAGGGGGCCCAGGCGTCCAGGGAATACTGCCGGCCCTCGACATCGATGACGGGCTTGATCGGCAGATGATATTTTTTGGCGAATTCGAAATCTCGCTCATCGTGCGCGGGCACGCCCATGACCGCGCCTTCGCCGTAGCTCATGAGCACATAATTGCCGACCCACACCGGTATTGCCGCGCCGCTGAGCGGATGGCGCACGAGGAGCCCGGTCGGCATGCCCTTCTTCTCTTGCATCGCCAATTGCGCTTCGTTTGCCGGACCCCGCTTGCATTCCTCGATGAACGCCGCGAGATCCGCATTGCCGCGCGCTGCGTGCGTTGCCAAGGGGTGCTCCGCCGCCACCGCGCAAAACGTCACCCCCATGATCGTGTCGGCTCGGGTGGTAAAAGCCCGCAGTACAGCCTTCTTGCCGCCGATCTCGTAGGGAAAACCGATCCGCACGCCGTCGCTGCGGCCGATCCAGTTGGCCTGCATAACGCGCACGCGCTCCGGCCAGCCCGGCATTTTCCCCAAGGCTTCGAGCAGATCCTCGGCGTAATCCGTGATCTTCAGGTAGTACATCGGTATTTCGCGCTTCTCGACCGGCGCGCCGGTGCGCCATCCGCGTCCGTCGATGACCTGCTCGTTGGCCAGCACCGTTTTATCGACCGGGTCCCAATTGACCGCGCCGGTTCTCTGGTAAGCGATGCCCTTCTCCAGCATGCGCAGGAACAGCCATTGATTCCAGCGGTAATACTCCGGGCGGCAGGTGGTCAGCTCACGGCTCCAGTCGAGGGCGAATCCCAAGGACTGGAGCTGCTGTTTCATGTGGGCGATATTGTCGAAGGTCCACTTCGCCGGCGGAACCCCGTTCGCGATGGCCGCATTCTCCGCCGGCAGGCCGAACGCATCCCACCCCATCGGCTGCAGCACGTTTTTCCCGTTCATGCGCATGAAGCGCGTCAGTACATCGCCGATCGTGTAATTTCGCACATGTCCCATATGCAAGCGGCCGCTTGGATAGGGAAACATGGACAGGCAATAATACTTGTCGCGAGTTGTGTCTTCTTTGGCCTCGAAGCAGCGCTGCTCGTTCCAGTAATTCTGTGCCTCCGCCTCGACAGCGGCCGGCTCGTATCTTTCTTGCATGATTGGAGCCCAGAATACCCGAGATGCCCAATAGCCGCGAATTGCCTTGAGCTTGAAGGACGCCAGCGTGTTGCGAACCCCGCGCTCGCTCGGCGCGTTCTGCCTCGCCACCGCAAGCGGCTGTCTGTGGTTCCTCGCGTGCACGCCCTTCGATCTGTCCGCGCTGGCGTGGATCGCCGCGGTTCCCATGCTGTTTGCCGTCGAGCGGGCGGCGACCTTCAAAGGGGCGTTATTTTTGGGATGGTGGGCCGGCGTCGTTGAAACCGCAGGCGGGTTTTATTGGCTGATCGACGTGATGCAGCGTTTCGGCGGCTTTTCTTGGGAGCTCGCGGCGCTCGGGCTCCTGCTCTTTTGTGCCGCGCGTGCCCTCATTTTTCTGCTGTTCACCGCTATCGTGTGCGGCGTTCGCAGGCGGCTCGGCGTGCCCATGGCGCTGCTTGGACCGGTCGCAATGGTGAGCTGCGAGCTCGTGATACCGCAACTATTCCCCTGCGGCCAGTGGATCACCCAAGCGTGGCACCCGCTGCTCATCCAGATCGCCGAACTTACCGGTCCCCTCGGCATCACCGGACTGCTGATGTTGATCAACGGCGCGCTCTACGACCTGCTGGTCGACCGGCGTTCCGCGCGCTACCCGGTAGCCGCGGCCGCAACGATCTTCGCGGCGGCGTTGATCTTTGGCCTGGTACGCATGCGGCAGATCGACGCCATCGTCGCGCACGCCCCACAGTTGAAGGTCGGATTGGTGCAGCCGAATTTCGGCTATACCGTCGACGGTCAATTTTCGCGCGACGAGGCGCTGCGGCAGTTGGCGGCCTTGCAATTCCAGTCTCGCCGGCTGGAGCGCTCCGGAGCGCAGCTGGCGGTCTGGAGCGAAGGCAGCTATCCGGTGGCGCTGCCTCGGGACTTCAGCGAGGACTTCGCGCCCAATTCGCTGGCGATGATTCGCCGGGGCGTGGACATTCCTCTGCTCATCGGCGCAAATACCTATGACGCCGCGCATGATGAGGCATTCAATTCGGCGCTGCTGCTCGATCGGACCGGACATGTGGCGGGTCGCTACGACAAGGTGCGCCTGCTCGCCTTCGGCGAATACATGCCGGGGATCGACACCTTCCCCTGGCTCAAAAAGTTGCTCCCCGTCGGCGCCGGACGATTCACCGCCGGGGCAGGCCCCGCCATAATTTCCATGCAAGGACCTGCGGGGCAGATCTGGCGGCTCGGTCCGGTGATTTGCTACGAAGATATATTGCCGAGATATCTGCGCCGAGTCGGCGCCCTGCACCCCAATCTTCTGGTCAATCTGACCAGCGACTCCTGGTTCGGCGCGAATACCGAACCGTGGCAGCATCTGGCCCTTTCGGTGTTCGCGAGCATCGAGCTGCGCGTCAGCATGGTGCGAGCGGTTGATTCCGGCATTTCCGCCCTTATCGATCCCAACGGCCGGGTGCTGCGCAAGACCTACGCAGACGATCCGCTGCGCAATCCCCGCGCGGCGGATGGCATCGTGGTCACGGCGCCCGGCATGGCGGGCGGCCACACTCTGTATGTCGCAGCGGGCGGTTTATTCGCCTACCTGTGCGTTGCCGCGACATTTCTGCTGCTGGCGGTCGCGTTGCGAAGCAAGAGCGCGCAGCGCCGCCCTGTGACGCAATCTTAAGATTCGACCGGGCTGCTTTACATTACTTTGCCTGCCGAGCGGTTGCGCCGCAACGCGTACGCGCCGATCATGTTGCAGCGGGTAAAAAGGAGTTTACGAGATGTTCAAGAAAGCCGGCCCTTTGCTGATGTGCACGGCATTGATCGCCGCGTCTGCGCACGCCGCGACCTTCGTAATACGCGCGGACTCGGCCGGTCATGAGGCGACCATCATGATACCCATGGGAGCAGTGCTGGACCTGTCCTCCAACTCGGCCGAAACTCTGGCGGGCTTCGCAAACCCGCAAATCGAGGCAATGCGCCTGAGCGGCGATGTGCGCATCAGTGTGCAGGGCTCGAAAGAGCCCATCCATATCAGGGCGGACAAGGTCCTTCTCGAGTTGATTCCGGACGAAACGCCGCTTCAGCGCATTAGCGCTTTATTTTCCATCGGCAAAACCATGCAAACGCGCTCATCCACGGTGAGCGTCGGCGATGACCATACTAAAATCTTTGCCGGCAATGTCGTGTTCAAGATCAAGACGCTCTCCGGACCCTTGCAGATCAAAGCCGATCGCGTGACATATCGCTCGGATTCGGATTCCATCACTTAGCGATCGCCGCTCGGCCGAATCGCAAGCCACCTGCGCACTACCCACGACGTGACGCCCATGGGATCATGGGGCGGGCGGCATTGCCGCTCCATGTCGGGGATTGTCTATGACCTTCGCGGGCAAACCGTCGCTGCGCTTACGGCAGGCGCTGACCATTCTATTGCTGTTCGGCGGTTACGGCGCCTTGTATTTCTGCCGCGCCGACCTTTCGGTGGGAACACCGCTCTTGATCGACGATCTGGGAAAACATGGCGTGAGCCATGCGCACGCCATCGTCCACATGGGAACGATTGCCTCATTGGGAGTGCTCGCCTACGCGCTCGGCAAGCTGTTCCTCACCGGACTCGGCGATTTCTGGGGCGGCCGCATAAGCTTTTTAATCGGCTTGGGAGGCGCCGCCGCCTTTACTCTGATGTTCGCCTCAGGCACGGCGCTGCCGCTCTTCACCATTGCTTGGTTCGGAAATCGGTTGACGCAGTCCATCTCCTGGGCGGGGCTCATCAAAGTGTCCTCGAAATGGTTCGACTTCTCCTCCTACGGCACCATCATCGGCATCTTAAGCCTCAGCTACCTCGTCGGCGATGCGGCCGCGAGGCAATGGATGGGCATGCTGATCGAGCGTGGTTTCGGGTGGCAGGCGCTGTTTTACTTTGCGGCCGCGGTGGCGGGCGTATTCTTGATTGCCAATGGGTTTTTTCTGCGCGAGTCCCGCACCGAGGCGGGCTATAGCGAGGCCAAACCCAATCCCCTGAACTTGTTTGCGCAGTCGGAGTCCCGGCCGCGGAGCGTTGCCGCGCTGCTGCTGCCGTTGCTGCGCAGCCGCGCCTTTCTACTGGTTTGCCTCCTCTCGCTCGGCTGCACCATAATCCGCGAGACGTTTAATATCTGGACGCCGGTCTACATGCGGGACTATCTGGGTTACAGCACGGGCACCGCCGCTCGCATGAGCGCAATCTTTCCCGGCGTCGGCGTCGTCTCGGTGCTCACCGCCGGCTGGCTCAGCGACCGTCTCGGCATAAACGGACGCCCGCTGATCATGCTGGTGGGTCTTGCGGCAACCGCCGCGGCGCTGCTGGTGCTGATGTCCCTGCCGCCGGGCGTTTCCGGATCGCCGCTGCCGCTCATTGCGATAGGCGCAATCGCGCTGTGCCTGCTCGGACCGTATTCCTATCTGGGGGGCGCCATGGCTCTGGACTTCGGCGGCAAACAAGCCGGTGCGGCCTCCTCCGGAATCATCGACGGCGTGGGTTATCTGGGTGCGGTTGTCGCGGGCGATAGCGTCGCCCGCATCTCGGTAGCATTCGGCTGGAAAGGCGTCTTTGCCGGCTTGGCCTTCGTCAGTGCGTTGGCGGCATTGGGTGCGGGTTGTCTCTATGTCTTCGGCGCAAAAGCCTCCGCAGCGGGCCATCATCTGCCATGAAATCATCTTCCATGAATCGCGCAACCGCGGTGAAGCGCATCTCATCGCTCCCCGAGTCGTTGACGATCGAGTGGACGAGCGGCGAAGTGAGCCAGTATGCGAGTCTCTGGCTGCGTGACAATCTGTCCGGCGACCGCGATCCTCATAGCGGCCAGCGCCTCGTGGACATTGCCGACCTGCCCGAGACGCCGAGGATTCGCTCGGCCGCGACGCACAATGGCACGGTGCGCATCGAGTGGGAGAGCGAATCGCGCCCGGCGACCTATGACCTCGAGTGGCTCGCCTCGTACGCCCGCGCCGGTGATCGTCAGCGGCCGCAGCTCGCCACCCGGCGCTGGCTCGAGGGCGCAACTCTCGACGCCTCGCGGGACTTCGCGTGGGCGCCGCTTGCCGAGGTGCGGCGCGATGCCGAACGGCGGCGCGATTGGCTGACGCGGCTACTCAAGGACGGCGTCGCGTTCTTGAGCGCCGTGCCGTCGCAAGAGGCGGCCATTCTCGATGCGGTTACGTTGATCGGACGCGTCGCCGAGACCAACTACGGACTGGTATTCGACGTTCGATCCGTGGCGCAGCCGGAAAACCTTGCGTACTCCGACCTCGGCCTCGGTCTGCATACCGACAACCCCTATCGCGAACCGGTACCCGGATTTCAAGCGCTGCACGCGCTGATCACTTCGCCGGACGGCGGCGAGAGTCTGTTCGCCGACGGCTTCGCGCTTGCCGAACACCTGCGCGCCGTCGCCCCCGATGCGTTTGCGCGGCTGACGCAGACGGCGGTGCCGTTTCTGTACCGTTCCAAGGACGCAGAGCTGTACGCGGAGCGCCCGCTGATTCAACTATCGTGTGCCGGCGAGGTGACCGCTGTTCACTACAACAGCCGTTCGATAGCGCCGCTGCGGCTCGAAGCGGCCGATGCGGTGGCGTTCTACGCAGCCTATCGGCGTTTCGCCGCGCTGCTGCGCGATCCGCGGTTTCAGTTGAGGTTCCGGCTGAATGATGCGGATCTCGTGGTATTCGACAATCAGCGCATCTTGCACGGCCGCACGGGTTTCTCCTCCGCAAGATTCCCCCGCCATCTGCGCGGTTGTTACCTGACGCGCGACAGCGTCTACAGCGAGACGGCGCTGTTGCACCGCCGGCTCCGTGAGGAGGCAGACCGATGAGCGTTACCGACGAGATACTGGCGATATTCGACGGGCGCGGAGCAGGCGCGTATTTCGGCGAGTGCGTATCGATGACGGAGCACGCGCTGCAGGCCGCGTACTTCGCGCAAGCCGATGCCGCGCAGCCGTCGCTCATTGTCGCCGCGCTGCTGCATGACATCGGGCATCTTCTGGAGGAGCTTCCGGAGGACATCGCGGACTGGACCGTGGACGCGCACCATGAGCGAATCGGCAGCCGTTGGCTCGCGAAGCGATTTTTGCCGCAGGTCTATGAACCGGTGCGCTTGCACGTGCCGGCGAAGCGCTATCTATGCGCAACGGATCCGGCATATTTCGCGAAACTTAGCCCCGCCTCGGTGGTTACTCTGAAACTGCAAGGCGGACCGATGTCGCCGCCCGAGGTCTCGCAGTTCGAGAAGGAACGCTTTCACAGGGAAGCCGTGCGCGTTCGCCGCTGGGATGACCAGGGAAAGGTCGCCGGCTTGGAGACTGCGGCGCTCGCCGATTACCGCGAATCGATCGAGGCCTTGGCGCTTAGGCTCTGAACGCGCCATCGAGCCGAAGCAGGCTCGAACCGCTCAATCCGGAAACTTCACCCTTGCCAGCATCGCCTTGAAGCGCGGCTCGGAGCGTAAGGGATCGACCAGCGGATCGACCTTCATGTAGTGCAGCCCGGTGTCCCCGACCCGATAGGCGGCGTCCAGCCAATCGAGTGCGCGGCCGGGCTCTGCGCGCTGCGCGTAGATCTGGACAAACTGATACGACGCGCTTTCCCCTGCGGTGTCGTGACCATATCGGCAACCGCTGCATCCTGCGACGCGTAGCTGACGAATACGTCGCGATCGCTACTGAAATCGGCGCTTTCGGGCATGCTTCATTTCCTTGCAGGGACTTCCGCATGCTCGCGGATGCTCCGTGCATAGGCAACAGACCCTAATTTGCAGGCACCGAAACCGCCTTGGGCTCTTCGAATACGGCGCCGGAGGACGGCCGTGCGGCGCGGGCCTTCAGCGCCACGCTCTCGGCCGCCGCCAACACGCGCAGCACATTGCCGCCGGCGAGCTTGGCGATTTGCGGATCGGTCCAGCCGCGGCGCATCAGTTCCTCGAGCAGCGCCGGGTAGCGATTCACGCCCTCAAGTCCGACCGGCGTGTCTTCGATGCCGTCGAAGTCCGAACCTAAGCCGACGTGATCGATGCCCGCGATTTGGCGAATGTGCTCGATGTGGTCGGCGACCTCAGCCATCGTCACCGCCGGTCGCGGATGCTCCTTCTCCCACGCGGCAAGCGCTGCCTTGGCGCGGTCCGGCTGACCGATGTACAAGCCGACATATGGCGGGCTATTGAAGCGCGTCCGTTCAGCCGCGTAGTCGGCATCCCAGCGATTGCGAGCTTCCGACACATAGCCGGGTGCGAAATTGACCATGACCACGCCGCCATGCTCGGCAACCGTCCTCAGAACATCGTCGGGCACATTGCGCGGATGATCGACGAGCGCGCGCGCCGAGGAGTGCGAGAAAATGACCGGCGCCTCGCTGACCGCGAGCGCCGCCCTCATGGTATCGGGCGATACGTGGCTCAAGTCGACCAGCATGCCGAGACGGTTCATTTCCCGGACCACCTCCGCGCCGAAGGGCGTCAATCCATGGTGCGCCGGCGCATCGGTGGCCGAGTCGGCCCACGCGGTATTGCTGGTGTGCGTTAAAGTCATGTAGCGCGCGCCGGCGTCGTACATCTGGCGCAGTACCGCGAGCGAGTTGTTGATCTGGTGCCCGCCCTCGATGCCGATCAGGCAGGCGATCTTGTGCGATTTGTGAATCCGGCGAATGTCCGCCGCCGTGTAGGCCATTTCGAGGTCGGCGGGGTAGCGGGCAGCCATGCGCTTGACCAGGTCGATCTGCTCGAGAGTGGTCTGCACCGCCTCGAAACCCTTGAGAGTCGTCGGCACCCACACTGACCAGAACTGACCGCCGACTTCTCCCTCGCGCAGGCGAAAAATGTCGGTCATCAACGGCGCCTCGTCCGCGGCGACGGGGAGTTTGGAGGTATCGGATTTCAGATCCACCGCCGACAGGTCGCTCTTGAAGCGGACGCGAAGCTCCCATGGCAGATCGTTATGCCCGTCGATCAGGGGCGTCTCGCGCAGGACTCGTGCGACGCGCTCGCTATAATCGGTGTCTGCGCCCCACGCGGTGAGCGCAACGCAGAGCAGCAGGCCGAGCACGTGAAGCGTGATGCCGGTCTTGAACTTCCGATGGGCCATGTCGAGATCTCGCTTTATTTGAATTGATCGATTGGAACTTATTCCGGCCAATGTCGGCTGCGCTTGATCAGCTTCCCTACCACCGCCATCGCAAAGGATTGCCCCTCCGCCCAGCCGCTCGAGCGCGGGCCGGCGACGTTCAAGATCTGAATTTCGCTTTCCTCGACAAACCGGGCGAGCGCCGCGGCCGCCGCCGGCTCGCTGATCTGCTTCGCGTCGAGCACGATGAAGGGTTTTTTCTCACGCACGCAGAGGTTACGCGTAAGAAGCGTACCACCGGTGAGCGATTCATAAAACAGTATTGCCGTGCCGTCGCTGTCTTTCACATTCTGCCGGGTGCGTTCCTTGTCCCTGCCGCGCGCCACAACAGACAACGGGTACCGGTCCGGAATCGGCCCGCCCTCGGCTCTACGATTCGCGGGGCACCACCCGCCGCACGGAAATTCCGCGGCTAGCGCCGCATCGAGCGCGCCGCGATCAACCCCGGTCTGTCCGCCCGAGACGATCTTTGTGAGTGACATAGGACTTGCTCCACCCGGCCATCGCGGGCCCTTCCCCTGCGTTCAGGGCATCCTGAAGTTGCGCCTATCATACGGCCTCTTCAAGGTGTGCAAGCTGCGGGCTGCCCGATCTGAAGTTGCAGCGCGGACCGCGCTTCACCTCATCCGATCTGCTGCTGCGCGCCTGGCGGCGGATGAGATCGCCGCGGGCACCCTGATGCTGACCGGCGCCGGCAGTGGCGGACGTCTCGACATCGTGGCGCAAGCCAAGGCCGCGCTCGCCCCGGCGGGGCATGTCGTGCATCTCGTCACCACGTCGNNGCAGGCTGCCGATCGCCTGCGTTAGCCGCCCCGCCGGCGGCGCCAAACGGCCAACGCCAACAGCGCGCCGGCGCCAATGACGACGGGATAGTTGCCGAAGCGCGCATAGGGGGTCAGACCCGTCATCGGGCGCACTTCGGCATGCAGCACCCCCTCTTGGAACTGCGGCAGCCGCGCCACGATCTCGCCATGGGGGCCGATCACGGCCGTAATGCCGTCGTTGGTGGCGCGCACCAAGTAGCGCCCCGCCTCGAGCGCGCGCATGCGGGAAATCTGCAGATGTTGATGCGGCGCCGTGGAATCGCCGTACCAAGCATTGTTGGTGACATTAATCAGCAAAGTCGCCTCTCGCAGAATCTTTAGCTGCTGGCTGCCGAACGCGTCCTCGTAGCAGATGGTGAGCCCGAGCTTTTGTCCGGAGGCGCTGAGCACCGGCTGATCCTCGCGGCCGGGAGAGATGTCGTCATAGCGCAGGCTCATCAGCCGCATCCAGGAACGTACGAACGCAGGCACCGGAAAATATTCACCGAACGGCACCAAGTGTCGCTTGTAATACCAACCATCTCCTGCGCTGCTCAGCACCAACAACCCATTGTGAAACTGCCGGGTCTGCGGTTGGAAGCTCAGCAGTCCGATTGCAAAATCCGCGCCGTGCGCGCGGCCCGCCGCGTGCAAATCCCGCAAGTAATTCGGAATGTCGTTGGCGAGCACCGGCAACGCGGCTTCCGGCCACACGATGATCCGCGCGCCCCAAGCCTGGGTAGTAAGGTTCGCATATCGGGCGAGCGTCGCGTCGCGATTGTCGGCTTGCCACTTCTGGTCCTGCGGGACGGCTCCCTGCACGGCGGCCACGGCGATCGCCGCTCCCGCCGCCCGCGTCCAGTCATGGCGCGCGGCAATCGTCGGGACCAGGAACAAGGCCGCGAGCACTGCGGCGGCAATCAGTCGTCGCGACGCCGGCATCGTCATCCTCAGCAACACATTCACGGCAACGACGGCCATGACCGCGGCCCAGGTCACGCCATAGACTCCGAGCAGCGGCGCCCATGCCGCCAGTGGAGAATCGATGAACGCATAGCCCAGCGACAGCCAGGGAAAGCCGCTCAATGCCCAGCCACGCAGCCACTCAAGCAATACCCACAACACCGGCAGCACCAGCCAATCGCGGGTCGCCAGCGGCTTGAGCCAGAATCGATTCGCCAAGTAGCACAGCGCCGCGCAATACGACGACATCGCCGCGATCAATGCCGCCATCAATACGAGAGTCAGCCAAACCGGCACCAGGCCGAAACCGTGCAGGCAGGTATACAGCCAGTAGGTGCCGCAGCCGAAAAGACCGGCGCCGAACGCGGCGCCCGTCCACGCGGCGCGGCGCGGCGGCAGGCCTCGGATTAGAGCGAACAGCAACGCCGGCGCCAGCACTCCGATCGGCCACCAGGCGAAAGGCGCGAATGCGAGGTTGAGCGCGGAGCCGGCGGCGAACGCAGCTGCCAGGCGCCACCCGGCCTGCGGTTGCAACGCGGCGCTCAGGCCGCGCATCGCCGCATTCAAGGAGCCGACTCGTCGGGGGCCGGCGGTTCGATATCGGTGGGCGTTATCACTCGCAACAGATCGATGCGCCGTCTATCGGCACGCAGCACGCGAAATTCCAGTTCACCGACCTGGATCGTTTCCCCGCGGCGCGGCAGCCGCCCGAATTCTTGCATCAACAAGCCGCCGATCGTGTCGTATTCCTCGTCGGAAAATGCCGTGCCGAAGTAACGGTTGAAATCCGCGATCGGCGCGAGTGCTCGCACCGTGAACTCGCGCGCGGCTTCCTTGCGAATCGTTTGGTCATCCTCGACGTCGTGCTCGTCGTCGATCTCGCCGACTATCTGTTCGATGACGTCCTCGATGGTGACCAAACCGCAGACTCCGCCGTATTCATCGACCACCATCGCAATGTGATTGTGGCTGCGGCGAAACTCCTTGAGCAGCACATTGAGGCGTTTGCTTTCGGGCACGAACACCACCGGGCGCATGTATTCGCGGATCTCGAACGCTTCCTCGCCCGCGGCCTGTAATCGCAGCAGATCCTTCGCGAGCAGAATTCCGAGGATCTGATCGCGATCCTCGCCGATCACCGGGAAGCGCGAATGGCCCGACTCGACCACCAATTCCACGAGTTTGTCCGGCGGCTCATCGCGCTCGACAAACACCATCTGCGAGCGCGGCACCATGATGTCGCGCACCTGCATGTCCGCCACCGCCAGCACGCCCTCGAGCATGACCAACGCGTCGCCGTCGAACAGCCCGCGCTCGCTCGCCTCGCGCAGATCTTCGATGAGTTCGGCAAGATCGCGCGGCTCGCCGGACATCGACTGCGTAAAGCGCTTTAACCAGCGGCCGGTGCTGCCTTGAGGCTGTTCGGACATGGGGGGTCAGGATACTCGATCAGGCATACGGGTCCGAAAACCCAAGCCGATCAAGGATTTGAATCTCCACCGCCGCCATTTTCCTGGCCTCGGCATCGTGTTCATGATCGAAACCCAGGAGGTGTAGAACCCCATGCACGGTCATGTGGGCCCAGTGTGCCTGGCGCGTCTTTCCCTGCATTTGCGCCTCACGCGCCACCACCGGCGCACAAATCACCAGTTCCCCCAGAAGGCGCCGGCCGTCGGGGCTTAACCCGGCGCCGGCAAATGACAGCACATTGGTGGGCTTATCCTTTTGCCGGTAGCGCGCATTCAAGCTGCGGCTGCGCGCAGCCCCGACCACGCGGACCGATATCGCGGCAGGCCGCGCGGTGCTCCCGAGCCTGCTGCTGGGCCGCGCGGCGCTCGACAGCTTGGCGCTCGACAGCGCAGCGGCGGCCCAGGCGGCAAACTGCGCGCGGCGCGGCGCCCACGGACGGCGCGCCGCATACGTCACATCGAGGTCGAGGCGCTCCGCCGCCGACTTATGCGCCGTCGTCAGGAGCACTCGCTTCGTACGCCTGTACGATTCTTTGCACCAATGGATGCCGCACGACATCTCGCGAGGTGAACATCGTAAACGCAATGCCGCGCACCCCGCGCAAAATATCGATCACCGTGCGCAAGCCCGATGGCTTGGAATTCGGCAGATCGACCTGCGTGATGTCGCCGGTGACGACCGCCTTGGATCCAAAACCGATACGCGTCAGGAACATCTTCATCTGCTCGTTGGTGGTGTTCTGCGCTTCGTCGAGAATCACGAAGGAATCGTTGAGCGAACGGCCGCGCATGAACGCTAGGGGCGCCACCTCGATCACATTGCGCTCGATCAATTTAGCTACCCGCTCGAAGCCCAACATCTCATAGAGAGCGTCGTACATCGGCCGTAAGTAAGGATCGACCTTCTGCGACAAGTCCCCCGGCAGAAATCCCAACCGCTCGCCCGCTTCGACCGCCGGACGCACCAGCACGATGCGCCGCACTCTTTCGGATTGGAGCGACTCGACCGCGCACGCGACGGCGAGATACGTCTTGCCGGTCCCTGCAGGGCCGATCCCAAAAGTCAGATCGTGAGTGCGCACATTGTTCAGGTATTCGGTTTGATTCGCGCCGCGAGCGCGCACTGCCCCGCGCGCGGTACGCACTTTGAGTTCGTCGGCCGAATCGGCCGAATTCGCATCCGTGTTACTGCTGTCCATATCCAGCTCTTGCAATGCGATGTGCACGCGCTCCGAATCCACCGGCTCGCGCTGCGCGCGCGCGTACAAGCTCTGCAGCACCGCTTCGGCCCGCTGGATGGCTGCGGCTACACCGATGATTTGAAATCGGTTGCCGCGCCGCCTGACTTCGACACCGAGTCTGGCCTCGATCTGATGCAGGTGCTCGTCGAGCGGTCCGCATAGTTCGATCAATCGGACGTTGTCCGCCGGCGCGAGCAGCACGTCCCGGATCATGGAAACAGAACTCACGGGCGATTATCTGCCACAAGGCGCCCGCGCAGCGAATTCGGCATCGCTTCGGTAATGATCACGTCCGCAAAGCTGTTCAGGAGGCGCGTCGGGTCATCCGGTGGGCCGTCGAAGTTCACCCAACGATTGTTGTCGGTGCGGCCGGCGAGCTGGCGAGGGTCGCGCTTGGCAGGCCGCTCGACGAGCACCCGTTGCCGGCTGCCGACCATGCTTTGGGAGATGGCGCGCGCTTGTTGGTTTAGGCGTTGCTGCAATAGCACGAGCCGTTGCTGCTTGACCTCATGCGCCACCTCATCCGGCAGCGCCGCGGCCGGCGTGCCGGGGCGGCGGCTGTAGATAAAGCTGAACGACTGATCGAAGCCCGCATCGGCGACCAGATCCAGGGTCGCCATGAAATCCGCATCCGTTTCGCCCGGGAAACCCACGATGATGTCGGTTGAGATGCAGATATCGGGACGCACGGCCTTCAGTTTGCGAAGCTTCTGCTTGTACTCGAGCACCGTGTGGCCGCGCTTCATGGCGGCGAGAATACGGTCCGAGCCGCTCTGCACCGGCAGATGCAAAAAATTATTGAGCTTTGATACGTTGGCATAGGCCTCGATCAGACTATCGTTGAAGTCGAGCGGGTGCGAGGTCGTAAAGCGTATGCGCTCCACGCCGTCGACGGCGGCGGCGAAATGAATCAGCGTGGCAAGATCCGCGAGCGTCCCGTCCGCCATTGGGCCCGCGTAGGCGTTGACGTTTTGGCCGAGCAGGGTCACTTCGCGTACGCCTTGCTTTGCCAGATGTTCGATTTCGCGCAGCACCTGCTCGAAGGGACGGCTGATTTCCTCGCCGCGCGTATACGGCACGACGCAGAACGTGCAGTACTTACTGCAACCCTCCATGATCGATACGAACGCGGTCGCACCCCCGGCGCGTGCGTCCGGTAGGCGGTCGAATTTTTCAATCTCCGGGAAGCTGATATCGATTTGCGGCCGTCCTGATTCCCTAAGGCCGCGCAGCAAGTCCGGCAAGCGGTGCAGGGTCTGCGGCCCGAAAACCAGGTCGACGAACGGTGCGCGGGCCGTGATGCCCTCACCTTCCTGGCTGGCCACGCACCCGCCGACGCCGATCACCACATGCGGTCTTTTCTGCTTGAATTGCCGCCACTCACCCAGCAGTGAAAATACCTTCTCCTGGGCCTTCTCCCGCACCGAGCAGGTATTGACCAGCAGCACGTCGGCCTCTGCCGGATTATTCGTGCGGCTCATTCCATGGGCAGCCTCGAGCACGTCCTGCATCTTGCTGGAGTCGTACTCGTTCATCTGGCAGCCGAAGGTTTTTATGTATAAAAGGCCGGGCATAGGCTCACGTTGAAAAGGCCGCTAAGATACTAGGAACCATGGCAATACGCGAAGTTCTCAAGATGGGCGATCCGCGCCTGCTTGCCGTATCGGAACCGGTCCGGGCGTTCGGCTCGCCGGAACTGCAAAGCTTGCTCACCGATATGCGGGACACCATGCTCCGTCTCAATGGGGCCGGGCTTGCCGCACCGCAAATAGGGGTCGGTCTGCGGGTGGTGATTTTCGGTCTCGAGCACAACCCACGCTATCCCGAGGCTGAGCTGGTGCCCTATACGGTGCTAATCAACCCAACGCTGGCACCAGTCGGGGACGCCCAAGAAGAGGGTTGGGAGGGCTGTCTGTCGGTCCCCGGCATGCGTGGCCTCGTTCCCCGGTACCGCGAACTGCGCTACACCGGCGTGGACGAAACAGGCCAGCCTATTGATCGTACCGTGAAGGATTTTCATGCCCGCGTCGTGCAGCACGAGGTTGACCACCTCGATGGAATCCTTTACCCGCAGCGTATCAGGGACCTGACCCAGTTCGGCTTCAACGAGGCGCTGTTTCCCGGACAGAATCTAGTCGACGAGTGAGCCTGCCAGTCGACTTGCGCAATCGCGGAAGGCGCTCGCGTAGCTAGACTCGACCCATACGTCGAAGGCGTTGGGCCGAGGTGCGAGAATCGCCGGACAATCAAATAGGCGCAGCGCCGCGCAGTCTCTGTCGCTCAACACCTGAGTCAAATCGACGGTGGATGCGAGCACACGCTCGGCTGCCGGCCCCGTCAGCACGAACGCCTGCCACTTGCCGTCGACATCGAACAGGGCGCCGGCACGGGTGGCCTGCAGCGCTTCGAGTTGCCGGACAACGTCGGCCGTCGGCGCCGGCACGAGAAAGCGTCCGGGAGCAAAGTGCAGCAGCGTCGCTCGGCCGGAGGGATCGCGCCGCACGGCGCCGGGGGATGCCGGCAAGTCGGTCATGGCCGCGGCAACGAGCGGAAACTTGAACGTCTTGAATTCGAGCGCGCGCTGCAGGGTCGGCTCCTCGATCCGGCACAGCGCCGCGACGCCTGAGTTTTGGCCCAAGATCATGATTTCATGCGCTCCCCGGTCGGATCAAAATGCACGCACGCAGTCACACGGACCTGAGTGTCGCCGCCGCGCAGGGGATCGCGGGCCGCGAGCACTGTGCCGTCGGCAGCAGAGGAGCGCGCGATGAGCGCAAGAGCGATCCATTCGCTTAAAGTAGGGCTGTAGACGCTCGCCGTGATATGGCCCAGCGAGCGGCTCGGGGCGCTCGAGGTGGTGATCTGTGCGCCGCCATGAATCGATGCCTTGCCGTCGGCGGCCCGCAGACCCACCAGCCGCGGTCGCGAGGCCTCATGCAATCCCGGGCGATCGAGCAGTGCGCGCCCGATACAGCAATTTCCGAGCTTCACCAGAGCATCCATACCGAGGTCAAGCGGCGTTGTCTGGCCGTTGATCTCCGAGCCCACCAAGTAACCCTTCTCGATGCGCAGGATGTCCAGGGCCTCGAGTCCGTACGGCGGCAGACCAGCCTCGATGAGCGCCTGCCACAGCGGCACCGCGATAGCCGGCCGGCAGTGTAGTTCGAAGGCGAGCTCACCTGAGAAGCTGGCTCGCAGCACGCGCAGCTCACTCTCGTGCCAGCGGCCGCTCGCGAACTCCATGTGGCTCAGTCGCCCGATGTCCGGGTGCCAAGGCTCGCCGAGCACGGTCCGCAGCGCATCGCGGCTAGTGGGGCCGGCGACAACGATCACCGCCCAGGCCTCAGTCACGTTGGTGAGCGCCACTTCGGCGCCGCACCGCTGCATATCCCGGAAGTACTCGAAGTGGGACAGCATGTGCTCGGCATGTCCCGAACTTAACGTCGCGACATACCGATCATCCGCGAGTCGCAGCACGATACCATCGTCGAGCACCATACCGTCCTCGCGAAGATTCACCATGTACTTGCTGCGGCCGACCTTGATGGTGCTCGCTTTCGTCAGATACAGGCGGTCCAGATACTGCGCAGCGTCCTTCCCGGCGATTTCGATCTTACCGAGAGTCGAACTGTCCAGAATGCCGCCGTGGCTGCGCACGCGGGCGGCTTCGGTGATCCCGGCGGAAAATGCGTCGGCACCGCTCGAGCGGTAGAAGCGAGGGCGCATCCAGTACTCGGCCGGCTCGAGCACACCGCCGTGCGCTTGGTGCCACTCGTAAAGCGGCGTTCGCCGCCGCACGCGCAAATCTTGTCCGGCCCGACGGCCGGCGAGTGCGGCGAGCGTGACGGGGTGGTACGGCGGGCGCGTACGGCTGGCGCCGACCTCCGGCAACGTCACCCCTTTAAGCTCCGCGACAATCGCGGCCCCGAGAACGCTGCTGGTCCCGCCCTGTTCGGTACCGACGCCGAGAGTCGTGTAGCGCTTGATGTGCTCGATGTCGATGAATCCTTCGCCCAACGCCTGGCGCAGATCGGCCACCGTCACATCATTCTGGAAATCGACGAACTGACGTTTCTCCTGGCTCAGCGATGCCGGTGAGCGCCAAAAAGAAACGAGGCCAGGACGCCCATCACCGCTCGCCACGGGAGGACGCCCGGCGCCGCCGGTCGCGCCGATTGCCTGTCCCGCGCGACAGCCTGCGGCGAATCCGTCCGCCATTACTGCGCCGAGTTCAAGCACGCCGCTCGCGGCTCCGGCGGCGAGCCGCCAGTCGGGCTGGCGGTCGGCGACGAAGGCTGCGACGCGCTCGACGTAGCGTCGCGAGCCCGCCTCGTGCAGCCCTGAATGGATCGCGGGCGACCAGCCGCCGCTCACGAGAATGGCGTCGCAGTCGAACCGGCGCACACTTGCGGGCGACGCCAGCGGCGCAATCCGCGCACCACGCACGGCGTTACCGCCCTCGGCCGCGATGACTGCGTGACCGAAGAGGCACGGAACACCCACGCGTGCCAACTCTTCCCGCGCATCGGCAGTTACGCCACCACCGGCTACCGCAGCTTCGCGCCGCGAGTCGATGATCGCGCGCACGCGAATGCCGGCGCCGGTCAGCCGTGCCGCCGCTGCGTACAGCCGGTCGTGATTGCCGAACAGCACCGGGCGTTCTCCCACGGCGACACCGTAGCGCGCGAGCAGGCGCTCGGCTGCGCCCAGGAGCATGACGCCCGGCCGGTCGTTGTCGACGAAGGCGATCGGGCGTTCCACCGCGCCCATGGCAATCACGAAGCGGCGCGGCCGGATTCGGTAGACAGCGTTGCGACCCGCGAGGCCGCCGGGTTCGCCGTGCGCGATCACCAGACCGCCGGAGCCGCCGACGATGGTTGTGTCGGTCAAGAGCCGCGCTCCGCGCTGCGCGAGCTCCGCTGCGGCGGCTCCGATCCAGCCGGCCGCCGCGCGGCCGTCGATCGTGGCACGCTCGAACTCCAGTTCCCCGCCGATCTCAGGTTCCCGCTCGCAGATCACGACATGCGCGCCCGTACGCGCCGCCGCCAGTGCCGCGGCGAGACCAGCAGGCCCTGCGCCGCCGATCAGCACATCGCAGGACAGATGCTCGATCGATGGTGCCCCTAGGTTCGCCGCACCGGGAGCCTCGCCGAGGCCGGCCAAGTTGCGAATGATCTTCTCGTAGCGTCGCCACGACGGCCAGATAAATGTCTTGTAGTAAAAGCCCGCGCCAAAGAATCCGCCGCCGGCTTGAAGCAGCGAGGCCACATCGTAGCGCAGGGATGGCCAGCGATTCTGGCTGCGCAGCAGCAACCCGTCGCTAAGCACAAGCTGGCACGCCGGCACGTTCGGAATGATCGCCGGCGGAGCACCCACGGTGAGCAGCGCATTCGGTTCCTCGGGACCCGCGGCGAGCAAGCCGCGCGGACGGCGGTACTTGACGCTGCGGCCGAGCAAGCGGACGCCGTGCGCCAGCAGGGCCGAGGCGGCCGTGTCGCCGCGATGGCCGGTGAACTGCCGGCCGTCGAATGAGAATCGGACCGGATCGGCCTGCAGCCGCGCACCGACGCGGGGCTTCACGGCACTCATGGGTCAGCTCCGCCCAGCAGATCCACGTCGCGAACTTCGCCCGTCGAGGGATTGCGCCGGACTTGCAGCCACGCGCGGCAGCCGTGCACGTGCTGCCAGTGCTCGAGGCTGCCGTCGATCCGGTTCGCGCGCTCATACACGGCCGCATACTCGCTCGCGCCGGCTTCGGGCAGCGTCTTGCGGAACACGAACTCCTCGAGTTCGCGCGAGCCGCAGAACGGACAGGCGAGCCAGTTCATTGGCGCGCCGGGAACGGACCGTTGCCGCGCTCATCGAGCAGGTGCCCCGTTTTGAAGCGGGACAGGCCGTGCGCGCGAATGAGGTCCGGCGCCGTGCCGGTGGCGACGAATGCCGCGCACGCCGCACCCGAAGCGGGAATGGCCTTGAAGCCGCCGTAACACCAGCCACCATTGAGGAACACGTTGTCATACCGCAGGCGGTCGATGATGAAGCTGCCGTCCATCGTCATGTCATTGGTTCCGGCCCAGTGCCGCAGTACCCGCAGTCCCGCCATCTGAGGCAACAGCGCCACGGCCGTCTGCACCACGTCTTCAAGCCGGTACCACTGCGGCTCGCGCGTGTAGGACGGAAAGCCGTCGAGAAATCCGCCCATGACGATGCCGCCTCGATCGGACTGCGTCACGTAGGCCTCGCCATGCGGGTGGGAGTAGACAAGCACCGTGCTTATGAGCGGCTTGATCGGTTCCGTGACCATTGCCTGCAGCAGGTGCGTCTCGATCGGCAGCTTCAGGCCGAGCATCTCGCCGATCATGCCCGTATGGCCTGCGACCGCGAACACGATCCGCTCCGCCCCGACCTCGCCGCGTGTCGTCTCGACCCCGATGGCGGTCCCTGCCGCGGTGCGCAGTCCCGTGACCTCGCAATCCTCGATGATGTCGACGCCGAGCGCGCTAGCCGCCCGTGCGTAGCCCCAGGCCACGGCGTCATGCCGGACCGTCCCGCCGCGACGTTGTAGCAGGCCGCCCACAATCTCGAAGCGACGCGGCTCGGAAGCCGTAAGCTCGGGCGCGAACCTCAATACCCCGGTCCTATCGAGAAGTTCGGCATCGATCCCGGCGAGCCGCATGGCGTTGCCGCGTCGTGCGAGCGCGACCATGTCGCCGTCCGACTGCGCGAGGTCGAGCACCCCGCGCGGACTGTACATCACGTTGTAGTTCAGAACGCGCGACAGCTGTTCCCAGCGCCGCAGCGAGTCCTCGTAGAAGTAGTGATTCTCCGGCAGTAGATAGTTTGAACGGACAATCGTCGTGTTGCGACCGACGTTGCCGTAACCCACGAGCCGCTTCTCGAGTACGGCGACCCGCTTGATCCTGTGGTCACGCGCCAGATGGTATGCGGTCGCGAGTCCATGGCCCCCGGCGCCTACCACCACGACGTCGTACGCGGCCTTAAGCTTTGCGCCGCTCCAAAGCGGTCGCCAGTACCCCGGACCCGCAAGCCGTGCGCGCAGCAGCGCCCAGGCGGAATAACGCTGTGCTGTGTTACCGATCATGTTCTGAACTTCTGACCTAACTTGAGACGGATCGCTCGATGAGGCATCAGCCCGAGATAGGCCGCGATCGGCGCGCAGATCGCCGGTGTGCGCTCCGCATAACGGTAGGTTTCCGTCAATCTGTCGAACGCGTTGTCGACCATCAAGTTGTGCCCGCGCGCCGCAGGCCGTCCCTCATGTATCTCCCGGCCGCCCAGAAATGATACGCCGCCCAAAAGCCGGAAAGCGCAGTGCCCATTAGCGCGTACCGCAGAGACTCCCGACCTGCGCCGTAATGAATGCGTAGAACGTCGCTGGCAATACCGATGAGTTGCGGGGCGATCGCAAGATTCGCAACATTCGCGCCAAACAGCATCACGGCACAGGCGAGACCCCGCATCCGAGGAGGCACAAGACTCTGCGTTAGGGCAAAGCTGGGAGCAATATTCAAATACGCCACTGGAACGAACAGCCATAACATCCGCGTAGTTATCGATAGTGAGCGGCAGGAGTAGGCACCCATTGAAGCGAAGGTCCCCAATACCGTTGCAGCCGCCGCAATCCAGGGTTGCCAACGAGGATCCTTGAGTGCGAGTTTTTGCGTCAGCACGGCACCGAGAATGATTCCGGCCGTGCCGCCGATGCCGCTAATCATACCAATCAACCCGCCGGCGCCGCTCGTGCTCATCCCGTAAGAGCGGGCCAAAAATGCCGGAGTCCACCATAGCAAACCCCAGCCCCAGAAAACCGCTACTGTTGACCCGGCCAAAACATGCAGTAAGGACGGCTGAACGCGAATAAATTGCAGCGTTTCCTTGAGAGATGGCGAATTTATTGCTTTTCGGGAGGTATCGAAAGCTCCCCGTGCAGGCTCTGTGAGGGTCAGACGCACAAGCAACGCGAGGACAGCGCCGGGAATTGCCAGGGCGACGAAGGCTGATCTCCATCCGAACACATCGCTGATCGCTCCGCCGACAATCGAGCCGATCATGGAGCCCGCGGCAGCGCCGAGCGCATAGATTGACGTCGCCAATGCGCGCTGATTGAATGGGAAAAAATCGGAAATCATGGATTGAGAAGCAGGCGTTCCTCCCGCTTCGCCGACGCCTACACCGATGCGTGCCAACAGCAGTTGCAAAAACGTATTTGCCGCGCCGCACGCGGCCGTCATGGCAGACCAGAGGACCGTGGCAAACGCTACCAGATTGCGGCGATTCACTCGATCAGCCATCAGACCGAGCGGAATTCCCATGCCGGTGTAGAAGATGGCCAGCGCAGTTCCTGTCAGAAATCCGATTGCCGTGTCATTGAGTTTAAGATCCGTTTTTATCGGCTCGATCAACGTCGAGATCACATAACGATCGGCAATGTTGGATACGTAGACGAATGTCAGTATCAACAACGCGTACCATCGGTAGAAACGAGGATTATTCACCGGCAATCTCCAGGTTTTATTGCCGACTGACGCGTTGCGCCGCCGACCGGCGAAATCATCAGCCGCGCAGCCGCAGTCCGCGCGGGTCGTACGGTGGCTCGACGAGGAGGCAGGCGGGGCGGCGCTCCCCGACCACATGCACCTCGAGGGATGCGGACTCGTCGACAATTGCTCGGTCGACGTACGCAAGTGCAAGACTTTGTTTGACGTGATGACCGTATGCGCCCGAGGTCACGAAGCCGACGCGGCGCTCGCCTATCCAGACCGGCTCGAAGCCGGTGACGTCGGCATCGAGAGCGTCGATTGCGAGAAGCACCAGACGCTCACCGGCACCTGTCTCGTGCTCCTTCAGCGCCGCCGCACGGCCGATGAAGTCGCCCTTGTTATAGGCGATGAACCGATCGAGCCCCGACATGGCCGGTGTGTAGGACTGCGCAAATTCAAGTGACCAGACGCCGTATCCTTTTTCGAGCCGAAGGCTGTTCTGCGCGCGCATTCCAATGGGACGCATGCCAAGCGGCACTCCGTGCTCGAGAAGCGTCTCCCACAGCGCGCGCTGCTGGACGGCGGGTACGGTGAGTTCATAGCCGAGTTCGCCGGTGAGGGACAGGCGCGCCACGATGGCCTGCGTGAGCCCCAAGTCCATCCGTCGACAACTGAGGAAGGGGAGCGCCGCGTCGGAAACATCCTCGCGGGTAAGCCGCGCAAGGATCTCGCGCGAGCGCGGACCCGAAAGCGAAAATCCGAGCCAGCTCTCGGATAGGTTCTCAATCGTGACGCCGGCTCTAGGTTGATGCTCGCGGAACCAGCGCTGGTGCCATTCCTGCAGGGTGTAGGAACCCACCAGCCAGAACCGGTTGGCAGCGAGCCGAGCCACGGTGAGATCGCCCATCAGTTTGCCGGACGGCGCCAGCATCGGCGCGAGCCGGACCCGGCCCTCGGCAGGTAGACAGTTGGCGAGCAGGTGATCGAGCCACGCCTCGGCCCCCGGCCCCGAAACCTCGTATCGCGCATAAACGTTCGTGTCCAGGAGCCCTGCCGCCGTGCGAGTCGCGGCCACCTCCGCCGCCACTATATCGTGTGCATTCGACCGTCGCAGCGATGGTTCCTCCACGAAATCGGGTTGATAGGGCGCAAAGTATTGCGGCGTTTCCATGCCCCAAACGACCCCGAAGCGCGCGCCGGCGGCCTTCTGCGCATCATAGCTGGGAGTCATTTTGAGCGGCCGGCCGGCCGGCCGCTCCTCGTTCGGGCAGGCGATCACGAAACGCCGTGCATAGAACTGTGCGGTCGTGTCGCGCAAATACTGATCGTTGCTTGCAAAGGCACCGTAGCGAGCCACGTCAATTCCGAAGACGTCGGCGCCCGGATCCCCGTCGACAATCCAGTTTGCGAGCACGAGCCCGATTGCACCGCCCTGTGAGAATCCGGCCATACAACCGCATGCCGCCCAGAAGTTCCGGCGTCCGGGTACGGGCCCGACGAGTGGATTGCCGTCCGGTGTAAACGTGAACGCTCCATTGACCCACTTGCGGATGCCCACGTCGCGGAGCACAGGAAAACGCGCGAAGCCGATGGCCAATTCCTCGGAAATCCGATCGATATCCTCGGGTATCAACTCCATGCCGTAATCCCAGTCGGCACCTTCGGTCTTCCAGTGCCGCGGATTGCGCTCGTACACGCCGAGCAGAACGCCGTTGCGCTCCTGCCGCAGATACGTAAAACCCTCGAGGTCGGTCACGGACGGCATTTCACTCCGGCGCGCCACGAGAGCGGGAACGTCGCCGGTGATCAAGTAGTGATGCTGCATGGGCGTCAGAGGGAGTTCGATACCGGCCATGCGCCCGACGCGACGTGCCCAGAGCCCTGCGGCGTTGACAACGTGTTCGGTCGTGACCGGGCCCCGCTCAGTATCGACACGCCAGCCGCCTTGAGGAAGAGACGTCAGTGCCAGGACACGGTTGCGGAGAACGACATGCGCACCACGCTGACGGGCGGCGCCTGCATAGGCATGGGTCGTTCCGTGCGGATCCAGGTGGCCCTCGTTCGGTTCAAAAAGGCCGCCTAAGAGTCCGGCGGGATCCACAATGGGACAATCCGCGACGATTTCCTCCGGCGTTGCGATCCGGGCCTCGATGCCTAGGCTTTGATGGAGCGCCCACTCGGCCTTGAGCCACTCCCATCGCAGCGGCGTCGTCGCCAGACTGTAGCCCCCGGTCATGTGCATGCCGACGCTCTGACCACTCTCCTTTTCTATCTGCCGATAAAGCTTGATCGTATAGGACTGGAGCGCAGCGATGTTTGGGTCATCGTTCAGCGCATGGAAGCCGGCCGCGGCGTGCCACGTTGATCCCGCCGTGAGCTCCGCTCGTTCGACGAGGAGGACATCCGACAGGCCGCGATGCGTCAGATGGTACAACACGCTTGCGCCCACGACGCCGCCGCCGATGACAACGACTCGATAGTGGCTCTTCACGGCGATTCCCCTTGCAGGTGCAGTTCCGTCGTCAACGAAATATTATGTGGTGGCTTCACGACGGTAAGCGAGCGTTGCGAGAGATGCGGTTGGTCATGCGGCCTCGCAGCGGTCCCGCGCAGCCGCGCCGTAAGCCTCGATGGGTTCACTCGTCTGCAGCGCCGCGCGAACGTGCGCTCTTCAATGCGGCAAGGTTGATGCTCTCGAGCTCCAGGAGAGTCATGATCACCCGCATGGCACAACTCTCACCCGCGGCAAGATCCGCCGCGTACAGTTGCCGAGACAGCGGCCCGTTGCGAGCAACTATTGCGTCTCGGATGTTTCCGGGTCCCGTGCCCCAGAAGTTGGCGGCCTCGCGCTGTGTAATTCCCAGGAATAAGATGCGAAGCGAGAGGTTCTGCAAATGCCGGATTGTCCTCGCGAGCAAGTCATTGCCGGAGGCCTCGGCGATCGCCAGATTGAAGTCGCGGTTTGCCAACAGAATGTGAATGATGGCGTCATCCTCGTCCGGCGCCCACTGGGACTCGCAGACCTTTCGCAGGCGATCAAGACGCGCAGAGTCCATTCCACGCGCGGCGGCAAGTTCTGCGGCTGCAGGCTCCAGCAAGTAGCGCATTTGATAAGTGTCCCGCACGCCGCGCAGTGTCAACGGTGCGATGAATGTGCCGCGCTCCGTCGTCTTCTCGACCAGCCCTTCCTGCACGAGGCGCGGAAGAGCAGCACGAATAGGGGCCATGCCCAGTCCATAACGCGTTGCCAACAAACGCTCAGAAGTCTTCTCGCCCGGCTTCAATCGGAATGTCAGTATGTCCAGACGTATGAGTTCGTACGCTCTTTCCTTGAGGGGCAGTGCCTCCGCACCGTCGAGCCCCACTGACCCGTCGATGACTCGCAATTTTGGATGCACGCCTGGCATTTGGTTGTCTCTACATTAGGGATACGTTGCCGACCCGCCTTGACATCATCGCGAACGCTGACCGCACCTGTACCTTATGGGTGTCGAGTCAATAAAGTCTAACAGGCCAGCTCGGTCGCTTCGACATGTCACTCAGTTTCAAAATCTTTGCAGTATCCGTTTCTTGCAGAGTAGACGTGCAAGGTCCAGGCTCATGAGCGGCTCCAAGGAAATGGCTCTAACAGTATTTATCAGGGTATTTGCCGCGCGTCGTATTGGCTATTTAACATTCAATATATGACATAACTATTTGAATTAAAAATACAATAATGAACAGAAGGTCGTTTATGATCTTGCCATTTCGCTTCACCTAGCTATTACATTTACTCTATTATCACTGAAAATATCATGACATGTCGACACGTGCACGTCGACCTGTTAGATTGGTCAAAAGAGATGTAGGATTCTGGCTCAAGTCTGGACAGAAATCTGGGGATGATGGATAACACAGCGCGACGGCGAAGTCGGCACCACCCGACGGGCGTACCCCTGCAGCGTTATTTTGCCAGGGTGATGCTGCGCGCACGCCTTGCCTGCGGGTCTAGCGCGCGATCGGCGAGATGCTCGGCCTCAAGCCAGTGTGCCCGTCAAACATAGTTGGCTCGATCCACTCGCACGCAACTTCCGACAGCCAATCCTTCGTGTAGTCGCTTAACGGGTTCACCGAAATAGATATCTAAATTTCGTCACAGGCAGGGAGAACTCTATGAAGTACAACGCGAAGGTCTCTGCGGCTATCGTGGCCATTCTGAGCGAGGCGAGCGCGATTGCATACGGTGCTGCCCCGTCTGATAACTCACGGACCACAGCGAACGAGCTGCAGGAAGTCATTGTGATCTTGCGGTACGCCGATCCTGGCTGCGGGTTTGATTATTCGGCTACGCGACTTAAGTTATGCCTTAAATGAAATGTGGAGAGACCGGTGAAGCCCAACCATAAGCTGTCTTATGCGATTTGCTCCGTTCTCGGCATGCATGGCGCTTCGGCCGCCTTCGCGGCGGACACGCCCGGGGAAAACGCCGACGCGCTCGGTGAAATCATCGTGACGGCCGAGCGTCGCACGGAAGACATCCAGAACGTGCCGATCACGATCGAGGCGCTGACCGCCGAGACGATTACCCAGTTGAACGTCGTGAACTTGGACGAGTTCATCAAGTTTCTGCCCAACGTGACTCAGTCCACCAACGGTCCGGCGCAGAGCGATATCGTTATGCGCGGCCTCAGCGTCGGCGGCGGTGAAGGACAAGGCGGCGGCGTGACCAGCCCGTTCCCGGCGGTCGCCATTTATCTCGACGAACAGTCGGGACAGCTACCCGGCCGTAACCTCGACGTCTATGCGGCCGACCTCGAGCGCATCGAGGTTCTCGAAGGCCCGCAGGGCACGCAGTTCGGTGGTGGCGCACTGAGCGGCGTGATTCGCTACATCACGAACAAGCCAAAGCTCGATGTCACCGAGGCTAGCGTCGATGCGGGGTATGGAACCACCGCGCACGGCGATCCCAATAGTAATCTCACCGCCGTGATTAACCTCCCGCTCATCGAGGACACGCTGGCGGTGCGTGGTGTCATCTACAATGACCGCCAGGGCGGCTACATCAACAACGTCCCCAGCACCTTCACTCGGTCAGGCACCGATCTTGGCTTCGCCCGTTACAACGGTGGAGTCGTACCGACCAACAGCGTGTCGATCAACAACAACAACCTAGTCGGCAACGCGATCAACCCGCTGACCTACACGGGTTTTCGTCTGGAAGGCCTATGGAAGATCAACAATGACTGGGATGCCTTGCTGACGCAGTCGTACCAGAACATCGACTCCCAGGGCGTTTTCTACGAGCAGCCCTACGGTACGGAGGGCGCCTCGCTCACTCCTAACGGCCTCCCGATCGGCGGGCAGCCGCTGCCGCCCTTGTCGGTGACGCTGTTCAACCCTTCGTATGACACGGACAAGTTCGAAAACACCGCATTGGTCGTCAATGGAAAGATCGGCGACCTGAAGCTGGTCTACAGCGGCGCCTACCTAGTTCGCAACGTCGATCAGCAGCAGGACTACACGAACTACGCGCGCGGTGTGTTCGGCTACTATTATCAATGCGCGGGCTACTCAACGAATCCCGCTACTGGAAAGTGCTACACGCCGAGTTCCATCTGGACAGAACGCGAGAGAAACACGCACCAGAGCCATGAGCTGCGCCTGAGCACGCCGGACGACAAGCGCGTGCGCGGCCTCGTTGGCGTGTACTGGGAAGACTACACTATCGTCGACCAGACCCAGTGGCCGTGGGTGACGGTGCCGTTCTGCTCGCCGACCGGGCTCGACGTCAACTGTTTCCTGCCCCTGAAACCGTGGCCGGGCTCGCCTGAATACACCCCGAACCCGCCCAGCGGCTTCTTCGACGACGTCGAGCGCGGCTACAAGCAATTGGCCGAGTTCGTGTCGGTCGATGTCGACCTGATCCCTAACACGCTGACGCTCACGGGCGCCATTCGCCACTTCAAGTACGATGACAGCGAGCAAGGCGGTGATGTGGGCAGCTCCTTCTGCAAGCAGTTCTCGGCGACGACCTACTTCGGACCCTGCCTAGCCCCGTATGGAACCAACGTCAGCCTCCAGTCCCCAAACCGCACCACCCCGTCGGGTAATAGGGGCCGCGCGAACCTGAGCTGGCACGTCACCGATCACGACCTTCTGTATTACACTTGGTCACAGAGCTTCCGGGCGGGCCAGTTTAATCGCGGAACGGCATGCCACCTGCCGGGCCCTGACGGCGTCGACCAGTTCTGCATTCCGGCCTTTACGGTGCCGGACAACGTGACCAACAACGAGATCGGCTGGAAGACCGAGTGGTTCGATCGCCGCGTCCAATTCAACGGCTCGGTCTATCAGGAAATCTGGACCAACGCGCAGACGGAGTTCTTTGACCCGCAGGGCGGCCTCGGCAACTTGGTTTTCGCTGCGAACGGGCCGAGCTACCGTGTCAGGGGGTTCGAGCCCTCCATCATCGCACGCGTGACGCACGGGCTGACGGTGCAGGCTGCGGCGGCCTGGAACAGCTCCTCTCAGACGAACTCGCCTTACCTGGTCGACAACAACCCACTGAGCGTTAATTACGGCAAAGACATCACGTCGATTCCGAATCCGTACGGGCCGCTCGGTAGCTCCACTACTAACTCAGCGCCATTCAACGTCAATGCGCGTGTGCGCTACGAATGGGCCTTCAACGACTACAACGCGTTCGCGCAGATCGCCGGCCAGCACCAGGATCACATGATCACGGCGACCGGCTATATCCCGGCCTTCGATATGCCGGGATTCTCGACGTACGACGCCTCGGCCGGCGTGGCGAGGGGATCGTGGGCGGTACAGATATTCGGCCAGAACCTGACGAATGTGAACTCCAGCCTGTCAACAAGCAGCGGCCAATTCATTCTGACGGAGGTGCCGCAGCGGCCGCGCGTGCTCGGGATCAAGTTCAGCTATAAGTTCACGGAGAAGTAACCGCGCCGCGGCCGACTCTGGTCGGCGGCGGCACGATCAGAGGCGGGCAGCAGTACCCGTCTTTCAGAAGGCAACGACTTCCCGCGAGGCTCTCCTCGCCCGATACTGAGGTGCAAAGATCCGCAGCCTGTCACGTACAATATAATAAAGGTCAACATGGACGCAGCCACCCTCAGTGCTCCTCCAACGCAGATCGAGACAGAAGTCCGGCGCATACGCGAACTGTTCAAGCGGAGTGAATTCGGGCCGGCGCTGGCGGCAGCGCAGGCGCTGCGCGCGCAAGTTCCCGAGAATCGCGATGCGCTCTACTTTATCGCGGTCGGCCTGCGGTATCTGCAGCGAATTCCCGAAGCGCTGACGATGCTTGCTGAATTGGAAAGGCTGCACCCTCACTACAGTCTATTGTTCCAGGAACGTGGCCATTGCTATGTAGCGACTCGTTCCGCGGAGCCTGCCATCCAAGCCTTTCTCTGCGCCGTGAATCTGAACCCATCACTTCCCGCGAGCTGGAACGCACTGCAGGCGCTGTTCCACATGACGGGTCACCCGGCTGATGCCGAGAACGCCGCCGGTCAGGTCGCGAAGCTCGCGAGTCTGCCCCCGGAGATCCTGACCGCCTTTGTCTTGTTCGCGGACGGCGAAACTCATGCGGCTGAGCATATCGTTCGTCGGTACTTGCTGACCCATGGCGATCACATCGAGGGTATGCGGTTGCTTGCGCAGATCGGCATGAAGCTCGACGTCACGGACGACGCCGAGTTTCTCCTCGAGAACGTGCTGGTGCTCGCGCCGGATTATCATGCCGCCCGCTACGAGTACGCGATCGCACTGCTCACGCGCCATAAACACGTGCGCGCGCGTGAACAGATGGAGAAACTGCTCAAAACCGATCGAAACAACAGAGCCTACCGGACAACCTATGCGACCGTCTGCACGGGATTTGGCGACTATACTCAAGCCCTGCCGCTCTATCGCGAGATCTTGGCCGAGTCCCCGAATGACCCCGAGCTGCATTTGTCGATCGCGCATGCGCTGAAGACGCTCGGCCAGACGCAAGAAGCCATCGAATCGTATCGAGCCGCGGCGGCGGTCAGACCGCATTACGGCGAAGCGTATTGGAGTCTCGCGAACCTAAAAACCTATCGTTTCACGAATGTTGAAATCGCCCGTATGCGGGCCGCAGAGGCGTCGGAAAACATCCAGCAGGTCGATCGCTATCATCTATGTTTCGCACTCGGTAAGGCCCTCGAGGACCGAGGCGAGTACGCAGAATCTTTTGCGTTTTACGAGCGCGGCAACGCGTTGAAGAGCATCGAGTGCCGCTACCGGCCCGAGCCGCTGGAGCGAAACGCTCGTCTGCAGGCGTCCGTATGCACGCGGGAGTTCTTCGCCGCGCGGCACGGTGTCGGGTGCCCGGACCGATCGCCCATTTTCATTCTCGGCTTGCCGAGATCGGGCTCCACTCTCATCGAGCAGATCCTCTCCTCGCACTCCCAGGTGGAGGGGACGATGGAGCTCGCAGACATTCCGCGGCTCGTGCAAGAGCTACGAGGGCGCGAAGTGTCCGACTCGACTCCGCGCTATCCAAACGTACTGACCGAACTCGCCGCGGAAGACTTCACGCGCCTCGGAGAGAAATATCTCAACGACACGCGGGTATACCGCAAAGGCAAGCCCTTCTTCATCGACAAGATGCCGAACAACTTTCGGCACCTCGGGCTCATTCATTTGATCCTGCCGAACGCCAAGATTATCGATGCGCGCAGAGACCCACTTGCCTGCTGCTTCAGCAATTACAAGCAGCTGTTCGCCTCCGGACAGCAATTCACCTATAGCATCGATAACATCGCTCGCTATTATCGGATGTATGTAGAACTCATGGCGCATTGGGTTGACGCGCTTCCCGGCCGGATATTGCGAATCCAGCACGAGGACGTGGTCGACGAGCTCGAAGCGAACGTGCGCCGCATCCTAGAATTCTGCGAACTCGAGTTCGAACCGGGCTGCGTCGAGTTCTACAAGACGGAGCGCACCGTGCACAGCGCGAGTTCCGAGCAGGTGCGCCGGCCCATCTATCGCGAAGGGATCGACCGGTGGCGTCACTACGAACCCTGGCTGGGTCCCTTGAAGGAGGCCTTAGGTCCGCTCGTAGCACCGGCCTTAAGCCCTTGGGGACACCATGATCGCCTTTCCGACAGCTCCCACTACTGGGGGCAGTCAAATCATCCAGTTACACGCCGCGACCAAGCGAAAAACACCGGGAAATAAACTGTGTCCTTACCGGGAATTATTGCGGCAAAATCAAGTGGACCCCAACTTTCATTCATGTGCTCCCGTCGTTATCATGCAAAAGCTAATATGCGATGGTCACTGCAGTGTCTGCGCGCTTCGCAAATGGGTCAGTGGGACAACCCGGGGGAAACGATCGCCTTTGATGTACTGTCGGCCATGAAACTAGGATGGCGTAACAAATGATTGAAAGATTTGGCGCAGAAGCGGCCCTGTTGCTTATCGACGTGCAGAAGGGTGTTGACGTGCTCGAGCACTGGGGTGGGCCGCGCGGACGACGCAACAACCCAGATGCTGAAGCCAACCTCCGTCTATTGCTCGGCGCATGGCGCCAGCATGAGCTGTCGATTTTTTATACCGTTCACGATTCGCGCGAACAACATTCTCCACTCAAGCTCAACCTGCCGACGGGTAAAATCAAGGATGGCCTGGAGCCGAAACGCGATGAAACGGTCATCAGGAAGGATGTCAATAGCGGATTCATTGGGACGAATCTCGAGTTGATGCTGAAGCGCCGGCGAATCCATCGGTTGGTAATCGGCGGGTTCTTTACAAACATGTGCGTTGAAACGACAGTCCGTATGGCGGGAAATCTCGGATTTGACACCTACTTGGTTGCGGACGCGTGTGCTACGACCAATCGAGTCAGTCCGGACGGTATTGACCGCGACCCAGAGCTTGTTCACGCGATGGCCGTCGCCAGTATGGATAGTGAGTTCTGCACAGCCGTTAAGGCACAGGATGTTCTTAGCCTGTTGGACCGTGACGCCGAAAATCTCGTCAGAAAGCAAGGAAACGAGTAAGCGGCCCACAGAGCACGGCACCGCACTGACTCAAGATCCGCGAGGTGGCCCCGGCCGGCCTTAGTCGGGCGTGCGCGCAAAGACTACTTTGCCATCAAGGACCGTCATGTCGACTTGCACATTGTGAATGTCGAGGGGAGCGGTTTCGAATAAATTCTTGTTCAAGACCACGAGATCTGCGGCCTTTCCCACCGACAGCGTTCCTCTAGTCGTATCGTCATGCATTAGATAGGCTCCCGCAGCGGTATACGCGACGATCGCCTGCTCTAGATTGACTCGTTGCTGAGGGTTCCAAGTGTGATCCTCTTTCCCGTTGAGATCCTTTCCTCCGGGATAGCGGTGCGTAATCGCAGTCTCGAGACCGTCAAGGGGTGATACGCCCGTGACGGGCCAGTCGGAACCCCAAACGAGAATTACTCCCGAGTCCAATAGCGTACGCATCGGGAAGATGTGCTGGCTGCGCACCGGCCCAAAGAGGCGCGGTGCAAACACCGTCTCCCACGCATCGTCGAGACTCCAGAGCGGCGTCATGTTGGCGATCACCTTCAGGGTCCTGAATCGAGGGATATCGGCCGCGTCAATCAGGCATAGATGCGCGAGCGTGTCACGGTTATCGCGAAATCCATTCTTTCGCCGTGCCTCGGCAAACGCATCGAGCGCCGCATGCACCGCACCGTCGCCTTGCGTATGCATGTGGATCTGAACACCTACCGCATCGAGGCGCGAGACAATGCGGTTGAGGCGTTCCTGGTCGACAAAAAGCTTGCCCTTGCCGTATTTTTTCGGATCGTCGCTGTACGGCTGCAACAAAACAAGGGTGTGAGATCCGTACGCGCCATCAAGAAAGAATTTCACACAGGTAGCGCGTAATCTGCGGCCTGCAAGTGCGTTTCGCTGCGCCAAAAACGAACGGAATTGAGCGTCATCGTTTTTCGTGGGGTCGAAAGGTAGACAGAGATTCGCGCGGATTTGCAGATCGCCTCTCTGGTCGAGGGTGTGGTACGCACGTGCGATTTCGGGAGTGGCATCGGCGTCCTCGAGCGCCGTAAAGCCCAGTCGAGTCATCTTGTGCAGCGCCGCCGATAGATTCTCCACCCACTCCTCAGGCGATCGTGGCGGAATCACGGATCTGACCAGGTCCATTGCTGATTCTTCTTGCAGCGCGCCCGTCGGTTGACCGTTAGCATCGTGCTCGATCCGTCCATTCAGAGGATTGGACGTCGCGGCGGTGATGTGGGCGGCGGCCAACGCCCGGGAATTGGCCCAGCCTTCATGCCCGGAGTTATCGTCCATATAGGCTGGCCGGTCCGGGACCGCGGCATCGAGCATCTCTCGGGTGGGCTGTCCGCTCGGAAGAAACGCGGACTCATCCCATCCGTCGCCTACGATCCAGGCCTTCTCAGGATGTGCCTGTGCATACTGCCGGATCCGGTCGATCACTTGCTCGCGACGAGTCAGGCCGTGAAGATCCAGGGCAGTAGTCGGATTGGGTGCCCCCGCGGGATGCACATGGGAGTCCTGAAAGCCGGGAAGCAACATGCGATGATCCAAGTCGACGACGCGCGTGCCAGGGCCGACGAAAGTTCTCGCCGTCGCATCGTCGCCGACGTAAGTAATGCGATCGCCTGTTACCACGACCGCGGACGCCCAGCTTCGCGCCGCATCGACGGTGTAAACTGCGCCATTAACGAAAACAAGGTCGGCCGATGGGGCGGCCGAGCCGATCGCCGTGTACAACAATGCAAAGAAAGCAAATACGACACGAAATCCCATTCCTGAGCACCTCTAAGCGTCGCAGCGGCCTTCCTTCGTTTCCTGGCAATATAACAGGTCATAATTACACTGTCCACATGTCACTGAAACCTTCTTCAACCGGCACGAAGCCAACGCAGCGCAACGAGCGAGAACAATGCAGAAAAGCACGATTAGAATCGCAACGGATTGACGTGGAATTAATCATTTGAAAAGGTGGTTCCGATACATTTATTGGCCCAATAAGCGCTTGGATCGTCACAACTACCGTGTGGACCGAGGTTCCTTCGCATGATCAACATGTCGATATGAGATCTGTGACCTGTTAAACTATATATACACAATCATAGAGAAAACCCAATGCCAGGCGTTCATCCAAAATTGCGAGTCGTCGATGGCTTGGTGGGAATCGATGGCGCGGAGTCTCTCCCCCTCAAGGAAAGAGCGTACGAACTCATACGTCTGGACATCCTGACGTTCCGATTGAAGCCTGGCGAGAAGACTTCTGAGCGTCTATTGGCAACACGATACGGATTAGGAATGGCGCCGATTCGTGCGGCGCTGCCCCGTCTCGTACAGGAAGGACTCGTCGAGAAGACGGCGGAGCGCGGTACATTTATCGCACCGCTGACATTGCGCGGCGTGCGCGATACTTACCAAATGCGCTACTTGCTGGAGCCTGCAGCCGCGGAACTTGCCGCCGAGCGCGGCATGGACTCTGCTCGTCTGGATCACCTACGCCAAGTCTGCGAGTCGCAGTGGGCGCCGGACGACGATGACATCGTTATTCACGTTCTGCTCGCCAACCGTGACTTTAATTTGGCGATCGCCGAGGCCACCGGCAATGACTTGCTCGCGAGGACAATCCGNNGTACGGGACCTGGAAACATCCGAGACGCGATAGTCGCTCGCAACGGACCGCTGGCTCGAGAGCTGTACGCGGCGGATCTTGCCGACGGGGAGCGCTGGGCCATGCGGGTGATCATGGCTCTTCCGGAACTCGAGAGCATCAATCTCGCGGATTTGAACACAGTCCGTTCGCGGGGAAGTTCGGACGAGTGAGCCCGCCGCAGACTCGCGATAAAGTCGTCGAGATTGGCGGTGGCACCGCGGGCTTGAGGACATCGCTCGGCCTGCGTGACGTGATCCTGTTCTTCGTCACCGCCGGAACAAACTTCCAGTGGATCGCCACCGCTGCCGCCGCAGGTCAAAGTTCGCTCGTGGTCTGGCTGCTGGGGGGCCTGTTGATGTTCCTGCCGCTGTCGGTATGCGTCGTGTTCCTCTCGTCCCGCTACCCCGCACAGGGCGGCCTGTACGTGTGGAGCAAGCAGGCGTTCGGCCCGGGCGTCGGCTTCATGACCGGCTGGACCTACTGGACCAGCAACCTACCGTATTTCCCGGGCATTCTGTACTTCGCGGCCGGCAATGCGCTGTTCCTGTCCGCGCGTGCGCAAGCCGGCGCCTCCCCTGCCTACTTCATCGTCTTTGCGCTCGGGGGTCTGGCGCTTGCCACCCTGCTGAACCTGCGAGGCATGGCGATCGCGAAGTGGCTCAGCAACTTAAGCGCAGTCTCACGCTGGCTCGCCGTTTTCGTACTCGCGCTCCTGGGCGCGGCGACGTGGCTGAAATTCGGGTCCGCAACCCCATTCAGCAGAGCAGGCTTCGTGCCCAGCCTGCGACTGTCGGACCTCGTTTTCTGGTCTACGATTGCGTTTGCCTGGACGGGACCCGAAGCCGCTTCCTTCATGGGCGGCGAAATTAAGGATCCGCAGCGCACCGTGCCGCGAGCGCTCGTGGCGGCGGCACCGATGATCGCTGCGATCTACCTGACGGGAACCTTGAGCGTCCTTGTCATACTACCGATGGCACAGACCAGTGCGCTGTACGGCGTCATCGAAGCCATCCGCAGCGCCGCGGAGCATCTGCACCTGGCGTGGGTCACGCCGGTCGAGGCCGCGCTTCTGACATTGGCCTGCCTCGGGAGCGTTGGCGCTTGGCTCGGGGCGGTCGCCCGGATCCCGTTCGTCGCCGGCATCGATCATTTCCTGCCGAAGAGCTTTGCGAAGCTGCATCCGCGCTACGGTTCGCCGACGGTCGCGATCGTGACGCAGTCGGCGATCGCTGCCGTGTTTGCCTTTCTCGGCCAGGCCGGGACCACCGTCAAGGGTGCCTACGATGTGTTGATCAGCATGATGGTCATTGGGGTGATGCTGCCGTTCATCTCCTTGTTCGCCAGTGCGATACCGTTATCCGGCGGCGCGCCCGTGCCGGGCGAGCTGGCCATACCGGGTGGCCGCGTGACCATCGTCACGATGGCGCTCGTAGGGCTTGTGACCACGCTTGGATCCATCGTGCTGGCGCTCGTGCCGTCACCCGATGATCCGAACCCGCTGCTGGCCGTGTGCAAAGTCGCCGGTATGACCGCAGCGCTTCTGATCACGGGCGGCGCGGTCTATGCGTTGGGGCGCCAGCGCGCCCGCATTCCTTGAGTCCGGGCGCCCGGCCTCACAGCGAGGTTCTGTGCAAGTGTCCTGAGGTCCGGCAGCTCGGGCAACGCCCGCACCAGGCACAGCACGGCGTCGATCTGGGTTTGCGTCAGGGCATCCGCTGCCGCCCAGCGGAACTTTGCCTCGACGACCTCGCGACCGGGCAGGCGATCCGGAAAAAGTATGTTCACGCCCTTCACCGGTCCGAGCAAGGTGCCGTCGGTTAGCAAGGTGCCGTCGGTTAGCTCGATGTCGACGATCGCCCCTTTTTCGCCGCCCGGCTGTTCGGCTTCCGACAACAGGTAACGGGCCGTGAGCTCGGTGTTCTCCTTCAACACGACACAGGCCGGCGAGCGTCGCCACTTCCGCCGGCAGGTCCTCGTAGCGACACCCGGCGATGAAGCGCGTCAGCGGATGGGTTAGGGCTGCGTTTCTCAAAGGTGTCTATACCGGACGCAAGAGGCGCGCGCCCTACAACCGCAGCAGCCCGCGTTTCGCGATGTAAGCGAGCGTCATTCCCACGATAAATGCCAGGCCGACATTCCACATCGCAAAGGCCGCGGTAGCGAGCGTAATAAATCGCTCGCCCTTGTTCTTGCTGAAATCACACGAACCGAGCGCGAGCTGCGCGCCGGTTAGAAAAAGGATCACTCCGAGCACGGCGCGCGGGAATACCGCGAGAATCGCCTCGATGGACCCGCTAAAGAAAAACGCAAGGATCAACAGGGTCGCGCCGAGGATCATCGGCGCGCCGCCCGTGCGTGCTCCAAAGGCAACATGCCCCGCCATCCCACCCGCGCCATGGCACATTGGCACTCCACCGACAGCCGCGCTCCCGAGATTCATCAACCCCATCGAGGTCGCGACGGATTTTTCGGTCACCGGACGGTCAGGAAAGAGGCGGTTGTTTTCTTCGGTGATGGCGATCACGGCATTACCGAGCGTGAGAGGCACCTGCGGGAGAGCTAGAAAAACCGTTCCCACCACGAAGTCGTACCAAGTGATGCTGGATAAGGCAAATGTCGGCGTTCGAAACTCGAATCTCACCGCATATAGCGCCTCCAGCGCTGCGTGATTTTGAATGGCAGCGCACACGGCACCGAAAAAAAGCAGCAGAAACATGGCCGGGATGGCCCGGTTCGTCAGCAGCAGCAGAGTTCCCACAAGACCGATGGCGGCAACAACCCAACCGGCGCTCATCATTTTGATGCCCTCGAGCATGAACCCCAGTCCGAGGCCGAGAACAATTCCGATAACGACGAACCTTGGAACGAGCTTTGCAATATGCGTGGCCGCTCCGGTGAGTCCGAGCACCAGCCAGATCGCTCCCGTGACCAAGCCCGCGCTGTACACAGCCGCTTGCGTAATGACCGCGGTCTGTGCCGCCTGGGTGGCCGCGGCGGCGCCGATGGCTTTCATCGGCTGAACCGGGAAAGGGGTCCTGTAGTAAAGGCCGCAGATCAGCATGGCCGTTCCGAAGGAAAACAGAATCCCAAAGGGATCTATTTTAAGAACGGCGATATAGGCGACGACAAACGGAATCAGCGTGCCGAGATCCCCAAAGGCCCCGGCCCATTCCATTCGGTCGAAGCGATTGCCGGCGTTGACGTTGGTCCCTTGGCCGCCAGGATTAGAACGGAATATCGTCGTCGAAATCCTCTTTCCCGCCGCCGGCCGGCGCCGGGGATTGATCGTAGTCCTCGCGCGGCGCGGCGTTCGCTGCGCCGGCCCGCTCCGCCCCACCGCCCGCCCCGGCACCCGCTGCACCGCCCCCCCCACCGGCGCGCGCGCCCAGCATTTGCATATTGTCGGCGATGATTTCCGTGGTATAGCGGTCATTCCCCTGCTTGTCCTGCCACTTGCGCGTGCGCAGTTTACCCTCGACAAACACCTGAGACCCCTTGCGTAGATACTCCGCGGCGATTTCGCCCAATCGGCCAAACAACGCAATGCTGTGCCACTCGGTCCGCTCCTGCTGGGCGCCCGAGGCCTTGTCCTTCCAAGATTCGCTGGTGGCGATGCGAATGTTCGTCACCGTCATGCCGCTCGGCATCGAACGGGTTTCCGGGTCGGCGCCAAGATTGCCCACCAAAATGACTTTGTTTACACCGCGCGCCATGACGAACTCCCGAACGATTGAATGTCACATATTGTACACGCGCCGCCGCCGCTCACACGGCGCTGGGGAGGCGCGCTCATCGAGATTCTTAGGTGGGGCCTACCGGCGTTTGTGCTCGATCCAAGCCCCAATTCCGGCCCAAATCGGCGCGTAGCCCTGACCTTGACGCCGGGCGTATAGTAATCGGTTACATGCAAAACATCCGAATCCGGGGCGCCCGGACCCATAACTTGAAGAACATCGACCTCGACCTGCCGCGAGACCGGTTGATCGTGTTCACCGGTTTATCGGGCAGCGGTAAGTCCTCGCTGGCGTTCGACACGATCTACGCCGAGGGACAGCGGCGCTATGTCGAATCCTTGTCGACCTATGCCCGTCAGTTCTTGTCGATGATGGAAAAGCCGGACCTCGACACCATCGAGGGATTATCCCCGGCGATTTCGATCGAACAAAAGTCGACGTCGCACAATCCGCGTTCGACCGTCGGCACCGTGACCGAAGTTCACGACTATCTGCGCCTCTTGTATGCCCGGGCCGGCACGCCGCGCTGTCCGGATCACCACATCGACTTGGCTGCGCAAACCGTGAGTCAAATGGTCGATGCGGTCCTTCAGCATCCTGAGGGGACGCCGATGATGTTGCTCGCGCCGGCCGTTGCGGAACGCAAGGGCGAACACGCCGAAGTCATCGACGAGCTGCAGGCCGGTGGTTTCGTGCGGGGGCGCATCGACGGCAAGGTGGTGGAATTGGATCAAGCGCCGAAGCTCGACGTGCGCCGCAAACATACCGTCGAAGCCGTGGTCGATCGATTCAAGGTGCGGCCCGATTTGAGCCAGCGCTTGGCCGAGTCTTTTGAAACTGCCCTGCGGATTGGTCAGGGTGTCGCGCGGATCGCCTACATGGACGAACCGGAGCGCAAAGAGCTCGTATTCTCCGACAAGTTTGCCTGCTCGATCTGCAATTATTCCCTGAGTGAACTCGAGCCGCGTCTGTTCTCCTTCAATAATCCGGCCGGCGCCTGCCCAAGCTGCGACGGCCTCGGCACTCAGGATTTTTTCGATCCCGCCAAGATCGTAGCCAATCCGCATTTGTCGCTGGCCGGCGGCGCGGTGCGCGGCTGGGATCGGCGCAACGCCTATTACTTCCAACTGATTCAATCGCTGGCGCGGCACACCAAATTCGACATCGAGGCGCCGTTCGAGAGCCTGCCGCAGAAAATCAGAGATCTGGTTCTGTTCGGCAGCGGCGAGGAGCAAATCGATTTCAAGTACCTCGACGGCAAAGGCGGCACTATCAGGCGCCAGCACACCTTCGAAGGAATCATCAAGAATCTCGAGCGTCGCTACAAGGAAACAGAATCGGTGACGGTGCGCGAGGAATTGAGCAAGTACCGCTCCTCGCGCCCCTGCCCGGAGTGCGGCGGAACCCGGCTCAACCGAGCGGCGCGCAATGTTTTCGTCGACGGCAAGAGCGTGCCCGAGGTGTCGTCCTTGTCGGTCGAGCGGGCCATCGAATTCTTTTCCAAACTCAAACTGAGCGGCTGGCGCGGCGAAATCGCGGTGAAGATCGTCAAGGAAATCGGCGCCCGCCTCGGCTTTCTCGGCAATGTCGGGCTGGGGTATCTGACGCTGAACCGCAGCGCCGATACTTTGTCGGGCGGAGAAGCGCAGCGCATCCGTTTAGCGAGCCAGATCGGCTCCGGTCTGGTCGGCGTCATGTACATTCTGGATGAACCTTCGATAGGTCTGCATCAACGCGATAACCAGCGCCTGCTGGATACTCTTGGCAACCTGCGCGATCTCGGCAACACGGTAATCGTGGTCGAACACGATGAAGACGCGATCCGGCAAGCCGACCATGTGGTGGACTTAGGCCCCGGCGCCGGCGTGCATGGCGGCAATATCGTGGCTCAGGGCACCGCGGCAGACATCGCGGCCCATCCCGACTCGATCACCGGGCAATATCTGAGTGGGCGGCGGCGCATCGAGATCCCGACCGCGCGCCGCGCGCCCGACTTGAAACGCATGTTGCGGGTGACGGGAGCGACGGCCAATAATCTGAAGAATGTCACTGCCGAATTCCCGCTCGGCCTGATGACCTGCGTCACCGGCGTGTCGGGCTCGGGAAAGTCCACTCTCGTCAACGACACGTTGTTTCGCGCGGTGGCCACCCAACTTAATCACGCCTCCGCGGGAACGGCGCACTTCGAGCGCATCGAGGGATTGGACTTCGTCGATCGCGTGATCGAGATCGATCAAAGTCCGATCGGCCGCACGCCGCGCTCCAATCCGGCGACCTATACGGGTCTGTTCGCGCCGATTCGCGAAATCTTTGCTGCCATGCCGGAATCGCGTGCGCGCGGTTATGAACCGGGACGGTTTAGTTTCAACGTCAAAGGCGGACGCTGCGAAGCCTGCCAGGGCGACGGTGTAATCAAAGTCGAAATGCATTTTCTCGCGGATGTCTACGTTCCCTGCGATGTATGCAAGGGCAAACGCTACAATCGCGAGACCTTGGAAATTCGCTTCAAGGGTAAGAACATTCAAGAAGTCCTCAGTCTGACGGTCGAGGACGCTCTGCCGTTCTTCTCCGCCGTTCCCGGCGTGCACCCGAAGCTGCAAACACTGCTCGATGTCGGGCTCTCCTATGTGCGGCTCGGCCAGAGCGCGACCACTCTGTCGGGCGGGGAGGCGCAGCGCGTCAAACTAGCCAAAGAGCTGTCGAAGCGCGCCACCGGGCGCACTCTGTATATCCTCGACGAACCGACCACCGGTCTGCACTTCGCCGACATCGCTCAACTGCTGGTCGTGCTGCATCGGCTGCGCGATGAGGGCAATACGGTCATCGTGATCGAACACAATCTCGACGTGATCAAGACCGCGGACTGGGTTGTGGACTTGGGCCCCGAAGGCGGAGACGGCGGCGGGCAGATCATCGCGGCCGGCACGCCGGAACACATTGCGGCGAACCGGGTCTCCTACACTGGGCGCTACTTGCAATCCAAGCTGGCGCCGGCAGCTACCTTGGCTCGAACGTCCCGGCGCAAGAGCGCATGAGCGCGCAGCGGGGCCGGTTCCTAACGGCGCTGCTGCTCTACACGCGCACATCGATATCGGCATTTGCGGCCGCGCGCTTCGTGCCGCTCGTGGGCGTGCTGGTCGGCGCGGTGGGCGCTTGTGCCTATTGGCTTAGCGCGCAAGTTTGGCCGACGAGCGTGGCGGTGGTCCTGTCGATGCTGGCGACGGTGTTGATCACCGGCGCGATTCACGAACGTGGGTTTTCACGGGAGCCTGCGCTCGAGGTTGCAGGAAGGGCCGGCGCGGTCAGCTTCGGCGCGTTGGGCATGCTGTTTGTTCTCTTGATTAAGTACAACGCGCTAATGGCGCTGTCGGCTGCGAATCTGCCCTTCCCGCTGCCCGAATACCTCGCCCTCGGTGTGATTATGATCTCGGGACACGCCGCCAGCCGCGCGCTGGCGGTGTCGGTTATCGCAACACGCACCGACGCGGCGCCCCGGCTATCGAACGGCGATCTGGCCTTGGCTCTGGCGCTGGGTTTTGCCCCCGCAACCTTGCTGGGAATTCCGGGCCTGATAGGTCTCTGCGCCGCCATTGTCATGCGGATCGCGTTCGCCGCTTTCCTCAAACGCCGCTTCAATCCTGCCACCTTCGACGCTCTCGATGCCACGCAGCAGCTCACCGAAATCTGCTTTTACCTTGGCGCGCTCGCCTCGTGGAGTTATATCTGAGACCCCAGCGGCAGCGTCCTCAAAATGGCGCGAGACGATCGACCGCGCGGATGGTCTGCGGACCCTTGTCGGACTTGATCTGATCCCCTGGGTGGAACTGCGCTGCGTTGCCCATCACGATGGATATCATCCGGTTCGGGTACAACGTGACCTCGTTTTCACCGAAGCCGGACATCGTCGGAAGATAGTAGCGCCTGCCGCTCGCGCTGCGTACATAGGGCACGAAGTGGAACCCCATCTTGTAGAACTCGGATTCGGGTGCCGCGTTCTCCGGCGCCACGCGAGTCACTGAGAAGTCGCCGTCCCTTTGGATCGCATCGCGCGCCGCGACCAAGTCCGAGGTCAGCTGTCGATTCAGGAGTTGATGGCCGCCGTGAGCGCCGCGATCCTGGTACAGCAGCGCGATTTTTGCGAGATCATCGAGGGTCGGATAGTACCCGGCATTGAGCCAGACGAGGCCCTCCCGTCCGCCCGCCTCTCGAGTTCTGACGGCGGGCGCATGCTGGATTCCGATCGGCTCGAACACCTCCGCAATCAGCATGTTCCAAACATCGGCCGAAGGACCCCGCATGGACTTGAGGAAACCGTCGATGGCCGCGCCAAGCAGATAAAAGTCCTGGTCGCGGTAACGCATGACCGTCCCCGGCTCCCAGGGATAGGGATGGAGATTCGCGTTGATCTGCGCGAGCTTGTCGGCCTGCGAGTGTGCCGTGTACCAGGCATCGTAATTGGCGTCGAGGTAGCCATCGAGGAAGTTATTCGGGTTCGTCTTCAGAGTTCCGGTGCCGCCGAAGCCGGTGGACATGTTCGCGGCATCGAGGAAGCGGACTCGATTCCATTTCGGATCGAGTCCGCGCACATAGTCGCCAACTTTGAGCGTGAGCACCCACGGTCCGTAAATTTCAGCCAGATGCAGCAGCGCGAGCGGCGCGCCGATGCTTTTCATCACCGAGCGGACGCCGAAACGCATCTCGAGCGGATAAGGATAGGGTCCGTAGGGAGTCGCAGCCTCCTGATAGTAGAGCGTGCCGTCGCGCACCAGCGCAGCCTCGAGCAGCCACTTCGGATCGAGCGGGCCGCCGAAGCCATCCAGCGTGCCGGGGGGGACCATCTTGACGAGATCGGCCCAGTGCATGGCCGGCAGTCGAGCGGCGAGTTCCTTGCGCGCCGCGGCGCGCCGATCCTCAAGGGCGCCCGAATCCGCGGGCGCCAAATCCGCATGCGCCGAGCCCCACGCGACGAAGTGCTGGCCGAGCAGGTACGGCGCGCTCTGCTGCACGAACTGAATCGCGAGATCGCTGATCTTGCCGTTGCGGTATAGAAACGTCGCGAGCCCCTGGTGGGCATGGTTTTCGGTGTCGTTGACGAGCATGAGCGGGAAAGCTGCCCGCGACCAGCCGCCGTCGGCAGACTCGCGCCAGACGCGGCCGATCTGCGGGATCACGCTCCAGAAGCTGATCGCCGAGCCCGATTCGGTCTCGTGCACCATCTCGCCGCGCTGCACCGGCACGAGTAGATCGCCCATCGTGAACAGTTCGATGCTGACGCCAGGAAACAGCCGCGCGTCGCGCCCATCTTGCATCGGCTTGTCGATCGCCGGCGCGCTTCGAAGCGGGCTTTGCCGTATCCGCAAAACGCCGGCAAAGGCAGGCGCGGCAAGCGCGCCGGCGCCCGGAATGAACGCCGCATTCGACACTGGCGACGGCCCGGGGCGCCCCGCCAGCAGCGCGCTTGCCGGGAGTGCGGCCGCCGCCGCACCGGCGAGGCTCACCACAGGCGACAACATCAGCGCGAGCGGCGCGAAGACACCGCGGTAATTCCGTCTTGCATTCAGCATTTCTTTTCACGTCCCGTCGTTTGGCTATGGAGCGATGCCGCGCTTCTTGAGCTCATCGGCAATTCTGGGCCGTAGCGCAATCGCCGCCGCAATGTCGCTTTGCCCTTCGGAGTTCTTTCCTCGCCGCAGTTTCGCCAAGCCGCGGCCGTACACAGCCCAAGCATACTTCGGCTGCAGCTTGATCGCCGCGTCATAGTCGGCGATTGACCGGTCGAAGTCGCCCATCCGCAAGCGAACCATTCCTCGGCTATTGAAGATCTGCGCGTTGATGGGGCCGTCCTTTGGACTGCGGTTAAGGGCGGCATTGCAATCCGCCAGGGCATCCCCCAGATCCTGTCCCGACAGCGCCCTTAACCAGCAGCGATCATTCAGCGCCATGACGAGCTTTGAGTCGTCGGAGTGAGACGCAATCCAAAGATCGTATTGAACCACGGATTGAGGCAGCAGATCGGCGCGCACATAATCGCGTGCGAGGGTAAAGCGAATGTCCGCTTCCTTGGCCGACACCCGATCCACGGCGTCAAGGTCCGTGCTTGCCCCAGCATTATCCTTACCCCTCAGGCGCAGCTCCGCTCGCGCCATCAACGCGGAAACGTCATCGGGTTTGAGCTTGAGCGCCTGGTCGAAATCTTCCGCCGCGAGATCCGGCTGCTCATTCTGCCAACGAGCGATACCGCGTTGATAAAAATAGTCCGCCTCGCCCGGCGCCAGCTCGCAGGCCCGGGTGAAGTCGGCGATGGCATGCTGGTAATCGTGGCGGGCGGCAAATGCGGCGCCACGCCGGCTGAATCCAGCCGCATCGCTCGGCTCATCCGCCGCCGGATCGGTTGCCGCCTTCGTCGATGGCGACGAAGTCAGGTTGAACACCGGGCCGCCGTTATAGGTGAAGTAAAGCTTGTGTTGGCTGGTGGCAACGTAGATGCGATGTGAAAGATAAAAATCCGCGCCGATCAGCATGTCGGTATTATCGAGTCCGACATCGCCGATTCGCAGCCGCGTGTTGCGAATTTCCTCCTCCCCGATCTTGAAACTGGAGAAGGGTGCGATCCAACTCTTGGATAAGGACCGGCCGATTCCGTGCCAATAGCCGGCATCGACGGCGCCCGGCGATTCGGGGGTGACTCCTGCGCGTTTCGCGGCGCTGAGCGATAACACCGAAGTTGCTGCGCCGGTATCGAACATGACGCGAATTTTGGCGCCATTGATGAATGCCGTGCCGATCGTGTGAGGTAACGTCGGAGTGGTCGACGCGATATCGATGACGGAATAAGGTTCAGAGCCGGTGACCCAATATGCCAGCCTCGCATGGCCGCAGTCGTCAGGGTGCATCAGCCTGATGACGCCCTTGGCGAGGTCATACTCGACGTCACCGACCCGGAACACGTTTTGGCCAAGCAGGCCGACGCTGCCGCCCCCAGGGTCGCTACCGCCGACCAAGAACTCAATGTTGCGTATCGGGAAGCCGGCAAGCGTGAAGACCTTGACTGTAGTTAGCGAAACATCGGCGTACCCACCAACGCCCTTCAACGTGAAACCGAAGGGAACCGAACTCAGGCGTAGTTTGAATTCAGCCGCGCCCGCGGGAGTAATCAGGCTGTAAAAGGCGCCGCTGTCCGCAATGAACTGCGCGTCCGTCCCGTTGATTTGTGCGGTAACCATGGGCCTCAAGCCCGCCATGGTGACGGGAAGCTCGGCCATTATGCCAAGTTTGCATGCAGCGAAGGCACCGCCCGCCGGAAGCGAGAGAGCCAAGGTCGTGAGCACGACCAACAGCCGGCGCCGCATGAACAGTCCTTGTAACGCGCGCCACTGTGCCGCGCCCCCCGCATGATGCCGCGATTGCAGTGGCGGCTCAACATCGAGCGCGGCGCAGTTGCCGCATCAGCGATGCATGGCGACGAGCGCGAACATTGCACCCTGCGGATCGGAGCACTGGATTATCCAGCTTCCGCCCGGAACCTGCTGAGGGCCGTGGAGCACTTTGCCGCCCATCGCTGTCACACGCGCCACCGCCGCATCGATGCCCTCGACATTCCAGTAAAACAGCCAAGAAGGGGCGGACGACGCTTGGGGTCTGGTCATCATCCCGCCGATCGCAGGACCGCCGGCCGCGAAAGTTTGATAGGTGCCCATGGGACCCATGTCGACCGCTTGATCTTTCCGCCATCCGAACTGGCCGGAATAAAAGGCGAACGCCTCTTGCCAGTTGACCGCGTACAGCTCATTCCAGCCGACATGACCCAGCGTGCCGGGCGGCACGGACGGCGCCTGGGCGCCGGGTGAACCTTGGAAGAGCGCGAAGGTCGCCCCTTGGGGATCGCTGACGATCGCAAAGCGGCCGACGCCGGGAATATTCTCGGGCGCGCGGTGGATGGCGCCGCCGGACTTCTGCGCGCGCGCGGCATGCTCATCGACATTGCCCACGCCGACGTAGCCCATCCAGCGGGGACTCCCGCCGGCGTCCTGGACATTCTTCGGTATCGGCATTAACCCGCCCACCGGATTCTCGCCGGCGCTCAGAATGCTGTAGCTCCGGTCGGTCAGGCCGGAATCGGCCGTGCGCCAACCGACAACTTCGCGATAAAAGGATTCCGCAGCGGCGGTATCGGTGGTCATCAAGTCGTACCAAACGAAATTACTGACGGTGCTGGACATGGGCTAACTCCGGGGTTGGATTTAAATGCTTCGCGCGCGGCAGGGCCTCGTATTCGTCGTGCCGGCGCACGAAGTCCATGGTGGTCCCTTCGTTGCGGCCCTTGGGCGCTCGATCGAGGATCATCAGAGTGCCGATCAGCTCCTCGGGCCCGCGCGCATAGCTCGAGTAGGTGTGAAAGACTGTGCCCGCCTCGTCCTTGTAGAAGGCGCTGAGGCCCGGCAGCTCATCATTCGCTTCGGCGCTGTCGGTTTGCGTGAAATTGTAGAAGACCTTCCCTGCCGCGAGCTCCTCCTGGGTGAAGGAGACATGATAGTCATGATTGAAGTCGCAGCCGTTGGCCGAGACCCAGGGAAAGCGCCAACCCATGCGCCGCTGGTAGGCCTGGATTTCCGACAGCGGCGCGCGCGATATGCCAATCATGGTCACGTCATGGTGCTGTAGGTGAGCGAGCGCGCCGTCGATATGATCGGCGAGAAATGAGCAGCCGGGGCAACCCGCGGCCCAGCCTGGGCCCAGCATGAAGTGGTAGACGATGAGCTGCGTGCGGCCGTCGAACAGTTCGCTCAACGATTTCCTGCCTTTGGAAGTATCGAAGAAATAGTTCTCATCCACCCTCACCCACGGCAAAGCCAGCCGTTCGGCGTTTACCTTGTCGCGCAAGTGGGTGGCTTCCTTCTCGTGAGCGAGAAGCGCCTGGCGCTCGGTAAGCCATTCCTCGCGCGATACGATGCGGTTGTGCTGCATGCCGATTCTCCCAATGCCAACTTGACAAATACGTTGATATCAACTTATATGAGACATGTCAATCCCCTTCAAGACCACTCTGCGGGTACGCGATCATTGCCTCTGCCTGCACGTGCAACGCGCGGCGCGAGCGCTGGCGCGCCGTTTCGACGAGGCGTTGCGACCGCTCGGTCTGACGAGCGGCCAATTCTCGCTGATGATGTCCCTGAACCGGCCCCGCCCGCCGAGCATCGGGTCGGTTGCAGCATTGCTGGTGATGGATCGCACGACGCTGACCGCCGCACTCAAGCCGCTGGAACGCCGCGGCTTGGTCAAAACCGCTGCCGATAAAGCGGACCGCCGTAGCCGCCTACTGACTCTCACCCCCGGCGGAATCACGTTGTTGTCGAAGGCTGTTCCCGTTTGGGAACGCACGCACGCGAGTCTGGAAGCTCGCCCGGGTGCAAACGGCAATAGCCTTCGACGCAATCTCGGCGCATTGGTTTGATCGCGGTAAATTTGCCCTTCAATATGTAAACTAAAGCCCGGCGCCACTGCGTTGCTGGAACCTCGCTCGATCGGATGCCGCGCATAATTAAGTGACAATCCACTGTCCTGGCCAGCTTCGAGCCGCCAAACATGCAGGCACTCTCTAATCCCGATGTTTCGATGGGCGGCTCAATCGAACCTCTAGCCAGGTCCGCCCGAGTCTCCGGTACGCGCGCCAACCCGCAAGCCGAATCCATCGTTACAATGCTTGATCGCAGTGATCGTCGTTGCATATAGGGTGTTATGTTCAGATCCACCCTTAACTCGATCGCCCATGCCGAGCCTGGAGCCGACATCCAGCAACTGGAACGGGACCTCAACGGCACGTATGCAGCCAATGAGGATTTCCAAGAAACCGGCCACTGGTTCAAACTGGGAGTTGCTTGGAAGGTCGCGCACTTGCACTACATCGGGCAAAGGCATTGCAGCAAATACTCGTTCATGCGGATTCTCTCTCGTGGGGCATCATCCCCGCCACGCGCAATCGCCTACCCTTCCCCGCGCGCTGGCCGGGCGTGATGGAAATCGCCTTGCTCAAGCAGCAGGGACGTTCGGTGCGCGTCATCGAGGATTGCTTGAACGGCCGTCATTTCTTCGATGCCGGCACCGTGACCGACGCGAGCACGATTGACGGGATTCATCTCGACGCTGACCAGCACGAGCGGCTGGGTATCTCTCTCGCCGCCTGCGTCGCAACGCCGCCACGCGTTGCGATCGACGCCGTGCGATGAGGCGCCGCGCGTCTTCGGCCATTGCGCGGGCCGCTTTGACGATCCTCTCGCGCCTGAATCCCGAGCTTGCTCACGACCTCGGATTGGCGGGAATGCGGTTGCTGCGCCCGCTCTGGCCGGCTCGTGAAGTGTCGACCGCCCTTGCGGTGCGCTGCCTCGGATTGCAGTTCGCGCATCCCGTCGGACTCGCCGCCGGCTTCGACAAGAACGGCGATTACTTGGATGCGCTCGGCGCGCTGGGCTTCAGTCATATTGAGCTGGGCACGGTGACGCCGCGCCCCCAACCGGGCAACCCAAAGCCGCGAATGTTCAGGATTCCGGACAAGCGCGCGCTCGTGAACCGCATGGGCTTCAACAACAAAGGGGTCGATCACCTGGTCAACCGATTGGCGCGAAGCCGCTATCCAGGGATTCGCGGCGTCAGCATCGGCAAGAACTTCGATACGCCGATCGAGAATGCGCACGAAGACTACCTTGCCTGTCTACGCAAGGTTTATCCGGTTGCGGATTACGTCGCCGTCAATATCTCCTCTCCCAATACGGCGCGCCTGCGCGAACTTCAGTCCCAGGACGGATTGCAGCGAATCTTGGGTTCGCTGCTCGAGGAGCGCGTTCATCTGAAGGTGCGCTACCGCAAGCACGTTCCCTTGCTGGTCAAAGTCGCTCCCGATCTCGAACCGGAGCAGATTTCCGCGCTCGCCTCGAATTTGCGCTCGCTCCGGGTCGACGGCGTCATCGCCACCAACACCTCGACCGACTTGAGCAGCTTAGGGGAGGCATGGCCGAGCGATCGGCGCGGCGGCCTCAGCGGCGCCCCGCTGCATCGTGCATCTCTGTCGGTGATCGCGCACCTTCGAGCCGAACTGGGCGCGAGCTTCCCCATTATCGGGGTAGGCGGTATCGTAAGCGCCGAGGATGCGTTGTCGACGCTGCGGGCGGGCGCAAACCTCATTCAGATTTATACTGGGTTTGCCTTCGGCGGACACTTGCTGGTTGAGGAGATACTCCATGCCCTTACACGCGATGCCGGCCCATGATTAGCGCCCAGATTGTCGATGAGTTCCAGCGTGACGGGGCGGTGTGCCTGCGCCAGTTGTTCGAGCCCGAGGAAATGGCGGTCCTGCGTGCCGGAATCGACGCGAATCTCGCTCACTTGAGTCCCCGCGCCAAGGTGGCCAGCGGCGCCAACGACCCCGGCCGCTTCGTCGAAGACTTCTGCAATTGGCAGGAGAATCCGCTGTATCAGCGCTTCATCTTCGAAACCCCGCTCGCGGCGGCGGCGGCCCGCCTGATGCAAAGCACCACGGCTCGCCTGTACCACGATCACATGCTCACCAAGGAGCCCGGCACCCGACAGCCGACGCCGTGGCACCAGGATCAGCCGTACTACAACATCGACGGGCGCCAGAACGTGAGCTTTTGGATTCCGGTCGATCCGGTGAGCCGGCCCTCAACGCTGGAATTCGTGGCCGGTTCGCACCGCGGCCCGTGGCTGATGCCGCGCTCGTTCATGGATGACCAGGCCAAGTGGTTTCCCGAGGGCAGTCTCGCCGATCTACCGGACATCGAGGCCCAGCGAAGCGACATTCCGATTCTCGGTTGGGCCCTGGAACCGGGCGATGCCGTCGCCTTTCACATGCTCACCCTGCATGCCGCTCGAGGCCTGGAAGGCACGAACCGCCGCCGCGTATTTTCCGTGCGGTTCTTAGGCGATGATATTACCCACGCGCCGCGCCGCTGGAAAACCTCTCCGGAATTTCCCGGACTTACCGGCGAGCTGCCGGCAGGGGCGCCGATGAATCACCCCTTGTTCCCCGTGCTGTGGCAGTCGCCCGGTCGGTGATGGAGATTGCGAAACCCCGGCGGCTTTCTCACAAGCTTGCTTGGTTAATATTCATTTTGCTGCTGGCGTTTGCGATCATTTTTGTGAATAGAAGCGCGGCCGCACTGCCATCGATCGTTGCCGTTCACTTCGATGCCGCGGGCCGGCCCAACGGCTTTATGTCGCACGGCGACTACTGGTTGTTTGCGCTCATCCTCACCCTCGGCCTCCCTCTCGGCGTCGTGGGAGTATTGACATTGGCCTATTCACGAGCGACCGATCTGAAACTACCGAACCGCGAATACTGGCTGGCGCCGCAACGAGTCGAACATACACGCGCGTTTCTGGTCGCGCATGGCGTTTGGCTGGGAGCGATGCTGGTGGCCTTCATGTGCTACGTGCATTGGTTGGTGCTCGACGCGAATGCGCGGCAACCGCCGCAACTTTCCAATGAATGGTTTGCCGTGGGCATCGCCGTGTTTCTCATCGGCGTGGCGGCATGGGTGGCAACCATGATGGTCGCGTTTCGCCGAGGCGGCAGCGAATGACTATTTTCGCAACACCGCACTGAGCGAAATCTCCGGCACGGCGGCCAAGGCCTTTGACAGAGGACAATCCTTCTTTGCACCCGCGGCGATCTTCTGAAACGCGGCCTCGTCGATGCCGGGAACGTTTGCCTCCAGCCGCAAGTCGATGTGCTCGATCAGGAATCCGCCGCCCTTCATCACCAATCGCACGCTGGCCTGCGTGTCGACGGCGGTAGTGGCAAAGCCCGCGGCATCGCAGGCAAAGGAAAACGCCATGGTAAAGCATGCGGCATGGGCCGCGGCCAATAGCTCCTCGGGATTGGTGCCGCGCCGATCGTCCTCAAATCGGCTTCCGTATCCGTAGGGATACGACTTCAAGGCATCGGTTTGGGTGCTTATCTTACCGACGCCTTTCTTGCCCCGGCCTTCCCAGTGCACGCTCGCGGTCTTGTCGCTCATGAGATCTCCTGGAATTAAGTGTTTCTCACAATGCACCACGCCATGGGTGGTGGCAACTCTCGATCGGCGCATCCCCAGCACTTACGGTGCGTCGACTTCGTAGCCCTGAGCGCGCAGCGCGTCGAGGATGCCGCCGCGTTCCAGCAACATATCCATGTCGACGACTGCCAGCGTTACCCCGCCGCTTTGCAGATATTTCTCCATGCTGGTGACCCATGTGCGGCGCATGAGTGCGAGCAGATCGCCGGCGCCGGCATCAGCGCTGACGGCGGCACGGCACGCGCCGACTTCCGCAGGTTCCGGTAAATTCTGCATGCGTTCGACATTCCCGGTCGCCCAGGCGCTCGCCCGATCGACAAGTCGCGGCAGGCCGCTTTCAATCGTGGCCAGCCCCGCGGCCACGCATTTGTTCTCGGTCGCCGGCGGCATGGTCTTCAGCGCGTCCAGGAAATCATGAATGCCGGCGATCTTGATCTCCTCGATGCGGACGTGGTGCTTATGCGCCAAATCCCGCACCTCCTTGCCGAGCTCCAAGCGCGTCGACAGACCCACCCGGCGCAGTGCCGCTTCCTGGAGGAATAACGTGGCGATGATGGGGCGATAGTGCTCCCATTTATCGGCATCTTTGGTGAATTTGGCTCTTTGCGCGGCGAAGCGAGCGTGCAAGTCGAGCGGCAATACATCCTTGAGCCTCTTGCCGCCGCCGACCATCAACAAATCTCGCTGGGTGATCAGCAACCACAGCGCTCGCGCAATACCGATCTCGAATGGCTTGCGCACCAGCACTTGATTCGCGCCGTCCAACACTTGCTCGAGCTGTTTTGAGCGCCAGGTCATGTTCTTCGGCAGCGGCGTCACGGTGCCCATGATCCACAATTGCGCGGCGCCGCGATGCACGTGCCACAGCCCAGGGCCGGCGCGCTCCCCGGTTACCACGACTTCGTCCAGGACTTGCGGCGAGTCATCGCCGGCGCGGCACGGGATCGGTGCCAGGCAATCGGCGAGCAAGGCAGCCGCAACGATCATCATCGCCGCAATTCGCATGCTAGTGCAGCGGCAGCGGAATGAATTCCGTTTCGCCGGGCACAGCCGGAAACTGTTGTTTCTCCCAGCGTTGTTTCGCGCGATCGATACGCTCCTGCGAGGAAGCGACGAAATTCCACCAGATATGACGCGGCGTCGCGAATCGCGCGCCGCCCAGCAACATCGCCCGCGCATCGCCGGTGGCCCGCAAGGCAAGCTTGGCCGATGGCTCGATGATCGCCAGTTGACCCTCGGTCACCGCGCTATCCGCGATGGCGAGGGCGCCCCGTACGACGTACACCGCCCGCTCGGTGTGCTCTGCGGGAACTTCGAGCGTTGCACCCGATGGAATCTGCGCATCCACGTACAAGGTCGGCCAACGCGTGACGACCGGCGAACGCCGCCCAAAGGCCTGTCCAGCGATGACCGTTAGATCGATTCCGTCCGCGGTGAATCGCGGCAAGTCGGCTGCCGGATGGTGCGTGAAGCTCGGCTCGACATCCTCTTCCCCGTCGGGTAAGGCGACCCAACTCTGAATGCCCTCGATGTGCGCACCCGCGGCGCGCGGCGCCCGGGGAGTTCGCTCGGAATGCACTATGCCGCGCCCGGCTGTCATCCAATTGACATCGCCCGGGCGGATTTCCCGCACCGAACCGAGACTGTCTCGATGCTCCAACGCGCCGGAAAAAAGATACGTGACCGTAGCGAGCGCGATGTGCGGATGAGGCCTGACGTCGATACCGTGACCCGGCATAAATTCCGTCGGCCCCAAGTGGTCAAAAAAAATAAACGGACCAACCATGTGCCCGCCCTCGTAGGGCAACACACGCCGCACGGCAAAACCGCCCAAGTCGCGCGGGCGCGCCTCGATTATCTGGCGGACCGTCATTTCTTGGGGCCGCCCCAGCGCCAAGCCGCCGGCTCACCCTTTACGTAACAGATCAATAATAGGAAACCGAGCATGGCAATCAGAAAGATCCACCCTGCAGCAGGGTGAGCGCGCCTCAATAGCGGCGTTGCAACGAGAATCGTGGCCAACCAAGACAACAGGACCGCCCATCCCTGCCAGGAGTTGGGCGGGCCCCAACCCCAACCGTATCGCTTGGCGGGAAACCAATAGCGATGTTCCTTAACCATGCGTGACGCCTCGGCTACGTGCTATCCAACTGTTCTATTATGGCATTGAGTAGCGGCTGTGTAGCGTACTTGGGCGCTATAATTTACCCGATCGCGGTCTCGCCTCGCAGGCCCCCTATCGATGAAAGCCATAAATCTAGCCGACAAGCTGTCGACGTTTGCAGAGCACTGGCAACCCCGCGTCGTCGGCCAATTCAATGGACATGACCTGCTGGTAGTCAAAGTGAAGGGCGAGTTTGTTTGGCACAAGCATGAGGATACGGACGACTTTTTCCTTGTCCTCAGCGGGCGCATGAGCATTCGACTTCGAGACGGAGTGGTCATGCTTGGTCCCGGTGAAATTTTTGTGGTCCCCAAGGGGGTTGAACATTGCCCGGTCGCGGAAGATGAAGCGCATGTTCTTCTAATAGAGCCCCAAGGAACGCCAAATACCGGAAATGCCGCGACGGCAGCTGCTCGGCGGGTCATCTAATCCGCACGTGGTCGCGCTCTACGACAGCATTGGGCAAGACTATCGTCACCATCGGCGGCCGGATCCTCGAATCCGCGATGATATCGTTCGCAGTCTGGGCAATGCCCGCACAGTAGTGAATGTGGGCGCTGGAACCGGCTCATATGAGCCGTCCGACAGACTCGTTATAGCGGTCGAGCCCTCTATTGTGATGATTCGCCAGCGCGCGCACGACGCAGCGCCGGCTATTCAGGCAACGGCAATGGCTTTGCCGTTTCGCGGCGCGGCTTTCGATGCATCCTTGGCCATCCTCACCATCCATCACTGGCCGGATTGGCAAAGAGGTTTGCAAGAGCTCCGGCGCGTGGCCCGCGGCCGGATCGTTATCGTAACCTGGGATCCTTCAACACCTGGATTTTGGCTGACGGACTACTTCCCGGACACCCTGCAGTGTGACCGGCAGGTCTTCCCAACGCTGCCGCAGATCGGCCGTGTGCTTGGCGAAACGACCGTGTCGGAATTGCCGGTCCCGCATGACTGCAGCGATGGATTTCTGGGGGCGTATTGGCGTCGCCCGGAGGCGTATTTGAGTCATGGAGTTCGATCCGCGATATCGACGTTTTCGAAACTCGGAGACATATCCTCAGGCCTTGAGCGTCTTCGGCAGGATCTCAGAGCCGGCGACTGGCACCGTCGCTACGGGAGAGTATTGAGTTTACCGACGTTGGATCTCGGCTACCGGATCCTCGTCGCAGGGTAGCGCCGCGATCAATCCCGGCCGAAGTCATACTCTTTCTTGTAGTACCGATACCAATCCTGCGTTTGCCGATCGGCCGGCAAATGCTCCGCCAGGTATTTCATCTCTGCCAGCATTTTGTCCGCTTGCGAGGCGTTCAGGTACAGATCCATGAGCCGCCATCGGTACGCCAGATCCTCGGGAGCGAGAGCGGATGCCTCCTCATACGATGCAATCGCCTTCGACAGCCAATTCGATTCGAACAGGTAAAGATCGCCCAGCGCCGCATGGTTCGCGGCATCGCGCGGGGCCTCGCGGATCTTGTCTTCCTGCCTCTGCACGGCTGCGGCGAATGAATATGGGTATGCGAGCAAAGCAGGCGTGCCGACGTGCGCGCCGTAAATTGCGCCGTCCATATTGGGCATGTTCAGCGCACGCAATTCACGAAGGAACGGATTGTCGGAGTACTTCACGAAGAAGTTGACGCTGTCCTCGAAGCGGTGAAAGTACGTCCAAGCCTTCGCCTCGTCCACGTACCACAGATTGTCGGTTCCGCGGCGAAGCACGAGCGGCAGATTCGAATGACCGGGCTGCGGAACCGCCAGGGCAAGATTGCCGGTGAATATCAATCGATAGGGAGCGGCAGCCCGGAAGAACTCAGCAATCCTTTGCTGCTGCGCCTCGTCACGGGGTACGACGGCGCGAAACAACTGGCTACCCTGCGTTAGAAGCGGGAGGCGCGGATCGCCGATGCCCGCTGCGAGGGACGCGAGGTAGCGATCCACCGTCACGCCGGCATCCGGCGCCGGCAAGAACTCCTTCAACTCCGCCTCCGGTAGATTGAGGATGGCGCGCTCATAGTCGGCCAGCGTCTTGCTGTAGCCGTGCACGAGCGCTCCCCCTCCGCCCGAAAGGAAGTCGCTGTTGACCCACTTGGGCGGCGACGGCGGGTTGGCGGCGCGGGTCTCGCCCATGCCGCGCAGATTAGTAGTGATGATGAGCTCGGAAATGAAATCCTGGGGTACCTCCGATAGCATGTACGTCTTTGCCGCGTCCTCGAGGCGGCGGCAGTAGATATCCGGAATGTCGCCTTCGAGCGCGTACGACACTTCGATCTTCAGAAGATTTTCCTTGGCGCTGTACAAGTACAGGATGCCGCGCCCATTGCGCCGCGCACCGATCTGCAGCCGTGTGAACAGCTCGGTCGCCGTTTGCTCTATGGTCTTGGATGGCGGCAGCGACGCAAGCAGAACCAGCGCGTTTTCGATGCCGGACTTCTTCTCGGCGAGCTTGAGGCTCATCCTGAACGCCAGATCGTAGGCATGCTGTCCGGTCTCGTTGATCAGCACGTACTGGGGACGATGCGGCTTTTCATGGTGCCGCCAGAGGAGCCAGCCGCCGGCAACAGCGGCCAACGCGGCGCACGCGAGAATCAGTCCCCGTTGCCTTCTAGTAGCTGCCGAATACATCGCTCTTTTTTCCGTCGCCGGCATAGTTTGCGAGAAATGGATCCATCGAGGTCGGGTTGAGGCCGTAGACCGATCGATCACGGCCCTGGTTTTTCAGCACGATCACCGGAGTATCGCGGGAGCCAAACAGCCGAAATATGCCGGCCGCGCGTTTTTCGGCATCGTTCAGGACGACGGATGGCGCTTCGCCCTCGGCGGGTGAATATAGCCCCATCACCATCCGGTTTCTTCCCGCACTATCGTAGAAGAAAAGCGCAGGGCTGTTGTCCGCGGACATCGTAAGCTCCGCGCGAACCTTGCCGCCGGCGTCCATGAGCCGGATCCTGCTCGCAGACACCACGTCCTGCGAGCGCATCGCCACGGTAGGCGCCCGTGACGGTATGGTACGGCTCCGGTCCAAATGAATGAGAAGAGATGCCGCAACGATCCCGCCGATCAATCCTCCCAGAATGCCTGCGTAGAATGTATTTGTCATGATCGATTGCCCTCCCTGGCGACAGGGACATCGGTTTGTGAATCGGCGGATGCATTCTCTAGTGCGTCGTCAGCGCCTTCAGATACAGATAATAAAATTCGACGTCCGTGTAGTACGAATCGACCTTGATCCGTTCGTCCTTGCCGTGCATCCGAATGTCGTCGCGGTCCACCGCAAGGCCGCTGACCCCGTAGGTTGGTATCCCCGCCGTCATGGTGTACATGCTGTCGGAAGCAACGGTCGCCATGATGGGAATCACCGGCGTACCAGGCCACAGTTGAGCGGCGATTCTGCGCAGCGACCCCAACACGTCGGGGCGCGGCGGCGGCGGCGTCATTGCCATGCGGTCCGAGCCGTGATCCGACAGCTCGCCGCTGTCGCTCTGGTAACGGACCGTGAGGCGCGGATCGTCGAACAATTTCACCAAACTCAAGCGAATTTCTTCCTGGGAATGGCCGGGAAATATGCGGCAATTGACGTTCGCGGCCGCGCGCTGCGGCAGCGCGTTGGGCGCTTGGCCGGCGCTCATCATGGTCGCCACGCAGGTCGTGCGCATGGTCGAGTTATAAATCGCATCCTGCGACAAACGTTGAATTGCCGCCGGATCGGGCGGCGTCGCCAAGATCGCGCGAACATCGGCGGCTCTCTGCCCCGTCTCTATCATCGCCATCTGTGCAAAGTATTCGCGCGTCACCGCATTCAGCGCGAACGGAAAAGGCGATTTCTCGAGCCGCGCCAACGCGTCCGCCACCTGATAGATCGCATTGTCGGGTCTCGGCAAGGAGCTATGTCCGCCCGGATTGGTCGCGAGCACCTGGTAATCCGCATAGAGCTTCTCGGTCGCCTCGAACTCCACCGCCAAGGGCTTGCCGTGATCCGTGCTGACCCCGCCGATGCCGGCATCCGGATTGAGCGCGTATTCGGCGTCGATGAGATCCCGGTGATTCTTCAGCAGCCAATCCACACCGTTCGACTTGCCGCCCTCCTCGTCCGCGGTAAGCGCAAGAATGATGTCCCGATCCGGAACGAACCCTTCCCTTTTCAGGCGAATGAAATCGCTGACCGCGACGGCGTCGCTCGACTTCATATCCAGGGTGCCGCGACCGTAAAAGTATCCGTCCTGCTCGACGAGACGGAACGGGTCGGTCGTCCAATCCTCGCGCCGCGCTTCGACGACGTCGATATGTCCGATGATCAGAATGGGCTTAAGCTTGCTACCTGCCCTGCCCCGATAACGGGCGACCATATTTCCCTTACGGTCGTTCGGCCCGACGACCGCGACATCGGCTTTCGGAAATCCCGCATCGAGCAGCCGTTGCGCCATTGCCTGCGCAGCGACCGTGGTGCTTCCGATAGAATCGGTGGTGTTGATCTCGATCAATTGCTTGAAGATGTCATGCGCCGTTTGGCGGGTGATTGCATCGACCTGCGGCGCGGCCGGCCAGGCGGATTGAACGCACAGTGCGCACGCGGCGGCGGCAATCGGTAAACGGGCGCGATACTTCAAGCTTGAATCTCTGAGTTAAGCCCAACGGCGTCAGATTGTAACTTATGCAAGGCCGCCTCAGTCTGCCCGAAGCCTCAGCCTGCCCGGAGCGACAAAGTGATATCGTATGACGAGCCTGGGGAATAATGTGGCCAAGAGAACGAAACATCCAATAACCCGCACCGCCGCGGAAGCGGCCGTCAAGACGCTGCTGCGGTGGGCCGGTGACGATCCGCATCGCGAAGGCCTGTGCGAGACTCCCAAACGCGTGGTCAACGCCTACCGCGACTGGTTCTCCGGATATTCGATCGATCCGAGCGAATATTTGCGCCGAACGTTCGAGGAAGTCGAAGGCTATGACGAAATGGTCGTGCTGCGCGATATCGCGTTCGAATCGTTTTGCGAACATCACATGGCGCCGATTATCGGCCGGGCACATGTCGGCTACCTACCCACCGACCGCGTGGTCGGAATCAGCAAGCTGGCCCGCGTGGTCGACGGCTTCGCGCGCCGCTTCCAAGTGCAAGAGAAGCTCACGGCGCAAATCGCCGCCTGCATCGACGACGTGCTCAAACCCCGCGGCGTCGGGGTGGTGATCGACGCGGTGCATCAGTGCATGACGACGCGCGGTGTGCACAAGCGCGGCGTGTCGATGATCACCAGCAAAATGCTGGGCACTTTCCGCGCGGACGCCAGTACGCGCGCGGAGTTTCTACGCTTCATCGACATCGAGGGAAGCGCTAAACCCTGATCAACCTTTCTTGCGATCCGCGCCGCCGCGCAGCGGCATCATGTCGATCGAAAAGCTGTAGTTGTGCCGCTCGCCGGGATGAAGCGCGCCCACGCCGATCACTTGACGCGCGATTTTTTCGCCTTTTTCATTGGTAATCGATATGACGACGCTGTACTCGCATTGCTCGTCGGGACTCGGATAGTGAATCGAGCCCTCGATGCGCATTGCCGGCAACCCCGCGGTCTGCGGCTCCGCGTTCCCGGCATTGAAGCGCAGATGGTGCTGGCAGCCAGGGCAGATATTGGCGCTTTGTAGAACGGTCGCCTTGCAGTGCGGACATATTCGTGTTGCGCCAAAAGTGCCCTGCCGAGCGACGCTCATTTCGGAGTGCCGGCCCCCACCACGCCCAAGGTGCTCTTGGCGGCCTTCTCCTCGTCCCAACCGAATTCGACATGGCCGCGCATGCGCGAGCCGGCCGCCACCGTGATCGACCCTGCCTTCACGTCGCCCACGATAACGCCGCCCTCTTGAACGTCGACTCGCTTGGCGGACTCGATATTGCCCTGCAACTCGCCACCGACGACCACGATGCCGGCCAGCACCTGACCGGTCAAATGCGCGCCGGCCTCGATGCTGAAATTGCCGTCTATGCGCACGTCCCCCTTGAACCGGCCGGCCATTTTTACGTTCCCGGAGCCCTCGATCTTGCCCTCGATCGATAGATTCGCGGCAATCACGGATTCGCCCCCCTCTACCCGTTCCCGGGGCGTGGGCCGGCGCGGCGAAACGCCAACGCTCGAGTCGCTCGAACTCCGTTCCCCCAAATGCCGGTCCGGCGGCGACGCCGAAGGAGTCGCCGGAGCCGCGGTCGCGGGCATGGGTGTTTCTTTCCAAAGCGCCATAAGTACATTCTCCCGCAATGAGGTGGCTAAAGCGTACACGCTAACGCCGATAAATGTCATCGGACTACTGTCTTTTAATGGAGACGGTCGGCAGCGATGGCCCCGCGGGGCGGCAACTTGCGAAATTGCGGCCAGCGGGGCCCCTGTTGATAATACAGCCCCCAACACTTGACGATGGGATGCGCCGGCGCGCTACGCTGGCGCCGTACCGCTGTTTGGAGCGCCCAATGCCCGAAGATCGCACCAACTTGATCGCCCTGCGCGAGGCGAATTCGCCCAATGAGTTCGACCTGCGTCGCGTAGGCGCGCATCCCGATTACTGGTACCCACTCGCCTGGTCCGACGAGCTAAAAGTGGGCCGTGCCCTTGGCCGGCATTTCGCCGGCCAGCCCATCGTGCTGTATCGCGGTACGAGCGGGACGGTATTCGCGCTGGAGGACCGCTGCGCCCACCGCCAGGTGCCTCTGCACCTTGGCGTCGTGAGCGGTGATGAGATCAAATGCCACTATCACGGCTGGACCTACGACCAGTGCGGCAAATGCGTGAATGTCCCCTACTTCGGCATGGCTCGGCTGCCCAATGGGGTAAAGAGCTATCCCGCGCGCGAACTGGACGGCCTGATTTTTGTCTTTCCTGGCGATCCGGCGTTGGCGACAAGCCGCTTCCCCGCCGGGCTCGGCTCCTCGCAGCGCAAGGACTACAAGACTCGGCGGCTTAATCGCCAGGTGGCCTGCCACTACACCTTCATGCACGAAAACTTATTCGACATGAATCACCAGTTCATGCATCGCAAGCAAATGGGCTCGATCAAGGCCAATTGCATCGGGCGGCAACACGGCGAGGACTGGGCGCAAGTGGAATACAGTTTCACCCGGACAGAAGGCCGGCAATCGGTGGGAGAACAGGTCATCGTGGACTTGATGCGCAAGCGTAGCGTGACAAAGAAGGATTTCTCGGATCACATGCGCATTCGTACCGACTACCCGACCCAGAATCTGAAAGTCTGGCTGGGGCGCGACATCAAGGAAACCAATGACCCCGTATTGGATGTATGGCTCGCCTACACGCCGCTGGATGCCGCGCAGCGAACCAACCGCACCTACGGCTATCTGTCGGTGAAGAAGCCGCGCGTGCCCGGCATCATTCACGCGGTGTGGCCCTTCGTAGTGTGGTTCACCGAAAATATCTTTCGTGAAGACAAGGAGATCGTGGAATACGAGCAGAGAGCCTACGATGCGCAGGGTGCGGATTGGAACAACGAGGTGTTTCCGGCGCTGCGCGATCTACGAAGTGTGCTGGCCCGCTGCGGCAGGCCTATGCCGTAAATCACCGCGAAACGCAATCGCGCAAGGCCGCTCGGAACGCGCATGACACGCGCGGGTCTCGATCGCGTGTACAGGATCATTCCAACGGCTCTGTGTTAATGTTCCGGTAATTTTCCTATTAATTGATTCTGGTAAGGATTTCATGCGTGCCATCTTCCTCGCGGCGGATTGAACTATTGCAGGCGTTAATCCGCCCCTTCGCGGCATGCGCAACATGATCTTCACGGCTATCGAGCGGCTACTCCAGTGCCTTGCGCTATTCCTCGGCTAGACAAGTTGAATCTGATCTGGGGCTCGGTTGCCATCCTACTGGCGATGCCCTGGTGGCCGGCATCAGCCGACGAAGGTCCGACGCAAGCGCCGGCGCCCGGCACGGTCCAGACTCCGGCGAACTCCACGGGATTGTCGCGCTGGTTCAATCCCGCGACCGCGCCGTTCATTCCAGTACCTGAGATCGCCGTCAATCCGAACAGTGGCACTACCCTTGGGCTGATTCCGACGTGGGTGCAAAGCGATGATCAACACGAAATCCGCCGCATCATCGCGCCTGACGTTCTCTACAACCCCTATTTCGGCTATGGCGCGCACGGACGCATATATGCGTATCCATCGGAGGATGTGCAATGGTCGGTAGTCGCGTCGATCATGGAGCGCGTGGAGCGGGCATTCGATGCCGAGTACCAGAGAGGGCGCTCCCGTCAGGAACGCTGGTCGATCAACGGCAGCTTGATCTCGAACCGTGACGGCACGGCGCGTTTCTATGGCTTCGGCAATGCATCGCCGCAAATTGCGCAAAGCAACTATACCAGCCAGCAGCAACTGGCACAGATTCAGATCGGTCTGAATCTAAATCACGCCTGGCAGCTGCTGTACACCGGCCGCGAGGAGGAGGTGGACGTGCTGCCGGGGACGTTGCCGGGCATCGCATCGATTGGAACCCGTTATGGTTCCGTTGCGGGGGTGGGTACCAACAGCGCGCAGATGCTCAATCGATTGTCCCTCGTCTATGACACCCGCGATGACCTGACGGTGCCCAGTCAAGGCATGGAGTGGGTTGCCTATGGCGGAATGGCCAGCCGCAACGGCATTTTGAACGATTCAATGTACAGCGAAGCCGGAATAGACGGACGCGACTTCTGGCCGCTCGCGCCCGGCACGATACTCGCGACGCACATGGCTCTGCGCTATCTGCCCACCACGCACGATGTGCCGTTCTGGGCCCTCAGCAGCATCGGCGGCGGCGCAAGCGTGATCGGGGGTGAGCAGCCTCTGCGCGGCTTTGGCGAGGGACGATTCTATGATCGGGATTCCTTTTCCGCCAGCGTCGAGTTGCGCCGCAAGGTGTGGTCCTTCGATGCCACCTCGACGTATGTCGACGTGGAAGTGACCCCCTTCGTCGATCTGGGAAGAGTCTTTTCGCGATCGAGCACCTCTCCCTTGGAACAGCTGCACAAGGTGTACGGTGTGGGGTTTCGCGGCATCGCCCGGCCCTTTGTGGTTGGATACGTCGATATCGGCTACGGCAGCGAGGGCGTTGCCATCTTCACCGGAATTTACTATCCCTATTGAACGGTAGTTCATGGCGATGGGCCGCAGTAGCGGCATCTTGCTATGGCGAGCCTCTGGCCCGATCGAGCAAGCCGCAGATCGCAGCGACGCCCTGGAGGATCCGCGGCGCCATGCGGCTTGAGAGCGACGGATCGACGGTGAAAACTCGATGTTTTTGCACGGCCTTAAGATCCGGAAAATCGCTCCACTCGCGGGCCTGCCGCGCGCCGTCGGCGCCGATTGCGCCAATGATGATCACGTCGGGGTTGCGCGCGAGCACCGCCTCTTTGTCGACGGCCGGCGCCAGAGTGGACAAATCGGCAAAGATATTCTCCCCACCGCAAAGCGACAACATCTCGTTGACGACGTGCTTGCCCGACAAGGTGTACAGCGGCCGATCCCACACTTGATAGAACACCGTCAGCCGCCGCCGGCCGGCATATTGCGCGCGGAGTTGATCTAAGTCGTGTCGATACTTGCGTGCCGCGGCAACGGCAACCGGCAACGTGCCGGCGAGGCGGCCAAACTCGATGAGAGTGCTGCCAATGTCGTCCAGATGCCGCTGTTCGGTGACGTACAGCCGCAAATGGAGGCGCTCGAGTTGCGCCTTGCGCCGGGCCGTCGTGGCGCTGTCCCAGAGAATCACTAGAGTCGGCTTCAGTTTCAGCAGACCCTCGATATCGAGCTCCGACACTTCTCCGACGTGTGGGATTGCCGCCGCCGCCGCCGGGTAATCGCTCTCGTCGTCGACGCCCACGATCCTATCGCCAGCACCGGCCGCGAACAGTAGTTCGGTGATGTGCGGGCTCAGACTGACTAGTCTCGGTACCTCTTCGGACGGACCCGCTGCGGCAACGGCATTCGCGGCGCCCACCGCCAGCGCCACCGCCAGCGCCAATCCACGATAGGAGGTGTGCCAGATGCCCATGGTGGCATGGACTATAATGCGCCTTGGGTCATCAGTGGGGTCCTAACTCTTGTTTCAACAACTCAGCCAATTGAGCGTCGATTCAATCCTCGGTCTGATGGCGAAATATCGCGCCGACTCCTCGCCCAAGAAGGTCGACCTAGGCGTCGGCGTCTATCGCGATTCAAGCGGCAATACACCGGTGCTGGATTGCGTGCGGCGAGCCGAGCAGCAGGTCCTAGCGGCACAATCGACGAAGTCCTACGTCGGCGCGGCGGGGCGAGAGGAATTCAACAGCGCGGTGGAGGAACTGGTCCTCGGCGCATCTCACGCCGGCCGGCGTGATCGGCGCGTGAGAACTGTACAGACCCCCGGAGGATGCGGTGCCTTACGTGTGGGCGCGGAGCTCATTCGCGCCGCCGCGCCCACCGCCGTGGTCCACGTCAGCGATCCGACGTGGGGCAATCACCCGCCGCTGTTGGGAAACTCCGGCCTGCGGCTCGAGCGCTACCCCTACTACGATGCAGCGGCCCACGAATTGCGATTTGAAGCGATGCTCGAGCGGCTGGATCGGGCCGCCGCGGGAGATGTGGTGTTGATACACGCGTGCTGTCACAACCCGACGGGCGCGGACCTTGGCATGGGTCAGTGGCGGGAAGTCCTCGCCCTTCTCGAGCGCCGTAGACTCACTCCGTTCCTCGATCTCGCGTATCAGGGCTTCGGCGAAGACTTGGCTGCGGACGCGGCCGGAGTGCGCCTCGTTACCGACAGTGTCCCGGAATCGCTGGTTGCAGTGTCGTATTCGAAGAACTTGGGACTATACCGAGAGCGCGTAGGCGCGCTTATCGCGGTGAGCGAAAACGAATCGCGGGCCGATGCGGTGCAAAGCCACGTGCTGCAAATTGCACGCGGCATTTATTCGATGCCGCCCGACCACGGCGCGGCAATCGCAGCCCGAATATTCGCGGACACCGGCTTGAAGAATTCTTGGCTGGGCGAACTGGGGGCCATGCGTAACCGCATCAAGCTGATGCGCGCGGAACTCGCCGCGCAATTGCGGGCGGCTACCGGCGATCCCTCATTCGATTTCATTCAAGAGCAGCGCGGCATGTTTTCGCTGCTCGGCGTTTCCAGCAACGCCGTGGATCGCCTGCGCGAGAATTGCCATATCTACATGACCGCCGACAGCCGGATGAATTTGGCCGGAATAATGCCTCACAACGTCACCTACGTCGCCGAGTCGATCGCCGCGGAGCGGCTCATCGCTACGGAAAAGTCGGCGACCGGCTCTTGAAGCGTTGGCGAACTTCGCCGTTGCGTGTGCGCTCCGTGTAGCCGCGCTTGCAGTAATCGCCGATTACCCGCCGCCAAAATGCCACGGACGCGGGATTTCGCTGATATTGCAGGATTTCCCACTCGCCAGCGAAGCGGTCGAAAATCAAGGTGGCGGCATCGCGGCCGATGCCCATTCCGCGATGCGGCTTGCGGACGAAGAACTCCGACATGAAATAGTTGACGGAAGTTTCGCCGGCCGCCGGTATCCGTGGACGCGTCACCAACGCAAAACCCACCGCGTCTGATCCTTTGAGGATCAACAGCGGATGCGATTGATCATTGGCGAACCAATTCGCGAAGATTTCATCCTCGCTCGGGCTATCCGCGCCGATGACGCTGAAAAAACCCGTATTCAAGTCGGCCAGGGAATCTAAATACTCGCCGTAAACACTCCGGATCCACTGGCGATCCTGCTTGGAGTGCCTGCAGTCACGAATGCTTATGAGCAACGCAGCCGTTTTCCTTGTACCTCAAAACACACAGCCCGGGCGAACGTGCCTGCCGGCAGCCCGCCCGGGCATGTGCGATCAGCTAACGAAGCGAATTACTGCTTCGGAGCGGTTGCAGCCGACGCTGCCTGAGCCGCTGCATCGCTTGCCGCGCTGGCAGCAGCAGCTGAATCAGTAGCGGCGGAAGCGGAAGCGTCCGCGGAAGGAGAAGGAGCGGCAGCCGGAGGAGGAGTCGTGTCAGCAGCCGGGGCAGGAGCCTCGGTCTTGCCACCGCAGGCACTCAGCACGAATGCAGCGGCGAAAGCGCATAGAGCAAGTTTGGTCTTCATCTATCGATACCCCAGAAAAATTTATGGATAAAACGCTATAGGTAAGCGTGTCGTATTGGGCTTCCACCCAAATGTCCCGGGCGATTTTAGAGGGTTTTGCCTCATTTTCATATCTCTTTCGCGAGTCCTACAACGCCTTTAACGCCCGGAACCGCGGTGGGGGTTAACGGCCCCTATAGCTGCAGAGGGGGTCTGGCGCATACTTTAGGGCGGCGGTGCAACCTTAGGAGGGTACGTGAGCGAAGACAGTCTCGATCGGCTCTATGTTCAGCATTTGCAGACCCAGATGCGGCGCGCGGACCAGGCGCTCGCCGCAACCGGCTTCGACGCGCTCGTCATTCACGCTGGGTGCCCGCCGACCCAGTTCCTCGACGACCAAGACTACCCTTACAAAGTGAACCCTCATTTCAAGGCGTGGGTGCCGGTTACCGACAATCCGCGCTGCCTGTTGGTCTATTCGCCGGGTGCGCGGCCTCGGGTCCTGTTCTACCAGCCAAACGACTTCTGGCACAAACCCGCCAGCCCGCCCCAGGCGTCCTGGACCGCAGCGGTCGACCTGACCGTGATGGCGGATCCGTCGAAAGCCGGCGCGCATTGGGCCAATCTCGGCCGTGTCGCCATGATCGGCCCCCGGGAGTGCTTTGAGGAGAGCGAGGCAGAGAGGATTAACCCGCCCGACTTGCTGACGCGACTGCACTACGATCGGGCGGTAAAGACCACATACGAGCTCGAGTGCATGCGCCGTGCAAATACGCTCGGAGCTCGCGGTCATGCTGCCGCGCTCGCGGCGTTTCGCCGCGGAGCCTGCGAATACGAGGTACATATGCGTTACTTGGAGGCCTGCGTGCAGCGGGAAGAGGAGATGCCCTACAACAACATCGTGGCGTACAACGAACATGCGGCGGTGCTGCACTATCAGAATCTAGAGCGCAGCGCTCCCGCGCCGCTGCGCTCCTTCTTGATCGACGCCGGCGCTCAATATCGGGGCTATGCGTCGGACATTACCCGCACGCACGCGGCGGCACCCGGGATGTTTGCGGATCTCATCGATGCGCTGGACGAGGCGCAGCTGTCCCTCTGCGGCGAAATTCTCGCCGGGCGCGATTATCGCGAGGTGCATCTGTCTGCGCACCGCGTTGTCGGCGATGTCTTGCACGCTGCCGGTCTGACGAAGCTAGCGGGTCAGGCTGCATTGGAGATGGGCGTCACCACGGTTTTTTTCCCCCACGGCATAGGGCACCTGCTCGGGTTGCAGGTGCACGATGTCGGCGGCGTAATGGGCGACTTGCACGGACACGAACGCAAGCGTCCCGAGGGACACCCCTATCTTCGTCTTACTCGCATGCTCGAGCCCGGAGTGGTGGTGACGGTTGAACCGGGTATTTACTTCATCGACTCCTTGCTGGCCGCGGCGCATGCCGATGCGCGGCGCGCGCATATCGATTGGTCCGTGGTCGAGCGCCTGCGTCCTTTTGGCGGCATTCGGATCGAAGACAATGTAGCGACTACGGCATCCCAGCCTGAGAATTTGACCCGCGAGGCGTTTTCACGCGCGGCAGCCTGAGCCGGCAGTGAGGATTCTCAAGATTTCGGATGTGTACTTCCCCCGCGTCAATGGCGTTTCCACGTCGATTGAGACTTTCCGTCGCGACCTCCTCGATATGGGGCATGAAGTGGTGTTGGTGGCGCCCCAGTACGCGCCGGCCCGCACCGGGGCCGACCGCGGCGATGCATCGATCTGCCGCGTGCCGGCGCGCGCCGTGCCGCGGGACCCGGAGGACCGCATCATGTCCTGGGGCAGGTTGCGACAATCGCTGACGGCGCTCGGGCGCGGCGGGTCCCGCGGAGACGGCAAGTTCGATGTAGTGCACGTGCACACGCCGTTCCTCGCGCACTACGCGGCCCTGAAGTTTGCCCGCGAATTCAAGATTCCGGTCCTCGCCACCTATCACACGCTGTTCGAAGAGTACCTGCACCACTATGTACCGCTGCTGCCGCGCGCACTAGGGCGCGGTCTCGCTCGCCGCTTTAGCCGCTCCCAATGCAATCAGCTCGACGCGGTGATTGCGCCGTCGCGGGCCATGCGCGAGGCGTTGGTGGAGTACGGCATCGGCAAGCCGATCGAGATCTTACCGACCGGATTGCCGGCGGAACGCTTCGCTCTGGGGGACGGCGGCGCCTTTCGCGGCCGTTACGGTATTGCGGCCGATCGGCCGCTGCTGCTGTTCGTGGGCCGCGCCGCGCATGAAAAGAACATCGGATTTCTTCTCCAGATGATGTGCGAGATGCGCCGGCTGCGACCCGACGCCCTGCTGTTGATTGCCGGCGAGGGGCCGGCGGTGCCCAGCCTGCGCACGCGGGCCGCGCAATTGGNNTGCGCGCGCGGGCCGCGCAATTGTCCTTAGGCGACTCGGTGCGCTTCATGGGTTACTTCGATCGGGAAGCTGAACTTAAGGACTGCTACAGCGCCGCGGATGTCTTCGTCTTCGCATCGCTGACCGAAACTCAAGGGTTGGTGCTGCTCGAGGCGATGGCGCAAGCAGTGCCGGTAGTCGCCATCCCGCGCATGGGGACGGTCGATATTCTGGCGCCGCTGCTCGGTTGCCGCCATGCGCCCGACGACAGCCATGCCTTCGCAGCAGTGGTCTGCGACTTGCTCGCCGACCCGCAGGCGCGCAGCGCGCTGGGAGCGCAGGCCCGGCAATATGCCCGATCCTGGGCTTCCAAGAGGATGGCCGAACGGCTGGCCGTGCTCTACGGCTCGCTCCGGACGAGTGCCGTCTAGGCGGCCGCTTTCGCCTTGCGGCGCTTCGGGGCGGGCTTCGCGGCCTCTTCCGCAGCGGCCTTCTTGGATTTTCTCGGAGCCTTTGCGCCCTTCTTGGTGGTCTCGGTCTTTGCCGCCGGCTCCGGCAGTGACTCGACCAACTGCATGAGGGCCATGTCCGCAGAATCACCCGGTCGCGGCTCCATCTTGAGGATTCGGGTATAGCCGCCGGCGCGCGCCTTGAAGCGCGGCCCCAATTCACCGAACAGCTTTTCCACGACGCTGACATCGCGCAACCGCGCGAACGCCAAGCGGCGCTTGGAGACGGAATCGGCCTTGGCGAGTGTAATCAACGGCTCGACCACGCGGCGCAATTCCTTGGCCTTCGGCACAGTGGTGCGAATGGTCTCGTGTCGCAGCAGCGATGTCGCCATGTTGCGCAGCATCGCATGACGGTGAGAAGAATTACGCGATAGCTGACGCCCGCTGTTTCGGTGACGCATTTTCTAATGCCCTTTATCTAGTCCGGTGGCGGCCGTTAGATGCCGTCGCGCTCATCGTCGCGCTTCAATCCCGGCGGCGGCCAATTGTCAATCCTCATCCCCAACGTCAGCCCATGGCTTTCCAGCACTTCCTTGATCTCGGTCAGGGATTTCTTGCCGAGGTTCGGTGTGCGCAGCAATTCAACTTCCGTGCGCTGTACTAGGTCGCCGATGTAGTGAATGTTCTCGGCCTTGAGGCAATTGGCGCTGCGCACCGTCAATTCCAATTCGTCGACCGGCCGCAGCAGAATCGGATCGAACTGTGTTTCGGTTGCCTTCGTGGTCGACTCGTCCTGTCCCTGCAAGTCGACGAATACCGACAGCTGATCCTTGAGGATCCCGCCGGCGCGGCGAATGGCTTCCTCCGGATCGATCGTGCCGTTGGTTTCGATATCGAGAATGAGCTTATCAAGGTCGGTTCGCTGCTCGACGCGGGCGCTTTCCACGTTATAGGTTACCTTGCGCACCGGGCTGAAGGAGGCGTCCAGCTGCAGGCGGCCGATGGCTCGAGTTTGCTCCTCGAAAGCCATGCGCTGCGCCGCCGGACGATAACCGCGTCCGCGTTCTACCTTGAGCGACATGGAGAGTTCGCCGGCCTTGGTTAAATTCGCGATAACGAGATCGGGATTCAAAATCTCGATATCATGGTCGCCGGCGATATCGCCGGCCGTCACGGGCCCTGGGCCCTTCTTGTGCAAGCGCACCTCGGCGACATCGCGGGTGTGCATGCGAATGGCGACCGCCTTGAGATTCAACAGTATATCGACGACGTCCTCTTGCACGCCTTCGATGGCGGTGTACTCATGAAGCACCCCTTCGATTTCGATTTCCGTGATGGCGGCCCCCGGCAAAGAGGACAGCAGCACACGACGCAGGGCATTTCCCAGCGTATGACCGAAGCCGCGTTCAAACGGCTCGATCACGATGCGCGCATGGCGCGGCGACACGGGCTGCACTTTGACGACCCGCGGCTTCAAAAATTCATTGATCGATCCTTGCATGGATACCACCTAGGTTAACTTATCGAGGACGACGCCCGAAGACGACGCAATTCGGCTACGGCGCGCTACTTGGAATACAACTCGACGACCAGGCTCTCGTTGATATCCGGCAGAATTTCCTGCCGGTCGGGAACCGATTTCAGGATTCCCGAGAACTTCTTGTCGTCCACTTCGACCCAATCCGGGAAGCCTACTTGGCTCGCGATGGTCAGGGCGGCCGTCACGCGAGTCTGCTTCTTGGCCTTCTCGCGCAAATTGATGACATCGCCGGCCTTGCATTGATAAGAGGCGATGTTGACCAGCTTGTCGTTCACCGCAACGCCCTTATGGCTCACCAACTGGCGTGCTTCGGCGCGGGTGGCGGCGAAGCCCATTCGATACACGACGTTGTCCAGCCGGCATTCCAAGAATTGCAGCAAGGTTTCGCCGGTCGCGCCGGGGCGTCCCGCCGCCTTATGGTAGTAGTTGCGAAACTGGCGCTCGAGCACGCCGTACATGCGGCGCAGCTTCTGCTTCTCGCGCAACTGCAATCCGTATTCCGACAAGCGCTGCTTGCGCTCGCTCTTCACGCCGCCCGGCGGCACTTCGAGCTTGCACTTCGACTCGAGGGGCTTCACCCCGCTCTTCAGGAACAGATCCGTTCCCTCGCGGCGAGACAGCTTGCACTTCGGACCGGTATATTTTGCCATTACGAACCTTTGAGTACCCTTCGAGTATCTGGACGCGGAGTAACTAGACGCGCCGCTTTTTCGGCGGACGGCAGCCGTTATGCGGGATCGGCGTCACGTCCTCGATGTTGGTGATCTTCAGCCCGCAGCCGTTCAACGCACGTACGGCGGATTCGCGGCCCGGGCCTGGGCCCATGACTCGGACCTCGACGTTCTTCACACCGTGTTCTTGAGCCGCGGTGCCCGCGCGCTCCGCCGCCACCTGAGCCGCGAACGGCGTCGACTTGCGGGAACCACGGAAACCGCAGCCTCCCGAGGTCGCCCAAGACAGTGTGTTGCCCTGCCGATCGGTGATGGTGATGATGGTATTGTTGAAGGAGGCGTGCACGTGCGCGATCGCGTCCAGCACGTTCTTGCGAACCTTCTTGCGCGCCGGTTTGGCGCCCTGTCCAGCCGCGGCCGGAGCCGCATTCTGCTTTTGATCGGCCATAAATTTTTTCCTAAACCTTTCCCGGCGGCGCGTTCATCTTCACCGCTTGCTTGCGCGGCCCCTTGCGGGTTCGCGCATTGGTGCGCGTGCGCTGACCGCGCATCGGCAGACCCTTGCGGTGCCGTATACCGCGGTAGCAACCAAGGTCCATCAGACGCTTGATGTTCATCGACACTTCGCGGCGCAGGTCCCCCTCGACCGCGAACTTCGCGACTTGCGACCGCAGAGACGCCACCTCGGCGTCCGTCAAATCCTTCACCTTGACGCTGTACTTCACCCCGGCAGCGTCGCAAATGCGCGCCGCGCGGCTGTTTCCAATGCCGAAAATATGGGTTAAACCGATGACGACATGCTTGTTCATCGGGATGTTGATGCCGGCGATACGCGCCATCTAGTACTCCCCCAAATGCTCGATAGCGCACTCGAAAAAGCGCGCAAGTATATACGAAAAGTCTCTAAGGATCAATTCACTAGCCTCTCTGAGCTCAGCCCTGGCGCTGCTTGTGCCGAGGATCGGACGAGCAAATGATGTAAACGATGCCGCGGCGCCGCACCACCTTGCAGTTTTTGCAGATCTTCTTTACCGAAGGACGAACTTTCATCTCTTACTCCCGATGCCCCGCAGGCTGGCCTTTTTCATGAGGCCCTCGTATTGGTGCGACATCAAATGCGATTGCAATTGTGCGACGAAATCCATGACGCCGACGACGATGATCAACAGCGATGTGCCGCCGAACTGGAAGGGAATGGCCGGATTCACCATGCGAATGATTTCCGGCAGCAAGCACACTGCCATAATGTAAATACCGCCCCAAAGCGTCAGACGCGTCAGTACCTTGTCCAAGTAGTCGCCCGTCTGCTGCCCGGGACGAATGCCCGGAATGAAGGCGCCGGCCTTCTTCAAATTCTCCGCCGTATCGCGTGCGTCGTACACCAACGCCACGTAAAAGAAAGCGAATCCGATGATCAGCAGGGCGAACAGAAGCACGTGCAGCGGCTGGCCGTAGGTGAGAATGGACGCGATCTTCTGCAGGGTACGCTGCATGGCATTGGGATTGGGGCTGTTGCCGAAAAACTGCGCGATGGTTGCGGGGAACACCAACAGGCTGGATGCAAAAATCGGCGGGATCACGCCCGCCATGTTCAGCTTGAAGGGCAAATGCGTGCTCTGCCCCTGCATCATGCGCCGGCCCACCTGGCGTTTGGCGTAGTTCACTTGAATCTTGCGTTGCGCGCGCTCCACGAACACGCAGAACAGCGTCACGAGCACCACCACCACTATAATCAGCAGCACGATCAGCGGATTCATTTCGCCGGAGCGCACCATTTCCAGCGTATTGCCGATGGCTCGGGGAAGACCTGCGATGATGCCGGCCACGATGATCATGGTGATGCCGTTGCCGATGCCGCGCTCAGTGATCTGCTCGCCCAACCACATGACGAACATCGTGCCCGTGGTGATGGACACCGTGGCGATGAACAAGAATTGCAGGCCCGGATGCGGCACGAGATTGCTGCCGGAGTTCTGAATCGCCAGAGCAGCGCCAAATCCCTGAAACGCCGACAGGAAGACCGTACCCAAGCGCGTGTACTGCATCAGCTTGCGCCGTCCGGATTCGCCGTCCTTGCGGATCTGCGACCACGGCGGATACACCATCGAGGCCATCTGCACGATGATGGAGGCGGTGATATAGGGCATCACATTGAGCGCGAAGATGCTGAAGCGCTGCAGTGCGCCGCCGGAGAACATATTGAAGATGCCGAGCAAGGTGCCCTGCTGGGTCGAGAAAAACGCGGCGAACCTGGCGGCGTCGATTCCCGGCACCGGGATGAACGTGCCCACTCGGTATACGACCAGCGCGCCCAATAGGAACCAAAGACGCTTGCGCATCTCTGCGAAGCGCGTCATGTCTCCTAGTGCCGCTGCGGCGTTTGTGCTGGACGTGACCACGATGTTAAGTCTCTGATGCCTCGAAACGGCCGCCCGCCGACTCCATCGCGCTCTTGGCGCCCTTGGTCGCCGTGATTACCTTGTCCTTGATGAGGTAGGCCTTGCTCACTTTCCCCGACAATATGATCTTGACGAGCTTTGTGTTCTGCGGCACCAGGTTCGCTTCGACCAGTCCGGCCAGCGTGACTTCGCCGCCCGTCACGCGCATTAAATCGTCCAGAGTCAGCTCAGCACGAGATGCCTTCATCGCCGAACGAAAGCCGACTTTCGGTAAACGCCGCTGCAAGGGCATCTGACCGCCCTCGAATCCGACCTTGTGGTAGCCNNCCCTTGCGCGCGCGCTGACCCTTGACTCCGCGACCGCAGGTCTTGCCCTGGCCGGCCGACGCACCGCGCCCGACGCGCAAATGCGGCCGCTTGGAACCGGCCCTAGGTTTGATGGTATTCAATCGCATTTTAGTTCCCCGATCGCAGTGCGGGCTCTACCTTGAGCATGTGGCTCGCGGTGTTCATCATGCCGCGGTTCGACGGCGTGTCCGCCACCACCACGCTATGGCCGATGCGGCGCAATCCCAAGCCCCGAGCGGAGTTGCGGATGTTGGCCAACTGGCCCGCCATGCTCTTGATCAAGGTTACTTTGATGGTCTTCTGTGTCATGACCTTAGCCCGAGATTTCCTCTACCGTCTTGCCGCGCTTCGCCGCAATGTCATCCGGAGTGCGCAGCTTGCCCAGCGCGTCCATGGTCGCGCGCACCACATTGATCGGGTTGCGCGACCCGTAGCTCTTGGCGAGCACGTTGCGCACACCCGCGCATTCGAATACCGCGCGCATGCCGCCCCCCGCGATCACGCCCGTGCCGTCCGCTGCCGGCTGCATGTAAACCCGCGTGGTGCCGTGCCGTCCCTTGACCGCGTAGAACAAGGTATCGTTTTTCAGGGATACGTTGACCAGGCTCTTTCGCGCCTGCATCATCGCCTTGGAGATCGCGACCGGCACTTCGCGCGCCTTGCCGTAACCGAACCCGACGCGGCCGGCGCCGTCGCCCACCACGGTGAGCGCGGTAAAGCCGAACTGTTTGCCGCCCTTGACTACCTTCGCGACACGATTCACCGCGACCAGCTTCTCGAGCAGATCGTCGCCGGACATTGGTTTTTCTATTCTCGCCATAGTGCCCTTTAAGACCTCTTCGGTTAGAACTCGAGCCCGGCTTCTCTTGCGGCCTCGGCCAGCGCTTTGACGCGCCCGTGATACATAAAGCCGGAACGGTCGAACGCGACCTTGGCAATGCCTTTGGCCTTGGCGCGCTCAGCAATCGCGCGGCCCACTGCCTTGGCGGCCGCAATGTTCCCGGTTGTCTTCAATTCGCCGCGGACATCCTTTTGCAAGGTAGAGGCGGCAACCAGAACCTTGTCGCCGCCGGGCGCGATGATCTGCGCATAGATATGCTGCGGAGTGCGATGCACCGACAGGCGCACCGCGCTCAGCTCCTTGATCTTCACGCGGCCGCGCAGCGCCCGCCGCAATCGAGTGTCTCGTTTGTCCAGTTTCATGATTACTTCTTCTTCGCCTCTTTCAGCGAAATCTTTTCATCCGAATACTTCACGCCCTTACCCTTGTAAGGCTCGGGCGGCCTGAAGTGGCGGATCTCGGCAGCGGTCTGGCCGACACGCTGGCAGTCGATGCCTTTGACGATGATCTCCGTCTGGCTCGGCGTTTCGATGGTTACGCCGTCCGGAATCGGATAATTGATCAGATGGGAGAAGCCCAACGTGAGGCTCAGGTTTTTCGCCTGAACCGCCGCGCGATACCCTACTCCGACAAGTTCGAGTTTCTTCTCGTACCCCTTGGTGACGCCGGTGACCATATTCGCGAGGTGCGCGCGCGTGGCGCCCGCCACTGCATTCAACCCTTCCGCGTTCGAACTGGCTTCCACCGCGAGATGCTTATCCTGCTGCACGACTTTGATGCCGCTCTTGATCGGCAGCGTCAGCGAACCCTTCGCACCCTTCACCGTGACGGTATCCGCGCCGATCGTGGCGGTGACGCCCTGCGGCAGATCTACCGGCATTTTTGCAACTCGAGACATGATGCGACCTTATCTGAATAGCCTACTGAACAACGAACAGCACTTCGCCGCCGGTGCCGGCCGCGCGCGCTTGGGCGTCGGACATGATGCCCTTGGGCGTGGAGACGACCGCCACTCCCAAGCCGCCGAGAACCTTGGGCAGCTCGTCCTTGCCGCGGTAGATGCGCAGTCCCGGACGGCTGATGCGCTCGATGCGGTCGATGACCGGACGGCCGTCGTGATATTTAAGCTCGATGGACAACGTGCTTTTCGCGCCCGCAGCATCGACGCCATAGGCTCCGATATAGCCCTCGTCCTTCAATACCTTGAGAATTGCCAGCTTCAGCTTCGATGCACCGACACCCACCGTGGGCTTTCCCGCGGCTTGGGCATTGCGAATGCGGGTCAGAAGATCGGCGATTGGATCAGTCATGCTCATTGTACGCGCCTCACCAGCTGGCCTTCGCGAGGCCCGGTATTTCACCGCGATTGGCCGCTTCGCGCAGCTTGGTCCGCGCCAAGCCGAACTTACGATAGACACCCCGCGAACGGCCGGTGATGGAGCAGCGATTGCGCTGCCGCGTGGCAGCCGCATCTCGCGGCTGCTGCTGCAGTTCTACCTGCGCCTCGGCACGCTCTTCCGGACCGGTCTTCGGGTCGCGGATCAGCTCCTTGAGTTCAGCGCGTCGGGAAGCGTACTTCTTCGCCACCTTGAGGCGGCGCTTCTCACGCATGAGCATATTCGTCTTGGCCATGAGCTACCCTACTTGCGGAACGGAAAGTTGAAGGCTTCCAACAGCGCGCGTCCGTGCTTGTCGTCCGCGGCTGAGGTGGAGATGGTGATGTCCATTCCACGGATTTGATCGATCTGGTCGTACTGAATTTCCGGAAAAATGATCTGCTCTTTGACGCCCAGGCTGTAGTTACCGCGGCCGTCGAAGGAGCGCGTGCTGATGCCGCGGAAATCGCGAATACGCGGGATGGCGATATTCACCAGGCGATCCAAGAATTCGTACATGCGCGCGCCCCGCAAGGTCACTTTGCAGCCGATTGCTTGCCCGTCGCGCACCTTGAAAGTGGCGACAGACTTCTTTGCCTTGGTCACCGCCGGCTTTTGGCCGGTGATCTTCGCCATGTCCGCGGTCGCGGCGTCCATCACCTTCTTGTCGGCCACGGCCTCACCCACGCCCATGTTGACCGTGATTTTGAGAATTCGCGGAACCTGCATCGTGTTCTTGAGTCCCAGGCTTTTCTTCAGCTCCGGCACGATCTTCTCGCGATAAATTTGTTTCAGTCTTGCCATATCGTTTCACTCGTTATTTCGAGTCGACCATTTCTTGATTCGACTTGAACACTCGCACCTTGCGGCCGTTCGCCAGCGACTTGAAGCCCACGCGATCGCCCTTCTGGGTGGCCGGATTGAAAATCATGACATTCGACACGTGCAACGGCGCTTCTCGTTCGATGATGCCGCCCTGAACGCCCATCTGCGGATTGGGACGCTGGTGCTTTTTGGACATGTTCAGTCCCTCGACACGCACGCGATCGTCCGCCAGCAATTCGATGACGGCGCCGCGGCGCCCCTTGTCCCGACCGGTGATCAACACCACCGTGTCGCCTTTGCGAATCTTTTTCATCGGCCCTTTCCTAAAGTACTTCCGGCGCGAGCGAGATAATCTTCATGAACTGCACATTTCGCAGCTCGCGCGTCACGGGTCCAAAAATGCGCGTGCCGATGGGCTCGAGTTTGTTGGTCAGCAGCACCGCCGCATTGGTGTCGAAACGAATCAGCGAGCCGTCGGCGCGGCGCACGCCGCTGCGGGTGCGCACGACCACGGCGTCGTACACCTCGCCTTTCTTGACTTTGCCGCGCGGAATCGCGTCCTTGACGCTCACCTTGATGACATCGCCCACCGCCGCGTAGCGGCGCTTCGAGCCGCCGAGCACCTTGATGCACATCAGCCGCTTGGCGCCGCTGTTGTCGGCCACATTCAATATGGTTCGCATCTGGATCATGTCGGTTCCCTATTCGGCGCGGGCGCGATCTACGACGCGCACCAGCACCCATGATTTACGACGCGACATCGGACGGCACGGCTTGATGGAAACCGTATCGCCTTCCTTGCACTCATTGTTCTCATCGTGGGCAAGAAGCTTGGTCGTGCGGCGGATGTACTTGCCGTACGTCGGATGCTTGACCAGCCGCTCGACGGACACGGCGATCGTCTTGTCCATCTTGTTGCTGACGACCTTGCCGGTCAGCAGCCGCTGTCCGGGTACCGGCGCGGCGCCCGGGGCCGCTGCGGTGGATTGAGATTCGGTCGACATCAAGCCTTACCTCCGCTGACCCTGGATTGGGCAAGCACCGTCTTCACGCGCGCAATGTTCTTGCGCACTTTCGCAAACTGATCCGGCTTCGCCGCCTGGCCGGTGGCGCGCGCCATGCGCAAGTTGAATTGCTCGCGGCGCAGCTTCAGCAGCTCCTCGCCGAGAACGTTAGGCGCCTTGTCGCGCAGATCTTTCGCCTTCATGTACGCACCTTCATGTTCGGACTTGGCGTTTGACGAATGCGGTCGACACGGAGAGCTTCGCCGAAGCAAGACGGAAAGCCTCGCGGGCGGTTTCCTCGCTCATCCCTTCGATCTCAAACAGCACCTTGCCGGGCAACACCCTGGCAACCCAATATTCGACGTTGCCCTTGCCGCTGCCCATGCGCACTTCGAGCGGCTTCTGCGTGATCGGCACGTCCGGGAACACGCGTATCCAAATGCGGCCGCCGCGCTTTACGTGACGGGAAATGGCGCGGCGCGCCGCTTCTATTTCGCGCGCCGTCATACGGCAACGATCGGTGGCCTTCAAACCGTACTCGCCGAACGCAACGGAGTTGCCGCGGTACGCGCTGCCCGATATCTTGCCCTTGAATTGTTTGCGGAACTTGGTCCGCTTCGGCTGCATCATGCTGTGTTACCTAATTCAACCGGTGGCCGGCGCCGCGGACTCCGCGGGTTTTGCAGCGGCCTCGGCATCTGCCTCGACCCCTTCGCCTTCCGGATGCTCGAAGATTTCGCCTTTGAATATCCACACCTTGATGCCGATAACGCCGTACGTGGTCTGCGCCTCGGCGAGACCGTAGTCGATGTCGGCGCGAAACGTGTGCAAGGGCACGCGCCCCTCGCGATTGGTCTCGGTACGGGCTATTTCCGATCCGTTGAGGCGCCCGGAAATGCGGACCTTGATGCCGAGCGCTCCCGATCGCATGGTGTTGGTCACCGCACGCTTCATGGCGCGGCGAAACATCACGCGCTTCTCCAACTGTTGCGAGATTCCTTCGGCGACCAGCTTGGCATCGAGCTCGGGCTTGCGAATCTCGGCGATGTTCAGACGCACATCATGCATCGTCATCCCCAAAATCTTCGCCACGCCGGTGCGTAGCTTCTCGATGTCCTCGCCCTTCTTGCCGATCACGATTCCCGGCCGCGCCGTATGAATGGTGATGTTGGCGCGCCGCGCGGCTCGCTCGATATGAATGCGGCTCACCGACGCATCGGCAAGCTTCTTATTCAGGTATTGCCGCACCAGGAAATCGGTGTGGATATTCGAGGCAAACGTTTTGGTCCCGGCATACCACTTCGACGACCAGTCGCGCGTAATGCCAAGACGAATGCCAATCGGATTTACTTTCTGACCCATTAGGCCTCTCGCTTGCCGTCGGACACTTGAACCAGGATATGACTGTTGCGCTTGGCGATGCGCACACCGCGCCCTTTGGCGCGCGCGTGGAAGCGCTTGAGCATCGGCGCCGGATCTACCTCGACCCGCGTCACCTTCAGATCATCGACATCGGCATTGAAATTGTTGTACGCGTTGGCAATCGCCGAATCGAGCACCTTGAGAACGATCTTGGCGCCCTTCTTCGGCATGAATTTAAGGGTGTTGACCGCCAGCGTCGCGGACTTGCCGCGAATCGTGTCCACCACCAAGCGGCATTTCTGCGGAGAGATGCGCGCGTACCGTAAAACTGCTTTGGTCTGCATGCCTTACTCCGCTACCGACACTTTTTTGTCGCCGGAATGCGCCTTGAAGGTGCGCGTGGGGGCGAACTCGCCGAGCTTGTGGCCGACCATGTTCTCCGAGACCAGCACGGGCACATGCAGACGGCCGTTGTGCACGGCGATGGTCAAGCCGACCATGTCGGGGATGACCATGGAGCGGCGCGACCATGTCTTGATCGGACGGCGGTCATTCTTTTGACTGGCCGTCTGCACTTTCTTGGCAAGGTGCAGATCCACAAACGGGCCTTTCTTGAGCGAACGCGGCACAGTTATCTCCAGATCTCTTAGATTCGTTTGTTCTTGCGGCGCTGCACGATCATGCCGTCGGTGCGCTTGTTGCGGCGCGTCTTCTTGCCCTTGGTCTGCAAGCCCCACGGGCTCACCGGATGCGGATTGCCTTGGCCGGACTTGCCTTCGCCGCCGCCGTGAGGGTGATCCACCGGGTTCATCACGACGCCGCGCACCGTCGGACGCACGCCGAGCCAGCGTACCGCGCCGGCCTTGCCGAAGACGCGCAAATTATGCTCATCGTTGCCGACTTCGCCGATGGTGGCGCGGCAATCGACATGAATCTTGCGCATTTCGCCGGACTTCAATCGCAAGCTGGCGTACATGCCTTCGCGCGCCGCGAATTGCGCCGAACCGCCCGCGCTGCGCGCCAGCTGGCCGCCTTTGCCGACTTTCAACTCGACATTGTGCACCGTGCTGCCGACGGGGATATGCCGCAGAGGAAGCGCGTTGCCCGGCTTGATCGGCGCATCGGCGCCGGAGCGGATCTCATCGCCGGGGACGACGCCCTTGGGCGCGAGGATGTAGCGGCGCTCGCCGTCCGCGTAGCAGATGAGCGCGATGTGACCGGTGCGGTTTGGATCGTATTCGATGCGCTCGACCACACCTGCGACGCCGTCCTTGTCGCGCTTGAAGTCGATGATGCGGTACTGCTGCT
>PKXS01000124.1:0-200 GCA_003132425.1 Gammaproteobacteria bacterium | reverse complement strand
TGCGAGCGGTCGACCTTGATCACCGAGCGTGTGCCGGGGGAGGTCGGCTTGTACTTGATCAGGCTCATGCCTTGGCCCTCGCCTCGTAGTCGATCGTCTGGCCCTGCGCGAGACTCACGTACGCCTTCTTCGTGTCCTGCGTGCGGCCCGTGCGCCCGCCAAAGCGGCGCGTCTTGCCAGGCTCGTTCACGATCTGCACG
>PKXS01000097.1 GCA_003132425.1 Gammaproteobacteria bacterium | reverse complement strand
TGTGCGGCACGGCGGCGGCGGCCTCGTCGTTGTTGACCGTGACGCGTACCAGCTCGGAGCCTGCGCGCGCGAGCGCGATCACTTGCGCCACGGTCGAGTCGATATCCGCCGTGTCGGTGTTGGTCATNNCGATCGTCACGGCACCGACTTTGACTGCAAGGGATTTTCTTCGCGAACTCATGGACTGTATTCTACCTTGATGGTCCCTCGTATCCCACCCAAGCGAATTCAAGCTCTACTTCGCGGCCGGGCCCTGCTTTGCGGCAATCCAGTCGCGAACGACCTTGTCCAGCACCGACAAGGGCACCGCGCCCGTGGAGAGCACCTCATCGTGGAATTCGCGGATATCGAAGCGTGGCCCCAATGCCCGCTTGGCGGCGTCGCGCAGCTCGAATATCTTCATCTGCCCGACCTTGTAGGCGAGCGCCTGGCCCGGCCAAGCGATGTAGCGATCGATTTCGTTGGTGATATCAAGGTCGCTCTTCGGCGCATTGGCCTTGAAGTAGTCGATGGCCTGTTGGCGGGTCCACCCTTGCGCGTGGATGCCGGTATCCACGACCAGGCGCACGGCGCGCCACATATCGTAGGTGAGCTGACCGAACTTCTGATACGGGTCGGTATAGAGACCTAACGGGTCGCCCAAGCTTTCCGCATACAGGGCCCAGCCTTCGACATAAGCGGTGAAGTCCGCCATGCGCCGAATCATCGGCACGCCGGCGGCATTCTCGTACTGCAGCGCCAGTTGCAAATGATGGCCGGGCACCGCTTCATGACTGGTCAGCACCTCCATTTCCCATTTCGGCCGTGCTTCGGGCTTGTAGAGGTTGACGTAGAAGTATCCGGGGCGGGAACCGTCGCTTGCCAGCGGCTGGTAGTAGGCGGTCGTGGTATTCGGCGCACTCGTGTCGGGAACCGCGCGTACGCCATAGGGAGTACGCGGCAGCTTGCCGAAAAGCTTCACGAGATTCGGATCGATGCTCTTCGCGATGACCATGTAGCCGTGCAACAGATCGTTCGGGTCGGTGTAGAAGAACTTCGGGTCGGTGCGCAGGTAGTGCGCGAACGCCAGAAAATCGCCCTTGAAACCGACCGCCGCAATGATTTTGTCCATCTCGCCGTGGATGCGTTTGACCTCCGCCAGTCCGATGTTGTGGATCACGTCGGCCGTCAGTTGGGTCGTGGTGTGATAGGCGATCAATTCACGATAGAAGGGCCGGCCATCAGGCGTGTCGGAAATTCCAATGCTGTCGCGACAGGCGGGAAGATAGACGCCGGTAAAAAACTTCTCGAAGCGGGCGAACGCCGGCAGCACGCTCGTGGCAATCGCCTCGCGCCCCGCGGCCATGAGCCGTTCGCGGTCGGCGCCGGCAAAGGACGCCGGTATTTTTCTGAACGGCGAAAAAAATGGGCTGTCTTCCGGCTTCGAAACCCGTTGCGCCTCGAGCTGCGGGGTGATCCGCTGCATGATGACGCGGGGTTGCGTGCGTCCTTCGCGAATCCCCTCCTTCAGAAGCGCGGTAACTTGATCGACGTAAGGGCCGAAACTACGCAGACGCGCAATCCAATCTTCATAGTCCTTTACGGTAGCGAAAGGCGAGATGTCGGCAATCTCGTTGGCGGTCTGGATGCTGCCCGCGCTCTGCAGACTCCCCAGATGGCTGATCGCGTAAACATAAGGCCTGAAGGCCCAAGTTGCGGTGCGGCGCTCGATCTCGATTCTGACGATGGCGAAATTCAGCCGATCTGCCGGCGACAGGCCGGCGGTGCCTATGGCGGCGAGCTGCGCCTGTGCGGCTGAATCCATCTCATGTGATTTCTGGATTGCCGCGAGAGACAAATCGGGCCAGCGATCGTTGTAGCGCGGATCGCCGACACTGGTCGCCATGGTCGGATCTTCGCGCAGCCATCGCTGCCACGCGGCGTCGTAGATCTTTTCCAGCCGCGCCTTCGTATCGGACGGCGTGGAACCCGCCGGTGCGGCCGGTGCGGCCGNNGGTGCGGCCGGCGCGCATAGCGCGCCGAGCATCGACACGATAACCAAAATGTGGTGCTTCATCGGCCGAATTCTATGCCGGTCTTGCCATGACCTGAAGCGGATCGTGTATCATTCACCTATCGCGACAAGAGCTGTCCGGAGAGAGTCCTTAAATCTTAAGGACCGCCGAAGGCGCAACCGCCCGGAAACGCTCAGGCACATGAACGGCAGTCTCTCGCGATCTCTGGAGAGCGATCGCATCGTCAATGGTGCAGGTCCACCGAAGGGGAACAGCGCGCATTGGCGCTTGATCTCTCAGGTCCGAAGGACAGAGGGGCGCGGCACGAAAGTGCCGTGTGTCCTTTGAATTCATTCGCAGCGAGGTTGCGATGGGCCTGAAGACCCCGCTCTACGACAGCCATGTACTGCAAGGCGCGAAAATCGTCGACTTCGGCGGTTGGGATATGCCCTTGCACTATGGCTCGCAGATCGAAGAGCACCACGCGGTGCGGCGCGATGCGGGCATGTTCGATGTGTCGCACATGGGGGTCGTCGATGTGACCGGCGCCAGGTCGCGCGAATTCCTGAAGTCTTTGCTGGCCAACGACGTCGATCGGCTCAAAGTGCCGGGCAAGGCGTTGTATTCCTGCATGCTCTTGCCGAGCGGCGGCGTGCTCGACGACTTGATCGTCTACTTCCTGACGGAATCCTGGTTTCGCCTGGTCATCAACGCCGGAACGCGCGGCAAGGACCTCGCTTGGATACGCGAGCGCGCGGCGCGCTTCGCGGTCGCCGTACGGGATCGCAGCGATCTGGCGATGATCGCGGCGCAGGGGCCGCAAGCACGGGTCAAGGTGCTTGCGCTGCTGCCCGAGAGCCGCCGCGCCGCCGCCCTTGACTTAAAGCCGTTTGTCGGCGCCGAGTTTGGCGCTTGGTTCATCGCGCGCACCGGTTATACCGGCGAGGATGGCTTCGAGATCATGCTCCCCGCCGCGGACGCCCCCGCAACGTGGGCAGCGCTTGGGCGTCAAGGCATCGCACCCGCGGGCTTGGGCGCAAGGGATACGCTGCGCCTGGAGGCGGGCATGTGCCTTTACGGCAATGACCTGGATGAAGCGCATCACCCTTTGGAGTCGGGTCTGGAATGGACGGTGGCCTTCGATCCCATTGATCGCGAATTCATCGGGCGCGCGGCGCTTGAGCAAGCTCGGTCCGCCGCCGGGAACCAACTCGTGGGCTTGCTGCTCGAAGACCGCGGAGTGCTGCGCAGCCATCAGAAAGTGATCACGGGCGCAGGCTCGGATGCGGCCTTCGGCGAAGTCACGAGCGGCACCTTCTCGCCGACCCTAAACCGGTCGATTGCGCTGGCTCGCGTGCCGAGGGCAGCCGCAGCGCGAGTGCAGGTCGACATTCGCGGCAAGCTGCACGCGGCCAGCATCGTCAAGCCGCCGTTCGTGCGCCATGGCAAGGCATTGATTCCAACATAGTGAAGGAGAAATCGCTTTGAGCAGTATTCCCAGCGAATTGCAGTACACCCGCAGTCACGAGTGGGTGCGCCGGCTGCCGAACGGGCAGGTTGAGATCGGCATTACGGATCATGCGCAGGGCGCGCTCGGCGATTTGGTGTTTGTCGAGGTGCCGGAAGTGGGCCGCCACCTGAAGGCAGGCGAAGGCTGCGCCGTGGTCGAGTCGGTCAAGGCGGCCTCGGATGTGTACAGCCCGGTCAGCGGCAAGGTCACGGCGAGTAATGCGGACTTGGCAAGCCGGCCGGAACTGCTGAACCAGGAACCCTACGGCGCGGGGTGGCTGATACGGATCGAAGTCGATTCTCCCGGCGCGAGCGCCCCGCTCATGAGTGCCGGCGACTATGCGAGCACATTGACCGACGAAGCCAAGTAGGGGCCACCGTGGCGTTCATACCGCATACCCCCGACGATGTGGCCCGCATGCTCGAACTCATCGGGGTGAGGTCCATCGAAGACTTGTTCGATGAAATACCTCCCGAACTGAAAATAAAGGCGCTCGACGGCGTGCCGCCGGCCCTGTCGGAAATGGAGGTGGGGCGCCTGCTTATGGAGCGCGCGGCGCGCGACGGAAGGCCGTTGAGCTTCATCGGCGCCGGCGCCTATGAGCATCATATCCCGGCACCCGTATGGGCAATCGCCACGCGCGGCGAGTTCTACTCCGCCTACACACCCTATCAAGCCGAGGCGAGCCAAGGCACGTTGCAGCTCATCTACGAATTTCAATCGATGATGTGCGCTTTGACGCGGATGGAAGTATCGAATGCCTCGCTTTATGACGGCGCATCCGCGCTTGCGGAGGCCTGTCTGATGGCGGTGCGTTCGAACCGCGCCTCGAGCTCGCGCCGCGTGTTGCTGCCGCGTTCGCTGAATCCGACCTACGCGCAAGTTGCGCGCGCGATCGCCGGCAATCAAGACATCAGTTTCGAGCCGGTGGATTTCGATCGCGGACAGGGGCGAACGCTGCTGGAATCTCTGCAGGCCTACAATGGTCAAGATTTCACGGCATTGGTGGTTCAGCAACCGAATTTCTTTGGCAACTTGGAGGAAGTCGACAGCCTGACTGACTGGGCGCATGCCAACAAGATTCTGCTGATCGCGGTGGTGAATCCAACGTCGCTGGCGCTGCTCAAGCCGCCCGGCCGGTGGGGCCAAGTTTTCGAGGGCACACAGGGCGCGGATATCGTTTGCGGCGAGGGACAGGCGCTGGGCGTGCCGCTTTCCTCGGGCGGCCCGTATTTCGGCTTCATGACAACGCGAATGCAGTACGTGCGGCAAATGCCGGGCCGAATCGTCGGGGGCACCGTGGACGTGGAGGGGCGGCCGGGGTTCAGCTTAACGCTGCAGGCACGCGAACAGCACATTCGACGCAGCAAGGCGACATCGAACATCTGCACGAACCAAGGCCTCATGGTCACTGCCGCGACGATCTACCTGGCGCTGCTCGGTGCGGAAGGGCTGGAGCGCGTCGCCGCCGCCAGTGTACAGCGCACGCACGATTTGGCGGCCGCACTCACGCGGGTCAAGGGCGTCAGGCTCGCCTTTACCGCGCCGCGCTTCCACGAAGCCGTGCTGCTGCTCGATCGGCCGGTGGCGCCCGTGCTCGCGGCGCTGGCGCATCGTGGAATCCTGGGTGGGCTCGATCTTAGGCACGCCTTTCCGGAATTGGGACACGCGCTGCTGGTCTGCGCCACGGAAACGAAGCTTGAGGCCGATATTGAAGCCTATACGTCCGCATTATCCGATGTAATGAACGGCGCGCGCTCGGGCGAAGCTGCATAAAGGACGCATGATGTCAGAACTCCAACTGCGGGAACCGGTCATATTCGAATTGAGCAAGCCGGGACGTCATGCAAGCAGTCAATTTCCGCCGCGCGTCGCGGGTACGGCACCGGACGAAATTCCCGCGCATATGCGGCGCGTGACCCCACCCCTGCTGCCGGCGGTTTCCGAATTGCAGACAGTGCGCCACTACACGCGGCTGTCGCAGATGAATTTCTCCATCGACACGCATTTCTATCCCTTGGGCTCCTGTACCATGAAGTACAACCCCAAGGCGTGCAACACCTACGCCATGCTGCCGGAATTTTTGTCGAGGCATCCACTTGCACCCGAACCCCAAGGGTTCCTCGCATGCATGTATGAGCTGCAGGAGATGCTGAAGGCCATCACCGGCATGCAAGGCGTGAGCCTGACGCCCATGGCCGGCGCGCAGGGCGAGTTCGCCGGCGTTGCGATGATTCGCGCCTACCATCGCGCGCGCAACGATTTAGCGCGCAGCGAAATCATCGTGCCGCAGGCGGCGCACGGCACCAATCCCGCCACCGCCGCGATGTGCGGCTGCACTGTCAAAGAGATTCCCTGCGATGGCAACGGCGATGTCGATGTCGAGGCGCTGCGGGCCGCGCTAAGTCCAAAGACGGCGGGCATCATGCTCACGAATCCGTCGACACTCGGCGTCTTCGAGCACAAGATCGCGCAGGTCGCGAAAATGGTTCACGATGCCGGCGGGCTGCTGTACTACGACGGCGCCAATTTGAACGCGATACTCGGCAAGGTTCGCCCGGGCGACATGGGATTCGACGTGATTCACATGAATCTGCATAAGACCTTCTCGACGCCGCACGGCGGAGGCGGTCCCGGATCGGGGGCAGTGGGAGTCGGCGCACGCCTGCTGCCGTACCTGCCGATTCCCATGGTCGGCAAAGACTCCTCGCAGTTTCGCTGGTTGAGCGAACGCGACGTGCCACAATCGATCGGCCGGTTGTCGGGCTTCATGGGCAACGCCGGCGTCAACCTGCGCGCCTTTATCTACATGCGGATGTTGGGCCGGGAGGGCATGGTGCGCGTCGCCGAATTCGCCACGCTCAACGCGAATTACTTGATGAAGCGCCTGCAGGCGGCGGGCTACGAAGCGGCCTATCCTAAGCGCCGCGCCAGCCATGAATTCATCATCACATTGAAGCGGGAGAACAGGCTCTACCAGGTCACGGCGATGGACGTCGCGAAGCGTCTGCTCGACTATGGCTTTCATGCCCCGACCACCTACTTCCCCCTGCTGGTGCCTGAATGCCTGCTGATCGAACCCACCGAAACCGAAACCAAAGAAGATCTGGATCGTTTCTGCGAGGCCATGATCGCCATTCGGCGAGAAATGGAACAAGAGCCCGGAAAACTCACCTCGGCTCCGCATACCATGCCGGTCCGCAGACTGGACGACGTGCGTGCCGCGAAACAGCTCGACTTGGCGTGGGTGCCCGCCCCTTGAATGACCGATAGGCAGAAACCGGCCGGAATCACGCGCTTGCTGCGCGCCTTCGGCTATTCTTTCCAAGGTTTTGTGCATACCTGGCGGGAAGAGGCGGCGTTTCGCCAAGAGGTGTCGCTGGCCCTTCTGGTCATTCCCGGCGGACTGTATCTGGGCCGCACAGGTGTCGAGCGTGCCTTGCTGGTGAGTCCGATGCTGCTGATTCTGGTGGTCGAGATATTGAACAGCGCCGTCGAGGCCGTGGTCGACCGATCCGGCACCGAGCGCCACCCGCTGGCAGGAATGGCGAAAGACATGGGATCTGCCGCGGTGATGCTGAGTTTCGCGTTGTTAGGAACCGTGTGGCTGCTGATCCTGTCGGATCACGTGCACTGAATGAATCTAACCTTAGGATATGCATGATCAGCAAGTCACTGCTTCCGTCACTGTGCGTCTTGGCGATGACAACTGCATTCGCGGCGACTGCGCCGACGACTCCCGGGATTCCCGGCGCTTCCGCCTCTCCGGCCAATTGGGCGCAAACGCTGGAAAGGATCGCCACCGGCGTGGTGAGCATTCAAATCGACAGCACGCGAGCCTTCGATACGGAATGGAACACGACTGCGCAGGCGACCGGTTTTGTGATCGACGCCAAACGGGGCCTGATTCTGACCAATCGTCACGTAGTCACGCCGGGGCCGGTGACCGCCCAAGCCACCTTCCTGAACCGAGAGGAGGTGCAGCTCTACCCGATCTATCGCGACCCGGTGCATGACTTCGGCATTTATCACTACAATCCGGCGAAACTGCGATTCATCAAGCCGGCCGAACTGCCGCTTTATCCGGCTGGCGCGGTGATCGGCCGCGAGATTCGCGTGGTGGGGAACGACGCCGGCGAGCAGTTGTCGATTCTCGCCGGCACCCTGGCGCGCCTGGATCGCGAGGCTCCGGAATACGGCTACGGCAAGTACAACGACTTCAACACGTTTTACTACCAAGCGGCGTCGAGCACCTCCGGGGGCTCATCGGGCTCGCCGGTGATCGACATCGAGGGGCGCGTGGTGGCGCTCAATGCCGGGGGCGCGACGGGCGCGGCGTCGAGCTTCTATTTGCCGCTCCCGGCGATTACCCGGGCGCTTAAGTTCATCGATGCCGGCAAGCCGGTGCCGCGCGGGACGCTGGAAACGGTTTTCAAATATACGCCGTATGACGAACTGCGGCGCCTAGGACTCAATTCCGACACCGAAGCACGCATGCGCAGCGCCTATCCCAATTTGACCGGCATGCTGGTGGTCGACGATGTGCAGCCAGGGTCGGTGGCCGACGGCATCTTGTCGCCGGGCGACATGCTCATCTCGATTGACGGCAAGCCGGTACCGGAATTCTTCGCGCTGGAGGATGTGCTGGACAATCATGTCGGCCTGCCGATCAAGCTCGAAATACAACGCGGCAAGCAGATCATGCGCCACGCCCTTGTGGTGCAGAATTTGAGCGCGATTACCCCCGATGAGTACATCGAGTTCGGCGAGGCCGTGGTCCATAACCTGTCCTACCAGCAAGCCCGGCACTTCAACCTGCCGATTCAGGGAGTCTATGTTGCGCACCCCGGCTATGTGTTCGGCAGTGCCGGCATTCCGCGGGCAGCTCTGATCAGCTCGTTCAACGGCAAGAAAATCACGAAACTGGCCGATTTCGAAGCGGCCCTTGCGGATCTCGCCGACGGCGCGCTTGCACCGGTGCGCTACGTGACCCTCGAAGATCCGCGGGCAATGCAGCTCAAGGTGATTCGCATGGACAGGCGCTGGTTCCCTGCGCGCAAGTGCAAACGCGACGATACTCTGGGTATTTGGCCGTGCATCAATATCGCCACAGGCCCCGCTCCGGTACCGCTGAAACCGGCCGCGACGCAATTTGCAAAGACCGGCGACGAACGCATCGATCGGCTGGCCCCGTCACTGGTGACGGTCAACTTCGACATGCCCTATTCGGTGTCCGGGGTGACCGAGAAGAATTATCACGGGACCGGAGTGATCCTCGATGCCAAGCGCGGTCTGGTGGCGATAGACCGCAACACGGTACCGGTCGCGATGGGCGATGTTCGCGTCACCTTTGCCGGCACCGTCGAGGTGCCGGGAAAAGTCGTGTTCATTCATCCGCTGCACAACCTCGCGGTGGTCTCCTACGATCCGAAGTCGATCGGAGATACGCCGGTCCGCGCTGCTACGTTCGTCACCAGGGAGCTGAGTGCGGGCGAGGATGTGTGGGTCGTGGGCCAACGCAGCGACTCGAAGATCCTGTCGGAGAAAACGCAGATTTCCAGCGTCGATGTGGTGTCCTTGCCCCTGTCGCGCACGCTGCGCTTCCGGGAAAGCAATTTGGAGGCGGTGAGCTTGATCAATCCGCCCGCCGATTTCGACGGTGTGCTGGCGAATTCCAAAGGCGAAGTGCTCGCCCTATGGTCGAGCTTTGCCTTCGAGACTTCGCGCGAGCTCGAGCAAACCTATCGCGGCATGCCGGCCGACCTGGTCACGGAAATGATCAATGTCGTCACCGATGGCCGCCCGCTGTATTCCTTCGAGGCCGAATTCTCAGTGCAGTCCTTGGCCGGCGCGCGCGACTTGGGGCTGCCGGAGGAGTGGGTGCGGCGCTTCGAAGAACATAATGCGCAACGCCGGCAGGTGCTGGGAATCGATCGACTGGTGGCCGGATCGCCCGCCGCGACCTTGCTTGAGCCCGGCGATCTAGTGCTCGCGATCGACGGCAATGTGGTGAATCGATTTCGCGAGGTGGAGCGCGCCGTGCAGAAGCCCGAAGTCTCCGTGACCGTTTGGCGGGACGGCGCGGAGAAAACGCTGCAGTTGAAAACCGTTGCGCTCAATGGCCGCGGAATCGATCGGATACTGATCTGGGCGGGAGCCACCCTACAGGCGCCGCACCGCGCGATGGCGGCGCAACGCGACATCGCTCCCTACGGAGTCTTCGTGTCATTTTTCTTCTACGGTTCGCCCGCCACGCGTTACGGACTGTATGCCGGCCGGCGCATCGTTGAGGTCGATGGCCAACCCACGGCCGATCTCGACGCCTTCATCAAGGCCGTCAGCGGTAAGTCCAGCAGGGCATCGGTGCGGTTGAAGACGGTGAGCTGGAACGGCCAAGTGGATGTCATCACCCTGAAGCTCGATAAGCATTACTGGCCGGCTTATGAACTCGATCGGCAGAGCGACGGCAGCTGGACCCGCACCGCGCTTGATCCGCCGGACGTGACCATGGCGCAGTCGCCTTGACCGCGAAATTACCTCATGTAGCTCTTTTGCGACATTCATTTTGCGGCGCTTGCTGGTGCCGCAGTCTTGATATCATGCGTGTGTGGTAAGAGCTACACAGACTGAAATCGAAGAAGCCGTCGAGGCCTTGCGCGCCGGCGACCTGGTCGTATTCCCGACCGAGACGGTTTACGGACTCGGCGCGAACGCCTCGAATCCGGCCGCCGTGCGCAAGATTTTCGAGGTCAAGGGCCGTCCGGCGGACCATCCCGTGATCGTTCACTTGGACAATCCGCGATACTTGCATCGCTGGGTATCGGAGGTGCCGCCGCTCGCCGAACAATTGGCGGCTAAGTTCTGGCCGGGTCCCTTGACGCTGATTCTGCCGAAGGCGGACCACGTCAACGACATCGTCAGCGGCGGCCAAGACAGCATCGGCATTCGAGTGCCGTCGCACCCGATGGCGCAGCAGCTGTTGACCGCCTTCGGCGGCGGCATCGCTGCCCCCTCCGCCAATCGCTATGGCCGCTTGAGTCCGACGAAAACCGAGCATGTGCGCGAAGAGTTCGGCGAGGCGATCCGCGTCATATTGGATGGAGGAGAATCGCCCATCGGTTTGGAATCGACCATCGTTTCTTGCTTGGATAATACCGTGCGCTTGCTGCGTCCCGGGCTCATCACCCGTTCGCAGCTCGAACAAACGGTGGGCGAGCTTGCGCAAGGCGGCGCCGCGCCGCGCGCGCCCGGGGACCAAATGCTGCATTACGCGCCTTCCACGCCGCTCGAGATCGTGTCCTCGGACGAGATGGAAGCGCGAGCGGGCGAGATAGCGGCGCGGCAGGAGAAGGTGGCAGTGCTCGCCATGCGGCCGCCGCTGAATACGCAGCGCTACATGACGTGGATCAATGCGGGTAAAAAGGCCGACACGTATGCCCACAATCTCTACAATCATTTGCGCACGCTCGATCGGGCGGGGTGCAGTAGAATTCTCGTGCAGGAATTGCCGCAGGGCGAGCGATGGGCGGCGATCCTCGATCGCCTGCAGCGAGCGAGCGGCGTGGGAATGGACATGGATGACCTCGAGCTGAGCGCGGGCTAGGAGAAGGATTTGGCCAAGGTATCCGGAATTCCCAGTGCATCCGCCGTCGAAACGCCGGAGCTGGATCCTACGCAGGATCCGTTCGCCCGCGAGTCGATTCAGCACCTGGTGGCGCGCTACGGATCGCCCCTGTTCATCGTCGATGCGCAGCGCCTGCGCCAGCAGTACCACCGGCTCGCGGCGGCGTTGCCGGGCGTCGATCTGCACTACGCGCTCAAGCCGCTGCCGCAGGCGCCGGTGATCGCGACGCTGCGCGATGCGGGCGCGTACTTCGATCTGGCGACCAATGGAGAGGTCGATCTTGTCAGGCGCATGGGGGTGGCGCCGGAACGATGCATCCACACGCACCCGATTAAGCGCGACAGCGACATCCGTACCGCGCTGGCCTACGGCGTCAGAACGTTCGTCATCGATAACCCCGACGAATTGCGCAAGTTCGTGAAATTTCGGCGTCAGGTATCCCTGTTGATCCGGGTGGCGTTCCACAGCCCGGACGCCGTCTGCGATTTGTCGCGTAAATTCGGCTGCGAAATTCAGGCCGTCGGCGGCTTGCTCGCGCTCGCGGCGCAGCTGCGCATCAAGATCGAAGGGCTGTCGTTTCACGTCGGCTCGCAAGCGGCCGGATCGAGCATGTTCGTCGAAGCGATCGGCGTGTGCTGGGAATTGATGCAAGAGGCCGGGCAGGGCGGCCAGAATCTTGTCACGCTGGATATCGGCGGTGGATTCCCGGTCGACTATTTGCAGCGTTCGACCCCCATAGAGGAGTTCTGCGCGCCGATTCGCGAGGCATTGAAGACCCTTGCACCGGAGGTGCGCATCATCGCTGAGCCAGGGCGCTATATTGCCGCCCCCGCGGCCATGGCCGTGGCGGCAGTGATGGGCCGGGCGCTGCGCAATGGGCGCTGGTGGTACTACTTGGATGACGGCCTGTACGGCAGCTACAGCGGCCAAGTGTTCGACCACATGAACTACCCGGTCGAAGCGCTGGTGCCCTCCGGCAGCACGCACCCGTCGGTGCTGGCAGGTCCCACCTGCGATGGCTTCGATGTCATCAACGAGAACTTGGAACTGCCGAAGCTCGAAGTGGGCGATTTGATTCTCGGCCGGTCGATGGGCGCCTACACCTGGGCTACGGCAACGGATTTTAATTTCTTCCCGCGAGCCACGGTTTTGACGCTCGATCGCGGCCGGCTTCTTCCCGAGGACGGACGATGAGCACCAACCGGCGCCGGGTGCTGCAGGTGGGCGGCTTTCTTGCCTGCGCTGCGGCTGCCGCCAGCCCGTCGCGATTCGCCAGCGCCCAACAGAGCGCAGCGGCCGGCGTGAAACGAATTGCACTCATGAATCTGCACACCGCGGAAAGACTGGATGTCGAATTCTTTCGCGACGGCGCCTATGTTCCGGAGGCGCTCGCGGCCATCGAGGAGTTGCTGCGCGATTTTCGCACCGCAGAACGCCACGCCATCGATCCGCCCCTGATGGATTATTTGTTCGATGTGGCCTCGGCAATCGGCGTCGACCCCGTATACAGCGTGATCTCCGGCTACCGATCGCCCCGGACCAATGAGATGCTGCGCGAGCGCGGCAGCGGCGTCGCGCGCCGCAGCCTGCACATGGAAGGGCGCGCCATCGATGTGCGCGTGGCCGGTATTGATTGCGCCAATCTTGCGGCTCACGCGGAGGCTTTGAGCCGAGGCGGGGTCGGATATTACCGCAGCTCCGATTTCGTGCATTTGGATACCGGCGCCTTTCGCACCTGGCGCGGTTGACGCGCCGGCCGGCACCGAATCAACCCGCCAGACCCAGAAATAAACGCATTCGCGCGAGTTCGGCGTCGAGGCCGGCGCGAAACGCCGCATCGTACGGCGCGCTGCCGCCGCTGTATCCGAAGGAGCACTGCAGTGTTCCTTCGGCCACCGCCACGTTGCCCCAGCCAATCACGCGATCGTGCCATAACAAGGGCAGCGCGTAGTAGCCGAGTTTGCGCTTCGGTGCGGGTGTGTACGCTTCGAAGCGATAGGCCCAACCCCAAAAGACCTCGAAGCGGCGGCGATCCCACGCAATGGGATCGAAGGGTGTGAGCAGGCGCACGCAGTCGTCGGGCCGCCAGCGCTTGGAGGCCGGCGATTCCTCCGCGGGCCAGTACCAGTCGACGCCGTCCACCCGTGCATGGGCCACGCGTTGCTTGGCGCGCGTGAGCGCCGCCGCGCGCTGCGAGGCCCATTGCGGCGCGCCGCCGCGCAAGTGGCTCACGAGTTGACCGAGACTGGCTGCCGGCAACGGCGCGTACTTGCGCACCACCAAGTCCACTAGCCTGTCCATCCGCGAACCGGCCGTGCCGGCCTGGGCCGCCGCCGCCGTGTCGCGCGCGGCAAAGACTCGCGTGCCCCCCTCCCGGCGCGCGACTCGCAATAGACCGCGATAGTGCATTTCATCGAGCAGCTGCGTGCTTGCGTTCGACGAACCGCCGAACCAGTTGGTCACCTTGCCGTGAGCGAAATGCGCGTCCACCTCGCGCGGATGCGCGGCGCCGCACTCGCGGATAAAGGCCAGGACAGCCTTGGCCTGCGCGCGGCGCAGCGGGTTCCACGCCGCGGCCGGCGGGCGCGGATGCATCAATCCGTGGTGCGCACGCGGCAGAAATCCGTAGTTGACGAAATAGTCCTCCTCGAGCGGCAATGTCGGATAGCGGCGCTCGAGGTCGCCGGCACAATAGCCCGCAACGCGGTGGCGCAGCGTGAGGTCTTGGGCGCGGGCCGGAGCACGGATCGGATCGGCTTGCACGAAGCCGAGCTTGCCGATCGCACGCCCGAGAGTCGTCGGCTTGAACAGCGAGCGCGCGACGGCGTAGCGGCGCAGATGGTCCAGCGTGATCGGCATGGCGCGATGATAACAAGCAGACTGCGCCAGTCTGCTAGGATTTACCCTATGCAAACGCGCAGCGCACTATTTCTGATCGCATTCATCGAGAGCTTAGCCGCCTGCTCGGGGCCAACTCCCGGCGCTGCGCCGGCCGCGCCGCCGGCTGCGGATGCGGGTGAACGGATTTACACCGCCAACTGCGTGCCGTGCCACCAGCAAAACGGGCAGGGCATACCCGGCGTCTATCCAAGCTTGGCCGGGTCCCCGGTGGTGCGCGGCGATCCGGCGGCGCTGGCGCTGTGGGTGGTCAGGGGGCAAAGACCCGCCTCCATGGCCGCCGGGCGATACGGCACGATGATGTTATCGTTCGGCTGGATGAAGGCTGAGGACGCCGCCGCATTGCTCACCTATGTGCGCTCAAATTTCGGCAATTCGGCGTCGCCTGTCGACTCAGCGACCGTCGCCAGGGCCCTGGGGAATTAGCGGAGCGTGCCGCCCACCGCCATACATCGCATGCTGGAGCGCTGCCGCGCGGGCGACTACCCCGCCGTGGTCTCGAGGCTGCGCTCGGGTTGGTTGGTCATGGGCGAAAGACAGGTGTTTCCGGGCTATTGCCTGCTGCTCCCGGATCCGGTGGTTGCGCATTTGAATGCGTTGCAACCGGCGGCGCAGGCGCAGTTCTTGTCCGATATGGCATCGAGCGGCGATGCCATGCTCGCAAGCACCGGGGCGACGCGCATCAACTATGCGATTTTCGGCAACGTGGATCCTGCGCTGCACGCGCACTTGTTCCCGCGCCATTCGACCGAGCCGTCCTCGTCGCGAAGCCTCCACCCCTGGGCACTGGACTGGGATCTGGCGCCTGAGTATTCCGAGGCAGCGCACGGCGAGCTGAAGCGCCGGATAGCGGCCGAGATCGAAGCGCGCGAGTTGGGCGCCTCCGGCGCGTTTCCGGGCTAAGGGTGCTGATTCTCCTTCAGCCAAATCATCGCGGCGCGAACGCGTTCGTAGCCGCTCGGGTGATCGTAGTACACGAACTCTTCGAATTTACCGGGGCTGATTTTGCGCGCGCGATGCCAAGGTGGATCCTTTCATACTCAATGATTCCTTATCTACGCGGTTCGCGACGCGACCGGCGATGCAAGTTCGCGCGCGATCTCCCGCAATTCGGTGATCGGCGCAGAACACGTCATGCCGGTGCAAAGATAAGCCAAGGTCCCCGCCGCCACGCGCTTTTCGGCAAGCGCCGCCGGCAGCCCGGAGGCATCGTCCGGAATGGAGAATATCATGCGGGTCGGCGCGTACTGACTTCCGAGCCGCCGAGCCCAGGCCGCAGCGTCTTGCAAAGGGCCGCGAATGATAACGATTTGCGGCGGCGCGAGAAAATCCTCCAGCGCGTTCAGCAAGCTCATGTGAGCTTGCGGATATTGCGCAAGCAGCGGCCACGCGGTCCCGAGCGTCCGTTCGGCAGCATTCAAATAGTGAAGCTCGCCGAGAAAGTATCCCAACCAGCACAGAACCGAAGCCGCGACCCCGTTACCGGCCGGAATGGAATCGTCGCCGAAGCTCTTGCTGCGATGAATAAGTTGTTCATGATCGGAGGCCGTGAAGAAAAAGCCGCCGGCATCCGGGTCCGAGAATTTGCCCAACAGGACGCCGATCAAGTCCTGCGCGAATTCAAGGTCACTGCCGCGCCAACGGGTTTGCAGCAACTCGAGCAGCGCGTCCGCGAGAAAAGCGTAGTCATCGAGATAGGCAGTCAAGTGCGCCCGCCCGTCCTTGTAGGTGGCCAGCAACCGGCCGTCGCGCCACAGTTTGCTGCGTAGAAAATCGACCGCGGCCGTGGCGGCGTCGGCGAGGTCGGGGCGATCCAGCACACGGGCCGCGATAGCCAGCGCCTTGATCATGAGTGCGTTCCAAGCGGTCAGGATTTTCTCATCGCGCGCCGGCCAAATGCGCTGGTTGCGCGCCGCCAATAATTTTGCCCGCGCCGAATCGATCGAGGCACTGATCGATGCCGGCGATTCACCGAGCGATTCCGCAACGGCGTCTATCGATTCGAAAGTATGCAGGTGCCATTCGCCCTCGAAGTTGGCGTCGCGGTCCAATCCGAAGCGTCGCGAAAACGCGGCGTACTCGGCGGATGTGAGCAGTGCCTGAACCTCGGGCCGGGTCCAGACGTAGAATTTGCCCTCATGACCCGCGGAATCCGCATCGAGGCTCGAGTAAAAACCGCCCTCCGGTGAGCGCATGTCGCGCAATACCCAGTCCGCGGTTTCGCCGGCGACTCGTGCAAACAGCGGCTCGCCGGTCGCAAGGCCGGCTCGCGCATACTCCGCCAGCAGTTGTGCATTGTCATAGAGCATTTTCTCGAAGTGCGGAATCATCCAGGAATCATCCACCGAATAGCGGGAGAATCCGCCCCCGAGTTGGTCGTAGATGCCGCCCTCCGCCATGCGCGTCAGCGTCAGGCTTGCCATGTTCAAAGCCTTGAGGTCCGGCGTCGTGCCGGCGGAGGTGCGATGCCACTGCCGCAGGCAGCGTTCCACGCTGCCGGATTGAGGAAACTTGGGAGCTTGGCCGAACCCGCCGAAACGCGCGTCGAAGGATTGCTCGAGCGCAATGCGCGCCTGCCGGAGCGGCGCGCTGTCGAGCGCAACGTCCGGCTCCGGCCTGTCCGGCAACATCCTCGCGAAAGCGAGCTTGAGCTGCGCGCCGTGCCGGCGAATCTCCTCTTCGTGACCATGGTAGTACTCGGCAACGCGCCGCAGGATCTCGCCGAATGCGGGCATTCCATATCGCGCCTCTCTAGGGAAATAAGTGCCCCCGAAGAAGGGTTGTTGATCCTGCGCAGACAGAAACAGGGTCAGCGGCCAACCGCCGGAACGATGCGTGATCATCTGCTGCGCCGCTTGGTAAATCTTGTCCAAGTCCGGGCGCTCTTCGCGATCCACTTTGATGTTGACGAATGATTCGTTCATCAATGCCGCGGTGGCGGGATCCTCGAAGGATTCGTGCGCCATGACGTGGCACCAATGGCAGGCCGAATAGCCCACCGAGAGGAGGATCGGCTTGTTGTCGCGCTTTGCCGCGGCGAGGGCCTCTTCGCCCCAGGGATACCAATCGACCGGATTATCCGCGTGCTGCAATAGATACGGGCTCGTCTCATCGGCAAGGCGATTGCGCTGCATGTTGCGAGTCCGCGTCGGTTAGAATGAGATCCACTATAGCCGAAGTACCTCCGATGTCCGACCCTGACAATGCAGCGCAATTGCCCGCGCTGCGCCTGAAGCGCAACGAAGACCGCCGCCTGCACGCGGGGCATCTGTGGATCTTCAGCAACGAAGTCGACACCCGGCAAACACCGCTGCCTAAATTCAAAGCGGGCGCATTGGTGCGCGTGCTGGCGCACAACGACCGTGCACTGGGGCTGGCCTACGTCAATCCGAAATCGCTGATCAGCGCGCGCATGCTCGAGACGTGGACGCTGCCCGATGTTGCGTGGTTTGCCGCGCGCATACAGGCCGCGCTCGCCATGAGAGAGCGCTTGTACGCTGAGGCCTACTATCGCGTCGTCTACGGCGAATCCGACAGCCTGCCGGGTTTGGTGATCGACCGCTACGGCACTGCCTGCGTCGTGCAGATTGGGACCGCCGGCATGGAGCTGCTGAAGGCGCAAATTCAACAGGCCGTATTGCAAGTTTTGCGATGCGAGACGCTGCTCTTCAAGAATGACAGCGGTGCACGCGAAGTGGAGGGCCTGCCCAGCTATGTCGAGGCCGCCAAGGGCAGCCTCAATAAGCTGGGACTGGTCATTGAGGACGGACTGAAGTATTCAGCGCCGCTGGCCGAGGGGCAAAAGACCGGTTGGTTTTTCGACCAAGCCGCCAACCGGCGAGCTCTGCCTAAGTACGTTGGCAAAGGCGCGCGCGTGCTGGACGTATTCAGCTACGTCGGCGCCTGGGGAGTGCGCGCGGCGAGGAGCGGCGCGGCCGAAGTGCTGTGCGTCGACAGCTCAGGCTCAGCGCTCGAGCTGGCAGCCCAGAACGGCGAACGCAACGGCCACAAGCTGGCTACCCGCAAGGGCGATGCCTTCGAGGTGCTGGAAGCCTTGGGCCGGCAGGGCGCTCAATTCGATGTCGTGGTGATCGACCCGCCCGCGTTTGCCAAGCGCAAGAAGGATTTGCCGAAGGCGCTGGCCGCCTACAAGCGCTTGAACCAATTGGCGATGCAGGTTCTCGCAAACGACGGCATTCTGGTCTCTTGTTCGTGTTCGTATCATGTCAGCGCCGAGGCCCTGCAGGATGCGATCGCCAAGGCGGCGCGCGCCGCGGGCAAACGGCTGCAAATTCTCGAGACCGGCGGCCAGGCGCCGGACCATCCGGTGCACCCGGCGATTCCCGAGACGCGCTATCTGAAGGCCTACTTTTGCCGCGTTGGCGGGCAGCCGAAGTAATGACAGGACTCATGCGGGAATTCACTACTGTAAACTTAAGGTCATGCTCACCTATCCACATATAAATCCCGTCGCCATTTCCATCGGCCCGGTGTTCGGGTTCGGCCCGCTGCGCGTTCATTGGTACGGCATCATGTACTTGATCGGCTTCGTCGCGGCTTGGTGGCTGGCGCGATACCGCGCCCGTCAGCCAGGCTCGACTTGGTCCGCGCTCGATATCGACGACCTTATCTTTTACTGCGCCGTCGGCGTCATCGTCGGCGGCCGGGTAGGTTGGTGCATTTTTTACGGCCACGACGTGATTGCCGAGAATTGGCTGAATATCTTTCATATCTGGGACGGCGGCATGTCGTTCCACGGCGGCATGACCGGGGTGCTCGTGGCAGCCGTGCTGTTCGCGCGCGCGAAACACAAACACGGCGCCGACGTCTTGGATTTCGTGGCTCCGTTGCCCGGCATTGGATTGCTGGCGGGCCGACTCGGGAATTTCATCAACGGCGAGCTGTGGGGAAAACCCACTGACCTTCCGTGGGGATTCGGCGTGCCGAATGCGCAGGGGGTATTGGTGGCGAGGCATCCGTCGCAGCTCTACGAGGCGAGCCTGGAGGGCTTGGTGTTGTTCATAGTGCTATGGTGGTTTACTAGCCGGCCGCGGCCGCGGCTCGCACCCACCGGGCTATTCTTGATCGTGTATGGCTGCGCGCGTTTCACGGTCGAGTGGGTGCGGCTGCCCGATGCCAACATCGGCTACTTGGCCGGCGATTGGCTGACCATGGGCATGCTGCTGACGACCCCCATGATCCTCCTCGGCGCCGCGATGATGATTTACGCCTATCGGCGCAACCAGGCGAGCGGCAACGTCGAATTAGCGAAGGCGTGACGGTGCGGCAATACCTAGATTTCTTGCGCCACATACTTCAATCGGGCGCGCGCAAAGAGGACCGCACGGGCACGGGCACATTGAGCGTTTTCGGCTACCAAATGCGCTTCGACCTCGCCGCCGGGTTCCCCCTGGTGACGACCAAGAAGCTGCACTTGCGCTCGATCATCCACGAGCTGCTGTGGTTCCTGCGGGGCGATACCAATATCCAGTATCTGCGCGACAACGCTGTGAGCATTTGGAACGAGTGGGCGGACGAGAATGGCGATTTGGGTCCGGTCTACGGCAAACAGTGGCGCGGTTGGCCGACCGCCGACGGCCGGCAAATCGATCAGCTCGCGCGTGCGATTGAGCAACTGAAAACCAATCCCGACTCGCGGCGCATTATCGTCAGTGCGTGGAACGTGGGTGAATTGGATCAGATGGCGCTGCTGCCCTGTCACGCCCTATTTCAGTTCTACGTGGCGAACGCCACTCTCTCCTGCCAGCTGTATCAGCGCAGCGCCGATGCATTGCTCGGCGTGCCTTTCAATATCGCCTCCTATGCAATGCTCACGCACATGGTGGCGCAGCAGTGCGATCTCGAAGCCGGCGAGCTCATCTGGACGGGCGGCGATTGCCATCTGTACTTGAATCATAGGGACCAAGCCAATCTGCAACTGACGCGTAAGCCCTATCCCTTGCCGCGGTTGAGTTTTCTGCGCCGGCCGCCGAGCCTGTTCGACTACGCATTCGACGATTTCGCGATTCTCGACTACCAGCACCACGCCGCCATCAACGCGCCGATCGCCGTATGAGCAAGCGCATATGCATCGAGGCCATTTGCGTGCCGCTGCGGCGTTGAACACATGCGCTTGCCGTCGCTGCTGGTGCATGTGGAACGGCGCGATGCCTGGGAGCGCTGGGGGGCGCCCTTGGTTCCTGCGAGGCGGCGCACGAGACGATTTACAGGAACTTACCCGATGGATTCTCAGCGAATGCAGCGTGGCGTAGCCGCCTTGGAGCTGGTTGTCGCGGTCGCCGAGAATGATGTCATCGGCCGCGACAATGCGCTCCCATGGCATCTTCCGGCGGATTTGCGCCGCTTCAAAGCACTGACGCTCAATCGGCACGTGTTGATGGGTCGAAAGACCTATGAGTCGATCGGCAAGGCGCTGCCGCAACGAAACAACCTCGTGCTGAGCCGATCGATGGAATTTACCCCGGGCGATTGCACCAAGGTGGGATCGCTCGAGGAGGCGCGACGCGCCGCCGGTGCCGACTCCGTGCTCATGGTCATCGGGGGAGCCGAGATCTACCGCCTGTGCTTGCCGCTCGCCGGCCGCATTCATCTTACTCTCGTGCATGCGCGGATCGAGGGAGGCGACACTCACTTCGCGGGCTGGCGCGACAGGCAGTGGCGCGAGTCGTTCCGCGAACACCATGAGGCAGACGCCACGCATTCCCATGGTTTTAGCTTTGTCACGCTCGATCGGATAGCTGTTCCTGCATGATGGGCGCGAGCCTCGACTTGATTTCGGACTCCGCGCGTGCGAAGTCGACATCCGCCAATGTCGCGGCGCCGGCGGTCAAGCCGGCCAGTAGCTGCGTTTGGATGCTGCCGCGCTGCTGGGCCAGCAAGTAGGGTATTTCATGATGAAACATCACCATCGAATAGCGCGGAATAAATCGCTGCGGATGGCGTTTTTCAAGTTCCAAGGCGAGCGCCTGCTGAAGTTGAAAGCAAGGATCGGCAACCCGCTCGCGCATTTCTAGATAATTCTCCAGCGCCATTGCAGCGATCGCATCCGTCTGCGGCTTGCGGCGGGTGCCGAATTCGGCGAACAGCGCGTCCCACGACGAATGCCGCCGCACACATTCGGCGAATTCGACGCAATCCTCGAAGCAGCAATTCATTCCCTGACCGTGAAACGGCACTATGGCGTGCGCGGAGTCGCCCACCAACCCCGCCATGCCTCGGTAGTGCCAGGGACTTGCATACACGGTACCGAGAAAACCGGTCGGATGGTTTTGGAATTCCGCAACGCAATTCGGCATCAGCGCACGCACGTCCGGGAAGCTGCTCGAGAGGAACCGCTCGATCGCGTTCGCATCGGCCAGGCTCTGGAAACTGACCGCGCCCCGCTGCGGCAGGAAAAGCGTCGCGGTGAAGCTGCCGTCCTCGTTCGGCAGCGCGATCAGCATGTGATTTCCCCGCGGCCATATGTGCAGAGCGTCCTTCGCGATGCGGTGCCTACCGTCCACGCCTGCCGGAATCGTCAGTTCCTTGTAGCCGTGATCGAGTTCGGTCTCGCGCGCATCGATGAGTCCACGGCTGCTCATGAGGCGGCGCATCGGCGATGCCGCGCCGTCGCACAGCAGGAGGGGGTGCATCGGCACGCCGAGGACGCGGTTTTGGCGCAGGTCGCGGATGTGCGCCACTGCGCCGGTAAAATCCGCATCCTCCAACGGGTGCTCGAAGTGAACCTGCACGCCGTGCCTGCGCACGGCAACGTCCAGCAGCGTTTGATTGAGGCGAAGCCGGGAAATCGCATGAATGACCTCATTCGGCCGCTGCCCGTAAGGCTGCAACGATGTGGCTCCGTCCGGCGCATGAATGAGCCGTCCGCGCAATGGCAGCATCGCGGGGATGATGTCGCCGATTACCCCCGCTCGCGCGAGGGCGTGAATTCCGCGATCGGCCAGGGCCAAATTGATGGATCGGCCCGACGCGCTAAGTTCCTTTCTCGGATCGGACCGGCGCTCATAGATCTCAACCTTCATGCCGAGGCGCTGCAAAAAAATCGCGAGAAGCGCGCCCGTGGGGCCCGCGCCGACGATACCGACCTCGCTCCGACTTAAGCTCACGAGCGGACCGCGCGCGCCAACGCCTCGACGGCCCTGTAGACGTCGCCGTACGAATTGTAGAGCGGCGCGGGCGCGAGGCGCAGAATATCAGGCTCCCGCCAATCGCCGATTATACCGGCCGCAGTCAGGCGATCATGGCAGCGTTTGGCCTCGAACGCGGGCAATGCGAGGCGCAGGCTCAATTGACAGCCGCGTTCGGCCGCTGCCTCCGGCGTTATGATGTCGACCAGCCCCGGCAGCAGGCCGGTGATGAGGCGGTGGAAGTAGGCCGTCAGCGAAATGGATTTCTCGCGCAGCTGATTTAGGCCCGCACGCCGGAAAATATCCAGCGATGCCAGCAGCGGCGCGGTGGACAGCACCGGCGGGTTGCTGATCTGCCAGCCCTCCGCGCCGGCCATAGGACGAAATTCCGGTCCCATTTCGAATCGCGTGCTTTTATCGTGTCCCCACCATCCGGCAAGCCGCGGCAAATCGAAGCGGCGAGCATGGCGCTCGTGGACAAAGCAACCGCCGACAGCGCCGGGCCCAGCGTTCAAATACTTGTAGCTGCACCAAACGGCGAAATCGGCATGCCAATCGTGCAAATTCAGCAGCGTGTTGCCGATGGAGTGCGCGAGGTCCAGACCCACCGTGGCGCCCGCGCGGCGAGCGGCATCGATCACCGGCCCAAGCTCCAAGGATTGTCCCGTGAGGTATTGGACGCCGGGCAACAATACGAGCGCCAGCCGCGGTGCTTCGCGGCCGATGCGATCGATCAAGTCCGCCGTCCGCAAATGCCGCGCGCCGGCGCGGGGTTCAACCTCGATCAAGTGCTGCGCGGCGTTCAGCCCATGAAACTCAAGCTGGGATACGATCGCGTAGCGATCGGACGAAAATGCCGATTTCTCGATCAATACGCAATTTCTGGGAGCGTCGGGCCTGAAGAAACTGATCAACATCAGATGAAGGTTCACCGTCAGCGAGTTCATCGCGATCACTTCGCTCTCGATCGCGCCGGCCAGCGCGGCGAGCGGCGCGGCGGCGAGTTCGTGGTAAGCGATCCACGGGCGCCTCGCGGCGTGATGTCCCAGCACCGCCATGTGCCGCCAATCGGCCAACTCCTGTTCAACATATTCCGCCGCCGATTTTGCCTGAAGGCCCAGCGAGTGACCGCATAGATAGACCAACCGGCGCCCCGCGGCGTCGCGCGGATGGTGGAATTCAGCCGCGAAGCCCGACAATGGGTCGGCCGCGTCATGGATCAGCGCGCTTGCCGCGCAGAGTTCCGGGTTCAACAATTGATGTCCGCGGCCATCACTTGGGCGGTGCTTGCATGACGGTTGCGCAGGAGCCGCAGGTGCGATGTTGAATGCTCGAGAAAAACCGCGAGAAAATCTCCGGTAGCTGCGTTTCGATGTCGCGCACGGCAATGCGTTCGAGGTACAAGCGATTTCCACAGTTTTCGCAATACCAGGAAAAGCCGTCAAGCTCGTCGGGATTGCGCCGGCGCTCGACGACGAGTCCGACGCTCCCCGCGGGGCGCTGCGGGGAATGGGGGACTTCCGGCGGCAGCAGGAACATGTCGCCTTCGCGGATTTGCACGTCGATCACCCGGCCGTCCTGCACGGTCCTCAGCACCATGTCTCCCTCGAGTTGGAGGAAAAGCTCTTCGCTGGGATCGTGATGGAAGTCTTTGCGCGAGTTCGGACCGCCGACGGCCATGACTATGAACCCGCTGTCCTGATACAGCAGCTTGTTGCCGACGGGCGGCCGCAGCAAATCGCGATGCTGATCGATCCATCGGCGCAGGTTGAAGGGTGCCGCTACTTGCATCACGCCATTATAACGGTGTGGTGAAACTTCGCCGCAACTGGCGTGGTCTTAAGCGGACGGAGGTTAGCTATGCGGCCTGTGTGGGCGAGCAGCGGGATATGTCTGATGATCGCGATATCGGCGAATGCCGATGGCGGCAATTCCATACCGGCGGTCTGGAAGAAGCAGCACGTGGAATTCTTTTACATGGGCCGAACGTCGCGTTACACCTGTGACGGCCTGCGCGACAAAATGCACGCCATTCTGCTTGACATGGGAGCGCGCCGGGATCTGCGGATTACCTCGATCGGCTGCGGCGAATCGGGGCTTCGCCTGAGGTTTAGCGGTCCCGGTCCCAGTCTCGACATCGTGTTTTCCTCGCCGACGCTGCCGGAAGCCACGGTGAAGCCGCGGCACCCGGGCGATTTGGCGGCGGTGGATGCGCGTTTTGAGGCGTTTACCATCACCAGCGATGCGTTTCGCAACATGGAAATCGGCGACTGCGAATTGGTGGAGGAATTTAGCCATCAAATCCTGCCGAAGCTGGCCACACGGGATGTCAAGCAAAATGTAGACTGCGTGCCTTACGAGCCGGGTGTGAGCCGGTATTGGATCCGTGGCGAGGTATTGAAGCCGGTGCCGAGGGGCGAACAAGCCGCGGGCCGCGAAAACCCTACGGCGCCTTAGCGCCGCCGCAACCCACCTGTACCGGATCGGCGTTCGGCGCATCCAGCCGCAGCGCCGTCAGCCGTCCCCCCCAAACGCATCCTGTATCCAGTCCGATGACATCCGCATTGGTGAAGTACCCCAGCGTCGACCAATGTCCAAAAACCACGCGGGACCCGCGCCAGCGCGCGTCCGGCGCCTCGAACCAGGGAATCAGCGACTTCGCCTGCGCTTTTTTCGGGGATCCCTTGGCGCGCAAGACCAATCGGCCGGCGGCGTCGACATAGCGCAGCCGCGTAAAGCAGTTGGTGATGAATCGCAGGCGCGCTTCGCCTTCCAGATCGTCGCCCCAAATATCCGGCTGATCGCCGTACAGCCGATCGAACAATGACTCAGGGCGGCGTTGCAGGGCTTGCTCGAGCTCGCGCGCGCAGCTTCGCGCAGTGGCCATATCCCACTGCGGCGCCAATCCGGCATGCAGCAGGGTCAGGTTCAGCGCCCGATCCTCGATCAACATAGGGCGTCCGATGAGCCACTCGAGAAGCGCATCGCGATCGGGAGCGGCCAGCAGCTCGGTAAGCGTGTCGTCGCTGCGCAGCTGCGCGCGGCCAAAGGCTACGGCCAACAGATGCAGATCGTGGTTCCCCAGAGTCACGCCGGCCGCGCCGCCCAGGGAACGAACTCTGCGCAGCACCTTCAGGGAATCCGGCCCGCGATTGACGAGATCTCCGACGAACCAGAGTCGATCGCGATCCGGTGAGAATCTTAGAGCCGTGAGCAGCGCTTCCAATTCAACGTCGCAGCCCTGTATGTCGCCGATTGCGTAGAGCGCCATCTGGCACCGCCGGTCTAATGCAGGACTCCAGGCATTGCCAATCTAAACGGCGCGATCGGCGCATCGAATTGCCGGCCGTCGTCGGCCACCATCTGGTAGCTGCCTTGCATGGTACCGACGGGCGTCTCGATCACCGCACCGCTCGAATAGCGGAATCCTTGGCCTGGTTTCAAATAGGGCTGTTCGCCGACGACCCCGTCACCGCGTGTTTCTTTGACGTTACCGTTCGCGTCGGTGATGATCCAATGCCGCGTGAGCAGCCGCGCCGGCACCTGTCCCTCGTTGCGAATCGTGATGGTGTACGAAAATACAAAACGCTTGTCGCGCGGGTCGGACTGCTCCTCGATGTAGGAAGTCTCGACCTCAACGCGAATTCTAGGATTCGTCGACTCAGATGTCCGCATACCTTCCACTACTTCAATCGAATGGCCAATACGTCGCAATGAGCCGAGTGTAGAACCGTATCTTCAGTGAAATTCACGAGAATTGCGAGACCGTGACGCTCGCGGCTGCCTAGTATGATCAAATCCACGCTTTCCTCATTCGCGACACGCAGAATCTCCGTCTTGGTATTGCCGGTTTCGACTCTGCATACCGCTGCCGCGAGCCCGAGCCGCGCGCTAAGCTCACCGAGCTTGCGCCGCGAGGCATCGACCAATTCTTCTTCGATCTGAACTGTCGGCATCAAGGTATTGCCCAAAGGGTCCACCGGCACGAAGTCCACGACGTGCAAGACCACTATCGCAGCATTTGAGTACGCCGCCAAATCCCGCCCGGCGATGGCCACCTGGTCGCTGTCCTCGGACAGATCCAGCAGCACCAAGATTTTCTTGTATTCGCTCATGCGGGTTCAAGTATAGCGGAGCGCACGGCGCCTCAAGAGCATTGTCCGGCGGCCATTGCGCGCAAGCCGGCGTAGTGGGCGGCGAGCAGACCGAATTGCGCCGGAGCGAGTACCTCCGGACGCAACCGCGGATCGATACCGCAGGCTTCGATATCCTGCGGATCCAGCAACCCCTTCAAGCCGTTCCGCAGGGTCTTGCGCCGATGCGAGAATGCCGCTGTAACCAAGGCGCGCAGCGCACCGTCGTTGCCGATACCGAATCGCGGCTCCAGGCTCGGCCGCACGCGCACTACCGCGGACCACACCCTCGGCGGCGGCTCGAACGCACCGGGTCCGACGTCGAAAAGACGCTCTATCCGGGCGTAAGCGGCGAGCATCACCGTCAACCGGCCGTAATCCTTGTTGCCGGGCTGGGCCGCCATGCGGTCGACCACCTCTTTTTGCAGCATGAAATGCATGTCGAAAATGGCGGCGCGCTGGCTCAATAAGCGAAACAACAGAGGCGTCGAGATGTTGTAGGGCAGATTGCCCACGACTCGCAACTGTTCGCCGCCGGCGCGTAGGGCGGCGAAGTCGGTGTCAAGAACGCTTTCGACGCGAACGCGCAAGCAGTCCCTGCCACGCGCGTCGGCGCGGAGCTGTTGCGCGAGATCGCGGTCGATCTCGATCACGACCAAGGTCTTGGCGCGCTCCAGAAGGGCGAACGTCAGCGCTCCGCGGCCGGGCCCCACTTCGACGATACGCTCGCCGAATGCCGGAGCGACCGCGTCCACAATGCGGCGGATGATTCCCGGATCGTGTAGAAAATGCTGACCGAAGCGCTTACGGACCCGCATGATCGGTACTTGCGCTCGCCAATTCCACGGCAAGCGCCAGCGCGGCGCGCAAGCTTCCGACGTCGGCTTTGCCGCTGCGGGCCAAGGATAGCGCCGTGCCATGATCGACGCTGGTGCGCAGAATCGGCAGTCCCAGAGTCACGTTCACCGCATGGCCGAAACTGGCATGCTTGATCACGGGCAGACCCTGATCGTGGTACATCGCGACAATCACGTCGGCAGTGGCGAGGAATTGCGGCGTAAATGCGGTGTCCGCCGGCACCGGGCCGCGAACGTCCAGGCCCTCGGCCTGCAACTGGCGTATCACGGGGTGAATCACATCGATTTCCTCGCGACCCAGATGCCCGGCTTCTCCCGCGTGCGGATTGAGGCCCAATACCGCGATTCGCGGCGCGCTCAACGCGAAGTGGCGCTCCAAGTCCGTCTGCACGATGCGCAGGGTGGCCAGCAATCGGTCTCGGGTGATCGCCCGCGGCACGTCCGCCAGGCTCAAGTGAGTCGTTACGAGAGCCACGCGCAATCGATCGCTGAGCAGCATCATCACAGGCAGCGCGGCGCGCGTTCGGGCGGCGAGATATTCCGTGTGGCCGCTGAATGCGTATCCAGCGTCCAGAAGAGTGCTCTTCTGCACCGGGGCCGTTACCATCGCCGCAAATTCACCGTTCATGCAGCCGTCGCAGGCGCGATTAAGCATGGCGATCACATAGCCGGCATTGCGCGCATCGAGACTGCCCGCGACCACCGGTTGCGCCGCCGGCACATGCAAGATTTTGAGGATGCCCGCGCGATGCGCAGCCACCGGCTGCGATGAGTCATAGAGCTTTATCTCGAGCGGTAACCCAAGCGCCGCTGCGGTCGCCGCCATCAAGGAGGCGTCGGCGGCGACGACGATATCGGCCTGCCAATTCGCCTGCGCGAGAACCACGCAGGAATCCGGGCCTATCCCCGCTGGTTCCCCCGACGTGACGACGATACGCGGTACGTACACTACATCTTGATTTCGACGAAGGCCTCGTCGCGTAAGCGGTGCAGCCAAAGCTCAGTCTCTTCGTCCGCCTTGCTCTCGCGGATGGCTGCGAACGCATGTTGCTTACGCACATCGTCGGTGCTGTCGTAGGTACGTGTGCCCAGCATTTGCACGATGTGCCAGCCGTAGCGAGTCTTGAACGGCTGGCTGATCTCGTTCACTTTCAAGTCGGCAATCGCCTTGTCGAACTCCGGCACAAAGGTGCCCGGGCCGGCCCAACCCAAGTCGCCTCCGTCCGGCGCGGAGCCCGGATCTTCCGAGGTTGCCGACGCGATGCCGGCAAAATCTTCGCCCTTCAATATGCGGTCCCGCAGCTTGGATAATTTCTGCCGAACGGTTTCATCGTCATCCAATTCGTTGGGCTTCAACAATATGTGGCGCACATGAATCTGATTGATGATCACTTGTGCTTGGCCGTTGCGCCGCTCGTTGAGCTTGACGATGTGGAAGCCGCTCGGCGTGCGTACCGGCTCGCTCACTTCGCCCGGCTTCATTTTGGTGACGAGCTCCAAAATGAACTGGGGCAGCTGGGAGCCCTTGCGCCATCCGAGTTGGCCGCCGTCCAGGGCCGTTTGGCTGTTGGAGTTCGCGATCGCGAGCTGACCGAAATCCTCGCCCTTCGTCGCGCGTTCGGACAAATTCTTGGCTTTGCGAGTGATCTCCTCGATCTGTTGCGGGGTGGCGGCCGCCGGCAAGGACAGCAGGATATGCGAGACGTTGAATTCGTCGTTGCTCGCCTCGCTCGACTGACGCTCGAGATACTGTTCGAGCTCATGCGGACTGACGTTGATGTGAGCGATCACATCGCGCTGCCGCAACGTGCTCAAAGTCAGCTCTTTGCGCATGCTTTCGCGGTATGCCTTGTAGTCGACGCCCTGTGCAGCGAGTGCCGTCGGCAATTGATCGAAGGGGATTTTATTTCGCACCGCGATTTCCTGTAGCGCGCCGTTCAGTTGTTCGTCCGAGATGGTTAGGCCGATGTGCTTGGCTCGCTGCACCTCGATTTCCTGTACAATCAGGCGCTCGAGCACCTGCTCCTTCAGGACGTTTTCCGGCGGCAGCTCGACCTTCTGCTCCCGCAGCCGCTTAGTGACGGCCTCGATCTGGGCATCCAATTCGCTTTTCAACACCAACCCGTCGTTGACGACCGCCGCAATGCGGTCAAGCAATACACCGTGCACGCCGATATCGCGCGTCTGCGCATCGGCCGCCTGGACGAGGAGGATCGCTGCAATGAACGCGAAGCAGAAAGCGGCGCGTTTGTGCCAAGGTCGGCTATTGATCATAAGACTGCGGGTCATAGAAATTCAGGCTCATTGCTGGATATTCGGGTCGCGGGTCGAGTAGCCGCGAATTTCCTGCTCCAAGAGGGTATTCGACGCTTTTCCGACCGAACTTAGGCCCGTGAGTTCCAATTGTAATGCAATCGAGGTGTCAAGTCCCGGGGTGGTGCCGTTGGTGACGCGGACATAGCGGCGCTGCACGATCTGAATTTTCCAGCAGCAGCTTTTGTATTCGAATCCGGCCAGCTGTTCGATCGTCTGGTGGTCCTGAAGCGAGTAGACCCAGCGCCCGACGGTGTTCCAGTGATCGGCAATCGGCCAAGCGAAAGATCCGTCCCACTGTTTGAGTATCCCTTCTTGGAATCGATACGCGATATTGACCACCCGGCGGGGATCCGGGCGATACTGGAGCGCGATCTCCGATTTATCGGTATGCGAGGTATACGGGTTCCAATTGTAGTCGACGTTGAGACCCCAATTCTTGTACGCCGTCACCGCTATGTCGGCGACCAGGTCCGAGGCGTCGAGCGACCCGGGCAATTGTCCCGCCCCGACTGATTGCTCAGGCAAGCTTAGGAGAAGCCCTCGGGTCAGGTTCGTCAGCGGCTCTCCTGGGGTGGTCACGTAGGTCTGACCGTGCAAGGTCACGAGCGTCTCCGCGGGGGCAAACACGGGGGCCTGTCCGGGAAAGGTCATGAGCACCTGAGGGGGCAACGCCGGGTTGGTTTCCCCGGGCAGCACCAAGCTCGGGGCAAAGGTCGGGTCGGTTTGTCCGGGCAGCGTTACCCGCGGAACGGTGAAATAGCGGATCTGGCCCAAGGTTGCCGACAAATACTGCGCGCCCGTGTCATGGTCGAATAGACGGGTGGTCAGACCGACGGCGAGCTGGTTGGCGTCGCCGATGCGATCGTCGCCCACGAAACGATTGGTGCGAAACAACTCGGTCAAATTCAAATCCGGCAGACCACTGTCGAATACCGGCAGCTCGTCTTGATTGCGGTAGGGCACGTAGCTGTAGACCAAGCGCGGCTCCAGGATCTGGGTGCGCTGGCCCTGGGAGCCGGAATCTCTTTCGAATACCAACCCCGTGTCGAGGCGCCCATAGGGCATCGCGCGCGTCGGCGTCGTCGGCATGCCGGAAAATGTGTTATCCAAATCGTACTGCGTGAAGTGATAACCGACCGCAGGCTCGAAGTAGTAGCCGGAGGCGCGGATCGACCAAAGCAGCTCCGGCGACAAATCCAACCTCAAGCCGGTGGGAAGCCGCACCCCGTCGGGGCCTATGTCGCGTACGAAATTCACAGCCTCGCTCTGCAGAGCCAACTCAAAATGGGTGTCTGGTACCGGCCACAGCGCTTGCACATCGACTCGCGGCAAACGCGAATACGGCCGTTCGTCGTACGGGAGGTTGACAATATCGATGGTCTGAAAGTTCTGCAGCTCGGCCCGTATCCGCCAGACGTCGTCGTTGTACAGCAAATCGGCGCGGCGTTCGAGAAAAGTCACGCTGGTTGCCTCCGAGCCGACCGCGAAGTCTTCGAAATATTGGCTGTCGCTGACGCTCGCAATGTCGGTGTCGAAACGCAGTCCCGGCTTGATGTCCGTGATATCCGAATAGTGAAAGTAGGTACGCTCGGTGTGCGTCTGCGCATCGTCAGGCAGGAACGTGGCCTCGATTTGTCCGTGCGAGCTGCCCGTCAAATAGCGGAATTCGCCGCCGAGCTGCACGCCTCGCGCGGACAGCAGCCCCGGGGTGAGGCTGAGATCGTAATTCGGCGCCAGATTGAGATAGTAGGGAACTTCCAGCTCGTAGCCGTTGCTGCTGGAGTGGCCGAAGGTCGGAAACAAGAAGCCGCTCTTGCGCTCATCGCCCATGGGAAATGAAATATACGGTGTGTAGAAAATGGGCACATCTTTGAAACGCAAGAGGACGCCGTGCCCGGTGCCCTCCTGCCGTTTGGTGTCGAGGTTGATCGAGGATGCCTGCAGCATCCAATCCTGATCACCGACCGGACAGGTCGTGTAGCGCACGTCCGCGAGCGCGATCTTGCCATCCGGCTGAACCGCGATTTCACTGGCGAAACCGCGCCCGTTGCGATCCAGGAGCTGAAAATCGGCCTGGTCGAAATTCGCGTGGCCCACAGTGTCGTAGCTGCCCGTCGGGCCGAGCACGCGCATCTTGGGGTCTTCGAAGTCCACCGAACCCTTGACCGATACTTTGCCGGTCTTTTCATCGTAGGTGACCGTATCGGCCGACACGCTGCGCGCTCCCTGGCGGACTTTCACGCGGCCGTTCAGAACATCGGTCCCGTCGGCGCTGAGAATCGCGCCGTCGGTGTCGATGTGAATACGCAGATCGTCGAGGGCTATATCGGCCGCAGGCGCAACGTGCTTCGGTGGAGAAGGGCACATATCCGCGGCGCGAACCATCGAGGTTGCCGCGAGGCAGAAAGTAAACAATGCGGCTCGAACATCAGAAGCCATGAGCAAATTGCAGCGCCTCGAGGATTGCGTGGGCGCGCGCATTATAGGCGGTATACTGCGCGCGCCGCATTTGCGGTGGGTCGATGGTCAAGCATGGGTGCACCGGATGCAAGCGATTCCCGCCTGTCGGTTCTGACTCGGTGGGTATTCGACGATCTCGGATTTGCGGGCTGCCGGATCGAACCTGCCTCCTCGGACGCTAGTTTTCGCCGCTATTTCCGTGTAACGCGCGGCACGGATACGTACATCGTGATGGACGCGCCACCCGACAAGGAAAACCTGCGGCCTTTCATCGAGGTCGCGCAAATGCTGCTGTGCATGGGTGTGAATGCGCCGGTGTTGCTGGCGCGCAATGTGGATCAGGGACTGCTGTTGCTGTCGGACTTGGGTTCGCGTCCATATCTTGACGAGCTGGCGGGGGGCCGGAATGTGGACGCCCTGTACGCCGATGCGCTGAATACGCTGCTGAAAATGCAAACGGCGGGCGGCGCGGCGGCGCGCGAATTGCCTACCTACGGCCGCTCATTATTGTTGGGCGAGATGGAGCTGATGCCGCAGTGGTTCTTGGGCCGCCACCTTGGGATGAGCATCGGCGCCGCGGAGCGCGGCATGCTGGACCAGTTGTTCGAGTTTCTCGTTCAGGAGGCATTATCGCAGCCTACGGTCTTCGTGCACCGCGACTATCATTCGCGAAATCTGCTGCTCACTGCGGATAACAATCCCGGCGTGCTGGATTTCCAGGATGCGGTTACCGGACCCGTGACCTACGATCTGGTGTCGCTGCTGAAGGACTGCTATATCGCCTGGCCGCCGCCGCGCGCGCGCGCCTGGGCTTTGCAGCACCGCGAAGGATTGCTCGGCGCGGGGCTTGCCGCGGGCGAGGATGAGGCGCAGTTCATCCGCTGGTTCGACCTACTCGGATTGCAGCGGCACATCAAAGTGCTGGGCATATTTTCCCGGCTTTACCATCGCGACGGCAAGTCGCAGTACCTCAACGACTTGCCGCGCGTGCTCCACTACACGCGCGCCGCGGCCGGCGCCTATGCGCAGACGGCCCGATTCGCCGACTTCATTGCGAGCCGGATCGAACCGGAGTTTCAACGCGCTCAAGGCGGAGCGGTCGCGTGACGGTGAGCACGGCGGCCGAGAGACCGCGCGCGGCCATGATTCTCGCGGCCGGGCGCGGCGAGCGTATGCGTCCGTTGACCGACTCCATTCCCAAACCGCTGCTGCGGGTGCGCGGGCAGCCGCTCATCGAGCGTCACGTGCTTGGACTTGCGCGCGCCGGCGCGAGTCGAATCGTGATCAATCTGGCATGGCTGGGATCGCAGATTCGCGAGTATTTGGGGGACGGCTCGCGCTACGGCGTGCTTATCAGTTACAGCGAGGAGGGGCCGGGTGCGCTGGGAACGGCGGGCGGCATCGTCCGCGCCCTACCGCATTTGAGCCCGGGCCCCTTTGCCGTGGTCAATGGCGATATATTCACCGACTACCCCTTCGAGCATTTGAGCCTGGGCGGGCGCAGCGATGCTCACCTTGTCCTCGCGCCGAATCCGCCTCATCACCCCGAGGGCGATTTTGGAATTGAGCAAGGCTTGGCATTGCCGGCTGCGGCGGGGCAATACACGTTCACCGGCATTGCGGTGTATCGAGAGGAGTTCTTCGCCGGCTGCGAGGACGGCGTGCGTCCCTTAAAGCCGTTGCTGCTGCGCTCGATGGCTGCGGGGCGCTGTTCTGCGGAGCTGTATCGAGGGCTGTGGGAGGACGTCGGCGCGCCCGACCGTCTACGGGCCTTGAACGAGGCTGGGGTACAATAGCTTCATGTCTGAATTCAAAGGCAAGCCCATTCTGCAACCGCAGTTGCCGGCCCGCAGCGGCGAGAAATACACGACATCTCAAGGCTTTACGGCAATCAAAGACGGGATTAAGCGCACCGCAGCCCCGAGTGCGGGCGCGCGCAAACCCCCGTGGCTGCGCGCGCCCATGGCGGCCGGCGCCGGATTCGCTTCGGTCAAGCATATCGTTCGCGAACACGCCTTGAGCACGGTTTGCGAGGAGGCCAAGTGCCCCAATATTGGCGAATGCTGGAATGCGGGTACGGCTACTATTATGTTAATGGGCGCTGTTTGCACGCGCGCGTGCCGCTTTTGCGCCGTGGATACGGGGAATCCGCGAGGTTGGCTGGATAGCCAAGAACCGGAGAACGTGGCGCGGTCGGTCGAATTGATGAAGCTGAAGTACGTTGTACTCACGTCGGTGAACCGTGACGACTTGCCCGACGGCGGCGCCGCGCATTATGCGGCGGCGATTCGCGCCATCAAGCGCCGCAACCCGGACACAGCCGTGGAGGCGCTGACCCCGGATTTCCAAGGCGTGATGCACGATGTGCAAACGGTGCTGGATTCGGGTTTGCAGGTGTTCGCGCAAAATGTCGAGACGGTGCGGCGACTGACGCATCCGGTGCGCGATCCGCGGGCCGGTTATGAGCAAACCATCGGCGTGCTGCGGCATGCGAAGGCGTTTCGACCCGGTGTCCTGACGAAAACCAGCGTGATGCTTGGCCTGGGCGAAACCGACGCCGAGATTCGAGCGACGATGATCGATCTGCGCGCGGCGGCGGTGGATATTCTGACGCTGGGGCAGTACTTGAGACCGACGCCGAATCATTTGAATGTCGCGCGGTTCGTGACTCCGGAGCAGTTCGATCGGTATCGCGAATGGGCCCTGGGCCTTGGGTTTCTGGAGTGCGTGTCCGGTCCCTTGGTGCGCTCGAGCTATCGCGCCGAACAAGCGCTTGCCCGCAACAACGCGGGTCTGGATAACGGCAAACTCGCAGCAAGGGCCGCCGGCGCGCGCATCGATCCATGAGCGGCGCCCCCGTGATCCGCCGCCTCGGGCTCGCGCCGTATGAGCCAACCTGGCGGGCGATGCAGCGATTCACCGACGAGCGCGGGCCGTCGACGGCGGATGAAATCTGGTTCGTCGAGCATCCTCCCGTGTTTACCCTGGGGCTGAACGCGAGCCGCGAGCATTTGCTGCGCCCCGGCGATATTCCAGTCGTGCAAATCGATCGCGGCGGTCAAGTGACCTATCACGGACCCGGGCAGCTCGTGATTTATCCACTCATCGACCTACGCCGGCATGCGCTGGGTGTGCGCCAATTGGTGATGGCGCTCGAGAACGCAGTCATTGCGTACGTGGCGGAGTTGGGAGTGACGGCGATGGGCTCGCGCGACGCGCCGGGCGTGTATGTCGGCGGCGCGAAACTCGCGAGCATCGGATTGCGGATTCGCCGCGGCGCGAGCTACCACGGACTTGCTCTTAATGTGTCCCTCGACCTTCGACCGTTCGAACGGATCAACGTGTGCGGTCATCGGGGACTTGTCGTGACGAGCCTGGCGGATCTTTGCGCAGTCGCCGACATCGGCGCCGTGATCGACCGGCTGACCCCGCACCTACTGCGGCAGCTGGGTTTCGATGCCGATTACAGCGCCATCAATACGGACTTGCAGGCGGTCAGCTCGCGGTAGATCGCGTCCAGTTGCTCGCGGCTGGTCGCGAGCACGAGATACGTCAATGCCAGGAAATTCCCGTCGGCGCTGGTA
>PKXS01000137.1 GCA_003132425.1 Gammaproteobacteria bacterium | reverse complement strand
TGGCCCAGGTCGAAGTCCGCGGCGAAGCGCTCTCCCGCCGTGGTGGCATCCTCAAAGCGCTGCTGCCGCGTCAGGCCCAGCGTGCGACGGAGCAAGGGCAAGGGACGGCCTATCTGGCGCCCTATGTTGCGAAACGCCGCAATCCAGCGTCCGGCGACGTTTTCGTAGGCGGCAAGCCGCTCGGGCCCCACGCCAGTCTGCCGCCACGAGAAGCTGGCTTCGCCGGCGAGAATGTACGGGTCGGTGAAATACTCCAGCGGCTCAGCAAGTTCACGGACGGCCAGGATGAGTTCTTCTGCCGAGACCCGCCGCTCGCCAGTCTCGATGGCCGACAGGGTCTGGCGGTCCTTGAAACCAAGCTGGCGCGCCAGCGTTTCCTGCGACAGACCGCGCTTCTCGCGCAGGGCCTTGATTCTTGCGCCGATGAGTTGGGTCATGGGATGCCTCTTTTCGAGGGAAGCAAGAATAGTCTTGCGATACGCAAGTTGCAAGACTATCTTGCAAATTAAAATCTGCGGAAGTCCGCAATTTCTCGCGAAGAGACCTGATTATGTTTAACGACCCGACGCCCGCTGCGGCCGCATCGCCCTACTCAGCGGCTACGTCGTCCGATTCCTCTTCGTCATCCGTCGTCGAAGGCGCCAGGCCAGCAGCACGTTCGGCGGCGGCGCGCTCGACATTCAGCGCCAGCAATCGGGCGAGTACCTCGTCCTTGAATTCCAGCGGCCAATCGAGGCGCGTCTTCGGAGATTTTCCATCGTCGGCGTCCAGTTCGATGAACTCCGGGGCCGCGCGGCGCGCAAGATCATCCCAGCCATAGGCGCGCAGAACGGCGGCATCCATTTCGGCATGCAGTCTGCGCAGCTGCTCGATGCTGGGTGCCCTGTCGTTGCGGGCGTGGAAGCTGTTGTAGATTTTTGTCAGCCCCTCGTTCCGCTGCAATAGCAACTGTACACGGTAGGTGCAGTACGCCTCTCCGATACTTGCCAGGTTCACATTCGAATCGAAGTCGTCTGGAAACGGAAAAGTTCTGAAACAGTCTTCTAGGTTGTATCTTCCATCGTCTTTGAATGTTGCGCCAAGAAATCTTGCCCATGTCTCGTGTAGTCTGGACATGAGAATTGATAGTAGGTTGACGGAACTCGATGCCCAAACGAGTAGCGTTTGGTCATAAACCAGGCCTCTCGGAAGGAATGAGAAAGTCTGGAACTGAGTGCTCGTCAGCGATCTAACCAAGACCCTATCAAGGGTTGCTATCGCTGACTGCAGAGCGGGCCGACCTCGGGCGAACTGCCACCAGCGCGAGCGCAGCTGCTCGTTCTTCTGACGATCCCGCTCCGGCTTCACGCGCCGCCTTACGATCTCAATCAGATCCGGCCAATCTTCGGCGACGTCCTCTGGATAATCGCCAGGTACAATGCCGGTCACATTGCATTCCGCCTTCTCCTCGGCGCTCATCTCCGCCCAGGGTCGTAGTCCCGCATCACGACACAGTGGTTGGTCGAAGAAATCAATGACGTAGCGATGATGCAGATGCCGCGGATCGGTGTTGACCTCTTCACCGCCGACATAGGGGAAGATGCGCGTCGCATTCCGCGGATCCTTCCGAATCAGCTCACGCATCGTGTCGAGGCTCTCTGCATTGCCCCTTGCGGCTGCCACGTCGTCGAATGTGAATCCCATGCCGAGCACATAAGAGCCAACGAAAGCCTTTCCAGTATTTGCTGACAGAGGCGCCGGCGATTCATCGAGTTCACCCTCAACCAGATAGGCAGAGATCCGTCGTACCCGCCGCTTATCCAGCATGGGCGCCACGGCATCTTCCTTGATCACGTGCACGATCGATACGACAACGGCTGCTTCGCCGGGCCATTTGAGTCGACGAGTAGCGCGGGCAATGGCTCCGCCGTCGGCAATGATGCACGTCAATCCGGAAGCGCGCGTGTCGCCTTGGCCAATGGTATTGGTCGCGATCAGTCCGAAACTGCCCTGTTGCCGCAGCAAGCCGAAGGCCCGGCGAAAGAAATGCGCGACCAGATCGGCATTGCCATGCGCACCCTCGTGCAAAGTCTGCAGCCACGGTAAATAGCTTCGCGGATTGCCGGCAATGATGCTGTTCTTGCCGGCGAAGGGCGGATTTCCCACGATGGCATCAAAGCCCGGATTGTTGCGGACGAACACCTCCGGGAACTCGATCTGCCAGTGGAAGGGTGTGAGCGGGTGGTCGCCCGAGCGCAGGCTGACCGCCTGGGCTTCGAGCCGTGGCCACAGCTCGTCAGGCGAGCCGTTCGCCCAACTCTCGATCTTCTGGCGCGCTGCTTCGCGCAATTTCGGTTTTTCGCTCGAGAAGAATGCCGCAACCAATGCGGTACCGATCAGGCGCGCGCCTTGAAGCTGTGACTCCACCTGCTGGTAGCGTGCCTCCTGATTCGCGCGCGGCTCATTGTCCGCGGCCTCGCGAATCTCGCTGCGACCCTGGATCGCCAGCGCCACCTTTTCGCGCACCAGGCCACTGAACATCGGCAGACCGGCGCCCAGATCCCAGTGCAGGGACTGGATCTGCCCGTCTGTCAGTCCCACCAGGCTGTCGCCGCACTTCAGCGCATGATCGAGGAATGTGAACTCGTGATCGCGGGCCAGCGTCGCCAACCATAACGACAGGCGTGCAAGGTCGACCGCGCGCGGGTTTCGATCCACACCGTACAGGCAGCGCTGCGCAACGAGGCGCCGGGCGTGCAGCTCTTCGTCTTCATCCGCTGGAATCACGGGACGCTGGGCTGGCCATCGCGCCCATGCTTCGACCAGGCGCTCGCCGAGCACGCGACAGGCCTCGACCAGAAAGGCACCGGAGCCCATGGCCGGATCGCAGACATTAAGATCGAGAATTTGCCCTGGGGTTGCGTCCCCGCCGAGGCGTTCGAGGGCAGGTTCCAGCGCGAACCTTACGATGGGCGCCGTGAGGCTACGCGGCGTGTAATGGCTGCCACTGCGACGACGCTCACCGGTTGGCTGCAGAATAGGTGTGCCCAAGCGCGACATCTGGCGCAGAGGCGATGCCCGCTCATCGGCAATGGCCTCAAGTGCCGCGGCGAGCTCGTCTGCCGACCGCGCCGCTTCGACGGCCCTCGTAACATTTGCTGATAGTTGGCTGCGCCCCGCGAGTTCCTTGAGGAACTTGATGCGCTCCTTGCCAGAGGCCGCTGCCAGCTCGTTGAGCTCGACGAACACCGGCGTTCGGTTGTGATTGCCGGCCTTGATCGCGAGCACGGCCCCCCCTGCGACCTGCACCGTGAAGCCCATGACGGTTTCGTAAACAGAGCCGATCTGCTCCACATCCAGCGTGCGGTAGGACAGGCGCTCGCGCTCGCTGCCACGCACCCGCAGGGTCATCAAACCCTCGAGGATGCGCAGCAGACAGCCGTCGGAAACGCGCAGGATGCGCGGTGGGTCGGTCCGCGACCTGCGCCCCTCCAGGAACAGGAACTCATCCGGATCGAACAGCTTGCCGCCGCGCGCCTGAATAAAGTGACTGCGATGGCCGGAGTGGATCAGCCTAAAGAGCGCCAGCAAGCGTCCGTAGCCCCCATAGCGCTCGTCCATGGTGTCGGGGTTCAACGCGGCGTCCTGCACGAGCATGGCGTACAGGCCACGCACCGAATAGCTGTTCTCGTAGATCTCGCGTGCACGAGCGGATGTAAGCGAGGGCAGCAGGTCGCGATCTTCCGCGTACAGTGCGAACACCAGCCGCATCAGGACGGCGAGCAAGCCTTCGTAAAGAGGCTCTGGCTGCGACGCCGCGAGCCCGCGCAGCAGCTCAGGTTCTGCGCGATCCAGCCCGCGCAGCAGCTCATGCAACGCACCCAGAACCTGATCAGCCAGCAGCGACGACACGGATGCCTGGGCATCTCGGCTTTTCCGCAGAATCGCTGGCAGTCTTCGCTCTTCGGCATCGGAGAACAACCTCGAGCGGTTGAGCAGCATTTTCAACCCGCCCAGCATTGCCCGACCGGCAACGGTACCCAGTGCGCGCAATGGGAAGCTCAGGTATCCGGACGACTCACCGCGCGGCGCATGGATCAGGCGCAGTGTTTGGTCGGTCAACAGCACTCCAGCGAATACGCCGGTTTCCCGCAACAGCCGCTCAAAGCGCTGCTGCGGACTGGCCTCCCATCCGTCCAGCGAATTGCGCGCATCGGGGTCGACGCCGCCGGGCTCGATCCGAACGAGGAGCTGCCATTTGCAAGCCGCGCTCCCCAACTCAGCTACAGCCCAGGTGGGAGCGAGCACCGTGCCGTGCTCCGGCAGTGACAGCAGCAGTTCGGGGGCTACCACAGGACCCTGAGGCGATCCGGCCACGTACCGGGGCTCCCATCCCAGCACCCCCGCAAAGAATGCCCATGGATCCGGCAAGGCAGGTTTGTCGACATCCGGCTCCAGGTACTCGGCGGCTAGCGCGGAGTCGATTGGGGACTGTCTAAGCGGGGTCAGCCCAAGTTCTTCCAGCAGAGAGGGTGCGACCACAAGGCCGACGGGCCGTACATGGTCAAGCCACTCAACATCCGGGTTTGGCAATTGCTCCGACATGGGGGATCAGTGCGAATCCGGCCACAGGTAAACCAGTCCGACGGGCTCCAGTCGTTGGGCTCGCACTTCGTACGCGTTGCGCAAGCGATCAGGCTCTTCCTGTAGTTCCCGTTCGAGGCGCTGGAGACGCCCGACCCAGTGTCGACGGTCAGCCTCGCGTTCACGGCGCTCGTCTGGCACCAGGTCGAGGCTCAATTGCTGCACATTGAATTCCGCGCCAGCCCTGGCAATCCGGTCACGCTGCTGGTCGAGCAGCGAGGCCAGGGATTTCGCCTCGCTCTCGCCGCGCTTGGCCAATTGTGCGCGGACGGCGATCGACCTTTCGGCGGCCTGGGACTCCAGGTGCGGCAGAAGATCAGCAATGTCTTTCGCGATGAAACTCTGTACCTTCTCGATGGCAATTGCAGGCACCTTCCGCGGCTCGCGCAGGGCCTGCTCCAGCTGATCCAGCGTTGTCTCCTCGCCGCTTTCGCCCAGCGCGCGCAAGGGCATGCGGATCCGGTCCCCGTCGCTCCACACGGCGGCTACCGGAATGACTTCCTCGTGAAGACGAGCCGCACCCTCTCCATATAGGGCAAGCCGGCCCATCAAGATCACACGGGCCTGCGCTCCGACGCCGCCAATCACACAAAATCGCGACAGGTCCGTTTGAAACCCCTGACTGACGAAGCGCGACAGAAGCCGGCGAACGAGCCGATGTTCCAGATGCACTTGCACCACGTCCGTGGCGTCGCGCCCGTCGGCCAGTACGGGCGGCTCAAAGGCAATGGAACGCACCGGGGCGTCGCGTCGCCAGTCGCTCAAGCGTTCGCCGCGCTTTCTGGGACGAACACGCAGGTCGTCAAAGGCCTCGTTCCAGCCCGCTTCCCTGAACGCGGCATGCGCAGGATCAAGGTGAAAGGTTGCGATGCCGCCCAAGGATTCTCCGCGTACATCGTCCAATTTCAGGCCAGTTCGGGCCAGAGCGGCCGAGGCCACACGCTGCAGATCATTCGGATCGACGCCCACCCGCGCTCGCGAGCGCTCCAGGGATCGCCGCAGCTCCTCCTGTTCCTTAAGCAGGCGCTGACTCCGCACCCGCTCCTCGTCGTCCATTTCCCGCCGAGCAAGAGCCAGTCGATCCGCGTCATTTTCAGCCGTGATCGCACTGGCAATCGCTGCTGCCTGACCGCGCGCTATACCTTCCCTCGCAAGGCGCTGCGTGATCCGCTCCTCAATGACTTTGCCGACTGACCCGAGCTCGTCTCGAATCGTCTCGGTCTTCCTCACCAGCGCATCGAGTACGATATCCGCCTCGCGCTGGTCATAACGGAAGTAGCGGCAATAGATCTGCGCTGCCGATTGCAACTTGCGATCAATCCGGCCATTGCGTTGTTCAAGCCGCGATGGATTCCATGGAAGGTCGATGTGAATCAAATCGGCGCAATGCGTCTGCAGATTGATGCCCTCGCGTGCAGCGTCGGTGCAAATCAATATGCGAAGCGGTTCACGATCCGGATCAGCATTGAAAGCACGCTTCACCTCTTCCCGCCGATCCCGGCTGGTAGCGCCCGTAAACACACCGATTCGCTCGTCGGCTCGATCGGTATCCATGAAAGCTTCCCGAAGTCGACGCTCAAGCCAGCGACGCGTGTCCTCATATTCCGTGAACAGCAACAATCGACGGCGATTCCAGTTGTCCGACGGGAGCATGTTTTCCCGGATCCAGGCCGTGAGCCAGCGTATCCGCGCATCCGGTTGCGCAGCATGTTGCTGTGCCACTTCCAACATTGCATCGACCAGCGCCAGTTCGGCACGCATGGCCTCTGGTGTCGCCCCCGTAGTGCCCAGGGCAGACGCGGATTCCGCTGCAGCGATGTCTCTTGCATCGTCAGCCTCGTCCGTGTCCTTGCCTTCGATTTCCCGCTCTGAGCTGTCCTCATCTGCTAGCGCGATGACGAAGTCCTGCGCCGCCGCGACCGCAGTGGGCGCCGCCTCTCCGTCTATGGCGCGCTGTAGGGATTCGCGATGGATCCTCAGGGTTCTGGCGAATGCTGCAACAGAGGAGAGCAGCCGCTGCTGCAGCCCGACGAAGACAAGCTTTGCAAGCGCAGCCTTCTTACCCGGGAGGTGTGAGATTCGTCCTTCACGCAGGATTCCATAGGCAGCCAGCATCCGATCAAGAACCAGTTCCGGTGCGGAGTCGGCCAATCCGGCGATATGCACCGGCTCTACGACCCGCTCCGGGAATGCCTCGCCCAACCGCCTCAAATCGGACTTCAGGCGGCGAACCATCACGGGTTCCAGATCCCTGGGACGAATCTCCACACCACGCGTAAATCGTTGTGGATCCAGCATTTCCAACAGCGCAGAAAAGCTGTTGGAATGCCCATTGTGGGGCGTAGCGGTGAGGAACAATCGATGTTCGAAGCGCTCGGCAATTTCGCGCACTGCCCGCGTAAGCTGGCTCGAAACCGCATAGCGCACACCGGCAGAAGGCGCCGCATGATGGGCTTCGTCCAGAATGAACAGGGCGCGAGGGCGGAACTCACCCAACACGTCACGCAGGCCCGCTGCGTACACCTCATCCGTCAGCAGCCGGTGCGAAACGATGAAGCGGGAGCCGGTGGTCCACGGATTGACTGAAAAGCCGCGCAGGCGGCGAAGTTCGGCGACTCGCGCCATATCCATGATATCGAAGGTGAGGCCAAACTTGGTTTCGAATTCGTCACGCCACTGCACGGTCATCGTGGGTGGAGCAGCGATGACGATGAAATCGATGCGTCGGCGCAGCAGCAACTCTCGGGCGATCAGGCCGGCTTCGACTGTCTTGCCAAGCCCCACATCGTCTGCGATGAGGAGGTTCACCCGGGGCAGGCGCAGCGCCTTCTGCAGTGGCAGAAGCTGGTAGGCATCGAGCCGGATTCCTGCCCGGAAGGGAGCCTGCAACAGATCGCGATCGGCAACACTGGCTGATCGCCAGCGTACCGTGCGCAGATGTGCTGCGAGGCTCTCGGGATCGTCCGGGAGGCCTTGGCCCACGTGCTCCCATGAACCGTCGTCCAGGACCTTGGCGCCGACCTCTGCATCCCAGATGACCTCCAGCTGATCACCTTGGGCGTCATCTGAAATGCAGGACAGCTGAACGCTGCCGAGCGAGTCGCTAGCTTCGGACACCGAGTCTACAAGCCAATGGCGGCCCCTAACTTCGACGAAGCTACCAGGCGCAATGAACTTGTATGGCAGACCGTCGGTCATTGGGCTGGCTCACCCAAAGTGTCATGGAGTTGGCACTTGTGAGAAGTGGGCATTTAGACTAGCACTCGCACTCCGTGCATAGGTGCGTAGGGCTGGCCGTCACTCTTGGCGTTGAGGTCGAGGTCGGCGGTGGTGTCGTGCTTGGTGGATCTTGCTCGAGTCATGTCATCCCACGGCCATCATGTCAGTTCCCACAGCGCCCACACTGGAGCGGCAAACAATCCGTCCCTAAATGCCACGGTCGCTTCACAGCCATAGAGCACGACGTCGGAGACAACCGCAGGAGCGTAGCGTACTCGAGGGCTCGCTGGTAGACCGGCGCCTGAAGCCGATGGTAGTAGCCGCTCGGGGCCACCTCCAGCACCCGGCACATCGTTCGAACTTCAGAGCGCTTGCGGTTGGCTTTGATAAATTCGTAGACTCGACAGATCTTCCTCGTACTGCTTTCGTGCATCGGTATTCCTCCGCGCAGGTAATGCCGTCAGCTTCTCGCATCGACAAAAACCGGGAAGCCCAGCCACCGCCGAACCGACCGCCCAGAGCTTACTAACGATCCATGCCATCGTAGATCAGAGCCGATGACACATGAGCCCGCACAGCGACTTCACTGCTGCACATAACGCATTTCCTGAAGGCAAGATGGGGAGAGAGGGGTGGTCGGCCTCCGCATGCCCGATGACTTCATTGCGAACCGAAGCCATCGTGATGCGTCCTGCGGTCAGTGGAAGTCACCGCAGTGGAAGCACTCCAATCCAAAGATTCCTCGTTAGTTGGTAAGGCACCCCATAGTGCACCGTTGCGCCTCAAGGAGCTGCTCAATCGCTTCCAAATCATAAACCGCGCACAGTTAGATATTTTTTACCGTCTTCGCGGACTGAGGAACAAGGCAATACTGTTCTGTCCCGTTCGGATCTTATAGGTCTCGGCATCTGATCGGCAATCAATTCCCGCTCAGTTTTTGGTGGTCTCATGCCGTCCACGAACTGCTGAATCCTCAACGCCAACTCGCGCTGGCCGCTCCTAGCCAATGCAAAGCTGACATTTCCCCAGCCTTGATCGACCGCTCTGCGAGTCGCTCGCAGCGTTTCTCGGCCCTTTTCGGTCGTCAAATCGCCCGCAGCGTCCAATTCGGCAGCAACCTCCTTTGCACGTTGACGGACATAAGTTGATTTACCGCGCCGTTCGGCGCGGTAAATTCCGTCGGGGACATTCGATTTGGATTGTCCCCGGACTGCGCGCTCGGTGGCATTCGCGGCGACAGCAAATTCACGCAGGTTTGTTGCAAATTGCTGCCTCCAGTCGCGAAGCGTCGCTTTCCGTATATTGAGTCGCGGCCCCTGCTCACTGCGGGCCTTAAGGACAACATGGACGTGCGGATGCGGTGCGTCGGTGTGCAACACCATTATATATCGGTGCTTAAGCGCCCATTCGTTTTGCGCCAACTTCCGTACCGCTTGCAGAACCTTTGTCGGCGGTGTCCCGGAGGGCATTGAGAAGATCAGGTTGTGAACCAGCTTCGGCGGCTTCCGAGTCTCCCGGACCGCCCTGGCCATTGGAAAGTGGGCATCCAAATCCAGGTCCCAATTCTCGATGACAGCCTTTTGAAGTCCCCTTCCATGAATGCCGACGCCCATATCGGTCTCGACATCCAGACTTCCCTCCCGGCTGATGTAGCCGATATGCGAACCAACGCCCCGCAGACTGTGCGCACCGCCCGAGACCTTTACCATGACCTCCGGGGTGCGGCGAGCAGTCCGGGCGATCAGGTCTAATTGCGCCGTCGTGAAAGAACCAGGGGCGGACCGCCCGTAACTCACAATATCCAGAAGTGGCGTCTGGCCACGTAAGTCAATAAGACGTCTTTTCATACCCGGCACTCCAACTGGCAAGGTTTGAGGCGATAAGGGCTTTAAAGTGATCCCGCAGTCCGGTAAGCGCCCTGAGCACCGCCTGCAGGTCCGCTCGATTCGGACCCGTCGGTGACTCCCCTCGATTCGCGGCGCGCGCAATGTGGTTCAGATTCCGGCCGATAGCCGCGATCTCCATGACTGAGTGCCGCAGTGTAGTGAGCTCCGCTGCAGGCAGCGGAGTCAGCGCTCGCAGATGCGACCGGACGAGCGTTGAGACGTAAGTTGCCGCTGGCATGCACCGAGCCGTGGCGCGCTCGCGCAGCAGGAGCAAATCTTCCGGTCGAAGCCTGACATACACTCGAGGATCTCGTCCGGCCGGCGCAACCGGCCCGATGGCCGCCATCACTATTCCGCTCTCCGCCGCCAATGCCGCATCGACCAAGCGTTTCAGTAAGGCGGACTCCGTCAAGCCGTGGCGACGCGCGAGCGTGACGAAGCGCTGCTTGGTGTCGGCGGTGACCCGAGCGGTAACAAGTGCGTTGGCGATCATTGGTACGAAGTGTCTAACATCAGCCGCCATTCGGCTATCCGGCAAAACATCCGAAACCACAGACGAATGCAGCAAGGTCGTGTAGTTGACATCAAGACCCCGCATTGGATCAGCAACCAAGGACACGGTGTAGACAGGCAGCCCATCGCCCTTGCCGAAGAGATTGGCCACCGTCGCCCGCTTCAATCCAACAGCGGATAATGATTGTGGGTGGTTTGATGGCTAATGTCGGATGGCTCCGATGGTAGATAGCGGCGACAATGATACGTATCTGAAGTCGCGCGGAATCAATCTTTCATGAAGCGAACCGTAGTAAAAATCGACGGCAATCCGGCTGAATCCGAACCCACTCCTAACCCAGCGCACGAAACCCAAACGACCGATCGTGCACTGCGTCTACCACAGGTGTGCCAAGTCACGGGCCTGCGGCGATCGATGATTTATCAACTTCAATCCGAACGACGTTTCCCTCAACGGATCAAACTGAGCGCTCGAGCGGTGGGTTGGCTCGAACGCGAAGTGCAAGACTGGCTAGCTCGACGAGTTGAGAGCAGCCGACGCGAAGCGAAGAGTTCGAGCGGTCCGTGAGAATCTCCGTTGCGTTGCCCTAACTTGCCGTATCACAGTCGCATTCGGACTCGATAATTCTTGCGGCGCAACAGCTATCTTTTTTACCTCTGATGTCGCTATGCTGCGCGCTACGCTCACTCCACACTGCGTTGCCTCTATGACATTGATGACCATTGGTTACGAAGGTGCAGACATTCATACCTTCACCACGGTACTGAAGGTCAATAACGTCACTACACTAATTGACGTAAGAGAGCTTCCCCTAAGCCGCAAGAAAAACTTTTCAAAGTCAGCCTTGGCCGCGGCAATGGAAGGATCACGAATCTCCTACCTTCATTTGCGGGCTCTCGGCTGCCCGCGCGAGATTAGGAATGACTACCACGCTGACGGAAACTGGCGCCTGTATTCGAAGCGCTTCAATGCGTACCTAGGAACGCAAGTTGATGCACTAGATGAACTGCAGAGTATCTGTAGGCTCCAGAATTGCTGCCTCGTATGTTTCGAGGCCGACTATCGACGGTGCCATCGATCGCTGGTAACCGCCGCGCTGACGCGCACCTGTCATGTCAAGGTTGAGCACCTGACCGTCAGAAGGCCAGACCCAGTTGAGGGTCCCGGGCTGGCAGTTGCTTAGGCGGATAAGCAAGGCCGACGATTAACCAGCTATCCGGGAACCGATGCATGGTCCCCATTAGAAAAAGCATGTCTTTTGCGGAGAACTCTACCTCCAGCTTTTCGCGGAACGGCTGCTCCCATTTCTCACGATGGCTACGCCGGACATTCCAATACAAGGCGCCAACTTCCCAATCCGTAATTTTGTGCTTGTATTCCTTCCGGCCACCAACTGATTCGCATTCGTAGCGGTAATAGAAATCATGCGGAAGCTTTCGAAGCTGGGCCTGGACTCGTAGCTCTTCCGAATCAAACAGGCCGTCCTGCTTGTGGACCAATTTGGCCCTCTCTTCTTCGGTCCAGTCCGGATTGCGGGCCTCCGAAATCTCTAACCCAAGGATTCTGTGCGGCCGGAGGTAAGCCAACGTCTCGCCGCTACCGCCTCGTTGGCTCTCCTTTTCTGCGCGGCGCGTCTCGATATCGTCAAAATCGGTCCGGACATGCGGCTCAATCCAACGTCGTCTTTCTTCCCAATAATTATCGGTACCAACCACTTCGTCGTTTCGCACCACTGTATCTACGAATATTCGATGACTCTCCGGCCTCTTATCGTCATTAGCTCGTTGAACCTTGGCCTCAATCCATTCCCACTTCTTAAATCTTTGATCGCCATCCAAGAGCCGAAACGGCACGGGATATAGCCGCCTAAATTGCCCAGCATCGTTTATCGCGGCAACACAGCTCGTCTCCCGGTGCTTAGTGCTCGGGGCCGGATATGTCTTCGTAACAATCAGCAGTCTCTCGGTATGCGGAGGTTTCGGCATAAACACCTCTCCCAGCCAAATAAATCAAAGCGAACGAAACCCCGCGTCATTTCGCAGCGAATCGATACAGTCTGCCCACGCTTGCATCATTTTGCGACGCTCCGGCAAATGCTCGGCGTAATTGTAGGCGGCACGCACGGCATCACGTTCCCCATGCGACAACTGGCGCTCGATGGCATCTCGATTCCATCCCTGTTCGTTCAGCATTGTTGATGCAGTGGATCGGAATCCATGAACGGTAACCGAACCTTGCTCGAATCCCATGCGCCTCAATGCGGCGAGAAGCGCATTGTCAGACAAGGGCCGCTTGTTGGTGCGACCACTCGGGAAGACGTATTGATGCTCCCCAGTAATCGGCTGGACCTCTCGCAAGATGGCGATCGCCTGATTCGACAACGGCACAATATGCTGCTGGCGCATCTTCATTCGCTCAGCGCGAATGCGCCATTCTTTTTGCTCGAAATTGATCTCGGACCATTCAGCCGCCCGCAACTCGCCGGGCCGCACGAACACCAACGGCGCCAGGCGCAGCGCGCACCTCACGACGACCGAACCTTGGTAGGAATCGATGGCACGGAGGAGCTGGCCAAATTTCTTCGGATCAGTGAACGAGGCGAGATGTTTTTCCTCGGCCGGCGGCAGCGCGCCACGCAAGTCACCGGAGGGATCGCGGCTTGCGCGCCCCGTTGCAATGGCATAACGGAAGACCCGACTGCAATTCTGTAGGGCGCGATGCGCTGTCTCGAGATTGCCGTTGTTTTCCACGCGGCGAAGGCAGGCCAGGATCTCGGGCGCCTCGATTTTTTTGATCGATAGACCGCCGATCCACGGGAATAGATAGAGCTCCATCCGGCGGATGATCTTGTCGGCGTGCCCGGGCGCCCAGTTCTTGGAGAACTTCTCAAACCATTCGCGGGCAACCGCCTCGAAGGTATCGACCGCCGCTTCCCTTTCTGCCTGACGCTTGGCCGACGGGTCGATGTCGTCGGCAACTTGGCGCCGAATCTCGTCGCGCCGTTCGCGAGCCTGTTTCAATGAAACGTCGGGGTAGACGCCTAGCGATAGGAGCTTTTCCTTACCTTCCAGCCGATACTTGAACCGCCACCATCGCCCGCCGGCGGGGGTTACCAGCAGGAAGAGCCCGCGCTCATCGAAGAGCTTGTAAGGCTTTTCGCGCGGTTTCGCAGCCTTGACCGCCGTTTCACTTAGCATTTTCGGGGGTAACCGAAAAACACGAGGCAAAACTACCCCCAAAACGCACCCAACTTACCCCTGGAAGTGGCCGGATCTTCATGGAGCTGAGACTGCTCCACGTCGAATAAAAACGCAACATTTCAGCGACTTATGGAAGTCTGCGGACGTTGGCGGACGATGAAATGGTGGCCAGGGAGGGAATTGAACCCCCGACACGCGGATTTTCAGTCCGCTGCTCTACCAACTGAGCTACCTGGCCTAATCCAAAGAGCCGCGTATTAAACAGGCGTGGGCTCTGTCCGTCAATGAACAATCATGAAATCAGCCACTTACGCAAGCACTCGTCCGCCGGGATCCGCCTACTTCGGCACGAACTCCGGCGGCTTCTCAGATCCCGTGCCGAACAGAAACTTCTCCATCTCCCCGACCAAGAACGCGCGCGCCTTGGGTTCGATCGGCGTCAGCCGGTTCTCGTTGATCAGCGTGGTTTGGTGCGCGACCCATTGCGCCCAGGCTTCCTTCGAAATGCTGTTATAGATGCGCTTGCCCAACTCGCCGGGGTACGGCAAGTAATCGAGGCCATCGGCCTCGCGCTTCAGCAACACACAATTTACGCGGCGCGCCATGGGCTCAATCTTAACCTAACCGTCCCCGTCCGCGATCAATCGCTCGAAGAGCTGGCGGATTGGCTGCGGCAATCCGACGCGCGGCGGCGCGCTCAAGCGGTACCAGAGCCGGCCATCGTTCTCGTGCACGCCCATGCCGGGCTTGCAGCGCACGCGCACCGGATGCAGGCGCAAATCAAAATGCGTGAACGCGTGATGGATCGTGGCCAGTTGCTCCATCGCGGATTCGGGCTCGCCGAGTTCGCGGCGGCACCAATCAAGCGCCGCGAATTCGCTCTCGAATTGCGGCGGCGACCACAGTCCTCCCCAGACGCCGGGAGCCGGCCGGCGCTCCAGCAGTACCGCGAGCGACTCCTTCGTGCCGCTCTGCGCAATGAGCAGGGTCGCCTCGCGGGAGGTCCGCGGCCGGCGTTGCTTGCGGCCCGGCAATTCCGCTTGCCGCCCTTCGCGTGCGGCGACGCAGTCCGCGCTCATCGGACACACCGTGCAGAGGGGCTGCGTGCGGGTGCACACGGTCGCACCCAGATCCATGATGCCTTGAGTGTAGTCACGCACCTGCCCTGTCGGCGTGCAGAGGTCTGATTGCGCCCACAATGCCGCGACCACGCTCGGCGAGCCGGGATCGCCGGCGATGCCGAACACTCGCGCCAGCACCCGTTTGACGTTGCCATCCAAGATGGGTTGCCGTTGGCCAAAAGACAGCGCCAGGATGGCTCCCGCGGTCGAGCGGCCGATGCCGGGCAAGGCGATGAGCGCCTCGAGCTCTTGCGGAAATTCTCCGCCGTGCTTCGCGACCACGGCTCGAGCACCGGCCTGCAAGTTGCGCCCGCGCGCGTAATACCCTAAGCCCGTCCACAAGTGCAGCACCTCATCCGGCGGCGCCGCAGCGAGTTCCTGCACGCTGGGAAATCGCGCCAGAAATCGCTCGAAGTACGGGATCACGGTCGCCACTTGCGTTTGCTGCAGCATCACCTCGGATACCCACACCCGATAAGGAGTGGGGTTTACTTGCCAAGGAAGGCCTTTGCGGCCGTGACGCTCGAACCACGTGAGCAGACGTTGCGTGAATTGCCGCGCAACCTCGTTTCCGGCGTGCTCTGTCATGGCGTGCCGAACAGCACCGGCGGCGCGCCGCGGCGCTCGAGCGCGATCTCGCCGGCATAGCGGCCGCCGTTAATCTGCGCCTGCAGCGGGAACACGCGGATCGCACCGTCCTGCGAGTCGACGCTTAGGCGCGCCTGGCGGAATTCCTGGCCGGAAAACTGCAAGCGCCCCACGGTGAGAATACCGCTCGCTTTAAGATCTTGGACGGGCGTCGCCGGCGGCGGCGAGTGCGCGTCCGGCGCGTCCTCGCGCGGCTCAAGGTAACGGTCCATGTCGATCCGGTACGCGGCAAGATCAAACGTCACCGCCGCAGTATCGACATCGGGAATTTCGAGACTGCCCTGAAGATGCGTGTCATCGACGGTCAGCCGCAGATGATCGAAGACCAACCCACCGGCGCCGTAGCTGAATTCGGCTGAGCCCGACATCTGCGAAAGACCCTTCGGATCCTGCGTGCTCACGCTCGTCGTGCCGAAATGCGGAATGAACTCGCGCACCATGAGCGGCGCGAGCCTCGCCGTGCCGGCGCGCGTGAAGCTCGCGAACGGCGCGGCGCCGAAGCCCGGTGGATTCGCAACGCTGCCGGGCCCCAATTGCAGCGCGATCCAGGGGAAAACCGTCAATCGGACCTCGCCCTGAAGCACCAAGTCGCGACCCGTGTATCGCTTCACGGCGCGCACAATCTGACCCTTGTAAGCCCCCGGATTGACCCACGACCAGACGTCCAGCAGCGCGACGGCGAGCACAGAGGCAATACCGCCGACGACAATGCCGAGAATCTTGGCTGCTCGCAACGACTTCGCCTTATGAAGCAATGCATCGATCATAGCGCAGAAGGTCAATGCGCCGTGGTCCCGAACCACCGCCTCTCCATGGACCCCATCAACGAGCGCGAGGTTCAATGGCGCTGACCCACCGAGGCGGCGATCGCCAAAGTTGCCGGGAGTTGGCGCGCGCAGCGCGCGAGTGAGGAGGTAGGACTACCCTGTCGCCAGGGTCGGGGACGCGGATAGCTCACGCCCTGTGGTGCGATTGCGACCGTCCTGCTTGCTTTGATACAGGCATTCATCGGCCGCGCGAATCAGCGCCTCCACCTTCAGCGTGACGTCGGGACCGGTGGCCCCGGTCGAGGCGACGCCGAAGCTCGCAGTGACCGGCGTATCCCCCGCGCGGGTCGCAAACTTCGTGGCCCCGATGATCGAACGTATTTTCTCCGCGACGATGATCCCATCCGCGTGCGTCGTCTCCGGCAGCACGATCAGAAATTCCTCCCCGCCGTAGCGCGCAACCCAGTCGCTGTTCGAGCGCACGGATTTCTGCGCGCGAGCGGCGAATTGCTGTAGGACATCGTCGCCCGCGGAATGACCGCGATCGTCGTTGATGATTTTGAAATGATCGATATCGCACA
>PKXS01000131.1 GCA_003132425.1 Gammaproteobacteria bacterium | reverse complement strand
GATCTGCGCCCAGATGTCGCGCACCGCGAACACCTCGCGCGCGATCGTATAGGCGCGTGCAATGGCGGCCGGATCCGCTCCGGTATCGTCCTGTGCGCGCACCGGGAACACGGGACCCATGCGATTGATGAGGCTATTGGTGATCGCCGTCGAGATGATTTCGCGGCGCAGCCGGTGCCGCTTTATGCGCGAGGCAAAGCGCTTCTGCACCGCCGGCGGGAAATAGCGGCTGAGCTCGGCCGATAGGTAAGGATCTTCCGGGACGTTGGAATTGATCAGCGCTTTGTGCAGCCAAATCTTGCCATAGCTCAATATAATGGCCAGTTCCGGGCGGGTGAGCCCCTCGCCGGCCTTGCGGCGCTCGGCAACCTCTTCCGTGGTCGGCAGAAACTCCAGCGAGCGGTTCAAATCGCCGGAGCGCTCCAGCGAGCGAATTACATAGGCGCTTTCGCTCAGCCGCTCCTTCGACTGGAATTCGCTGGTGCTGATCGCTTGACTCTGCAGGTAATTGTTGCGCAACACCAGGGCGGCAACATCGTCGGTCATTTGAATCAGCAATCGATCGCGTGCGGCACGCGTGATCTCTTTGGCCTGGACCGCAGCGTTCAGCAATATCTTCAGGTTCACCTCTACGTCGGAGCAATTCACGCCGGCCGAGTTGTCGATGAAATCGGTATTGAGGCGGCCTCCGCGCCGCGCGAATTCGATGCGCCCGAGCTGGGACAGCCCCAGATTGCCGCCCTCGCCGATGACTTTGCAGTTCAAATCGCGGCCGTCGATTCGCACCGCATCGTTGCTGCGGTCGCCGACGTCGGTATTGCTCTCGGCGCTCGCCTTGACGTAAGTGCCGATGCCGCCGTTCCACAATAGGTCCACGTGCGATTTCAGAATGGCCTTGATCACCTCATTCGGCGCGACCTGCGCGGGTAGCTCGAGAAGTACTTGAGCCTCGCGCGATAAATTCAGGTTCTTGGAGCTGCGCGAATAGATGCCGCCGCCTTTTGACAGCGCGCGCTTCGAATAATCCTCCCAGGAAGAACGGGGCAGCTTGAACAGCCGCTCGCGCTCGGCGAAGGAACGGGCGGCATCCGGCTGCGGGTCGATAAAAATGTGCTGGTGATTGAAGGCTGCGATGAGCCGGATGTGGGGGGACTGCAGCATGCCGTTGCCGAAGACATCCCCCGCCATGTCGCCGATGCCCGCCACCGAGAAGTTCTGATTCTGGATATCGATGCCGATTTCGCGGAAGTGGCGCTTGACGCACTCCCAGCCACCGCGCGCCGTGATCGCCATTTTCTTGTGGTCATAGCCGGCCGAGCCGCCCGAGGCGAACGCGTCGCCGAGCCAGAATCCGTACTCTGCCGAGATCGCGTTGGCGATATCCGAGAACGTCGCGGTACCCTTGTCCGCCGCGACGACGAGGTATGGATCGTCGCCGTCGTGGCGGATGACCCCGTTTGGCGCGTGAATCTTGTCGTCGACGATATTATCGTTGAGGTCCAACAAACCTCTGATAAGCGTCTGATAACAGGCGATCACCTCGGCCTGCTGCGCGTCGCGCTCCGCTGGCATGCGTCTGACGATGAATCCGCCTTTGGCGCCGACCGGCACGATCAACGTATTCTTGACGTTCTGCGCCTTCATGAGGCCGAGGATCTCGGTACGAAAATCCTCGCGCCGGTCGGACCAGCGTATACCGCCGCGCGCCACATGCCCCATACGGAGGTGCACCCCTTCCATGCGCGGTGAGAAAACAAAGACTTCGAACAGCGGCTTCGGCAGGGGCAATTCCCGCAGCCGTTGGCTCTCGAGCTTGAACGACAGATATTCCTTCGTCTGTCCGGAGTTCCCCGCTTGGTAGACATTGGTGCGCACGGTTGCCGACAATGCATTGCAAAGAGCGCGCAGGATTCGGTCCTCATCGGAGCGGGTGACCTCCTCGAGCGCCGCATCGATGCGCCGCTCGAGCCGTGCAAGCGCGCGGCGCCGGGTCGATATCGTCACTGCGGGATCGAACCGCATCACGAAAAAATCCGCGAGCAGCCGGGCAATTACCGCGTTGTTCAGCAGCACCTGCGCGATATAGCCTTGGCTGAACGGCAGCCCGGTTTGCAGCAAGTACCGGCAATAGGCGCGAATGACCGTCACGATGCGCCATGGCACGCCGGCAGCGAGCGTCAGCTGGTTGAAGCTGTCGTTGTCCATGCGGCCCGTCCAAACCGCAGTGAAGGCGCTTTTGATCTCGCGCTCCAACGCCTCGAACTTCGATACCGGCGTCGCTTGCATGAGGAGTTCGAGATCCTGTATCCACGCATGCCGGCCGCCGGGAAACTCCAGCTGATACGGCCGCTCCGCGATCACCTTCAATCCCAAGTTCTCCAGCATCGGCAATAGATCGGAAATCGGAATGGCATCTTGGCCGCGAAAAATCTTCAGAAAGAACTTATCTTTGCGCCGCGGTTCGGGACGATAAACATCCAGGTGCAGGCGCGCAGGTTCTTTCTCGGCGGCTTCGAGAAAGGACACGTCAAGGGCCGCTGCGTCGCCGTGGAAGTCCTCCGTGTAGGCTGCCGGGAATGCCTGTGCATATTTCTCGAAAAGCTGCAGCGCGTACGCTTCGTCTTGCCGGGACAGCAGCGCCGCTTTGAACCCATCCAGCCACGATCGAACCGCTGCCGCGACGCGCCTCTCCAGCGCGTCGACGTCGACGCGCGCAGCCTCGTTCGGCAAGGTGCGCGCGACAATGCGGAGCCGTGCAAGATTGGATTCTGCAATCTGCACCTGCGACTCCATGCTGAACGAGTCGAAAGCCTCGCGCAGCACTTGCTCGATCCGCTGGCGTACCTGCGAGTTGTATTTCTCGCGGGGCACGAATATGAGACAGGAATAGAATCGGTGGAACGGGTCGCGCCGCAACAATAGCCGCACGCGCGGGCGTTCCTGCAAACCGAATATGCCGGTGACGGTGCGGATCAACTCTGGGACGCTGGCTTGAAACAATTCATCTCGAGGAAATGACTCCAGGATGTGCAGCAACGCCTTGCCGTCATGACTGTCGGGTGCGAGCGCGAAGTGCTGCACCACCTGGGCCACCTTGTGCCGCACGACCGGAATCTCCTGTGGATTGCTGGCATAGGCCGCGGAGGTCCACAGTCCCAAGAATCGGCGCTCGCCGATCAGGCGTCCCTTGGAGTCGAAGTGGTTGACGCCGACATAATCAAGGTATCCGGCTCTGTGCACGGTCGACTGGGAGTTTGCTTTGGTGACCAGCGTGAGGTCGTGGGCGCGGCTGCGCCGCCGGATGTCGCTCGCCAAGATGCGAGTCGAGCCCCCGGGTTGCTGGCGGCCGCGACGCAAGATGCCGAGGCCGCTGGCGTCAATTCGCTGCAGGTTCTCGTGGCCTTTGGCGCCGCGCAGCCGGTATTCCCGGTATCCTAAAAAGGTAAAATGACGGTCCTCCATCCATTCGAGCAGGGCGCGGGTTTCAGCCATATCGCGCTGGTCGAGGCGCGCGCCGAGGGACTCCAGATCGTCCGCCGTCCGCCGTAATGCGTGCTGCATCTTGGTCCAATCTGCGCAGGCGGCGCGCACATCGCGCATGCTGCGCTCGATCTCGGCGGCCAAGGAATTCAATGCCGCCGGGTCGACGATCCGATCCACTTCGATATGCTGGAAGGATTCCAGACGCTGCCTCTCGCCTTTGGAGGATTCGCGGCGTTGCTGCAAGGCGCGCAATGTCCCATCCGCGCCGCGGGCGACGGCGAATATTGGGTGCGCTAAGAAATGCAGCGTGAGCGACCGCCGCGTCAGGGCGAGGCCGATCGAATCCACCAGGAACGGCATATCGTCATTGACCATCTCGATGACCGTATGCGCGGAGGTGAACCCGTGATCGCGCAAAGTGGGGTTGAACACCCGCACCAGAGCGCGTCCTCGCCGCTGCCGCGCGAACTTCAGGTGCGACAGGGCGCAAGCCGCGAGCTCGGCGGGCGTGCGCGTGGCGAGATCCGCGGCGTCCACGTTGGCGTAATACGTTTGTAGAAAGCGCCGCGAGTCCATCCCTCGCGTCAATTTTGGCGGGCGGACCGCCGCCTCCACGACCGCTGAGACGATCTTGCGATGTTGTTCCAAAGAGGCCTGGTACATAACAGTAAATCCCCGCGTTAGTCTGGCTTCTCTAAGTCTGCGATCACGGCGGCCAAGAAGCGGCACGCCTCGCCGCCGGTCACTACGCGGTGATCGAAGCTCAAGGACAGGGGAATGCGTCGATGCACCGCCACGGAATTTGCGACGACCACAGCATCCTGCCGCACTTTGCCCGCACCCAGAATGGCGACCGCAGGCGGCGCGATGAGCGGGATGCCGTAACGGCCGGCGAGCGTTCCAAAATTCGACAGCATCAGCGTGAAGCCGCGCAGATCCTCGGGCGCGTAGCTGCGCTGATGCGCGGCTTCCTTTAGCGCAATCATGGCGGCGCGAAGCGCGTCGGGCGACTTGTCTTCGATATTGCGCATTACAGGAGCAATCAGGCCGGCGGGAGTATCGACGGCTATGGCGAGGTCGATGTAGCGATGCAGGATTCGCGCGTTGTTCGCCGAATCGAACCAAGCGTTCAGGGCCGGTTCGATGCGCCAGGCGCTGATCAAGGCCCGCACGAGCCGCATCGTATAGTCGCCGCGGCGCAGCCAGTGATGAATATCCGCATCATCGCAGACCGTGCTTCCCGGAATTTGGTCGCGCGACAGGGACATGCTCTGGGCCATGGCGCGCCGCGGGCCGCGCAAGGGTTCGGCGCTCGAGGTAGTGGCGCTCGAGGTTGCGGCGTCCACTTGCATGCCGAGACCATTCGCCGCGGCGGGCGCCGCCGCATTGGCTTGCCGCAGCACGTCATCCAAGGTAATCAGGCCGGTGCGGCCGCTGCCGGCGAGGGTCGAGAGATCCACGCCCAAACGCCCGGCGAGCGCTCTGGCGAGCGGCACCGCTTGTGGGCGCGCATTGCCGCGACTGCGCTCGCGCACCAAGGTCACGGGCTCCACATATTCCTCCTCGCTCACCATCGGCATGCTGCCGACCACTGTCCCGGAGTCGAAATCGATCAGCGGCGCACCTGTCGCGATGATGTCGCCCACCGCTCCATGCAATGCCGCCACGACGCCGCTATAGGGCACGGGAACCTCGACCACCGCCTTTGCCGTCTCGACCGACACCATGGGTTGGTCGACGAGAACCCGATCGCCGGGCTTCACGTGCCACTCGAGAATTTCGGCCTCCGCCAGCCCTTCGCCCAAATCCGGTAGCTTGAATGTGCTCATGGTACAGCCTCTAATCGCCCAGAGTCAGCCGTACAGCATCAACGATGCGCTGAACGCCCGGAATGTAATCGCGCTCGAGCCTGAACAGCGGCATGATGGTGTCGAATCCGGTGACACGCTGAATGGGCGCCTTAAGATCGTAGAGGCCATGCTCGGCGACGATTGCCGCGACTTCGGCTCCCACGCCGACGTTGCGCGCGGCCTCATGCACGATCACCAGCCGGCCGGTTTTGGCCACCGAGTCCAATATCGTCTCGCTGTCGATCGGACTCAAGGTCGCAAGATCGATGACGTCGGCGCCGATCCCATGCCCCTCGAGCTCGGCCGCCGCCCGCAGGGTTTCGATCGTCATGGCGCCCCAGGTGACGATGGTCACGTCGCCGCCCTCGCGCAAAATAAAGCCGGAATCGAGGGGCAGCGCGCGGCCGTCGTCGCTCACGTCCTGGCGCATCGCGCGATACAGACGCACCGGCTCGAGGAACATCACCGGATCGGGATCGCGGATGGCGGCCAGCAGCAAGCCGTAGGCGCGCGCCGGCGAGGACGGGCACACGACACGTATCCCCGGGATATGGCACAGCATGGATTCGGTGCTTTCCGAATGGTGTTCGGGCGCATGGATTCCGCCGCCGTGCGGTGTGCGAATGACGACCGGACAAGTTAAGCGCCCGCGTGTGCGGTAGCGCATGCGCGTCATGTGATTCACGATCTGATCCAAGGCCGGATACATGAAACCCATGAACTGAATTTCCGCGACCGGCTTCAGGCCGTGCGTTGCCATGCCCACCGACATGCCGGCAATGGTCGCTTCCGCGAGCGGCGTGTCTTGCACCCGATCTTTGCCGAAGCGCTCCTGCAGTCCTGCGGTCGCACGAAACACGCCGCCGTTGGCGCCGACATCCTGTCCGATCACGACCACGCTGGCGTCATGCTGCATTTCCCAGCCATGCGCCATCGCGATGGCTTCCACCATGGTTATTTTCGCCAAGTCTAGTGTCCGCCGGATCTCGAGGCGTATTTTCGCGCCGTCGCGCGCTGATCATGCAGGTGCGCCGGTAATTCAGCGAACAGGTAATCGAACATCGCATCGGTCGATTGCTTGGGCGTGGACAGGTAATCGCTCACCGCCGCATCCACCTGATGACTGCATTGGCGCTGCAGTTCCTGCTCTTGCGCGTCGTTCCACGCGCCCAATCCGCGCAGGTACTGACGTATCCGCAGCAAGGGTTCCAGCGCCCAGGCCTCTTTTAATTCCGCCTCGGGTCGATAGCGGCTCGCATCGTCGGATGTGGTGTGGTCGCTCAAACGGTAGGTGAGCGCTTCGATCAAGCAGGGGCCCGCGCCGCGGCGCGCGGCCTGAAGCGCCTCGCTTACCACCGCCCGCACGGCGAGCGCGTCATTGCCGTCGACCTGCACGCCCGGAATGCCCGCGGCCACCGCCTTTTGCGCCAACGTCCGAGCTGCGGTCTGCGCCGCGACGGGAACCGATATCGCCCAGCCGTTGTTGACGATGACGAACACCACCGGCAGCGCGCGCGCGCCGGCCAAATTGAGCGCCTCGTAAAAAGCACCCTCGGAAGTACCGCCGTCGCCGATATAGGCGAGGGCGCAACGCGGCTCGCCCCGCAGCTTGAACGCCATCGCCGCACCTGCGGCATACAGGGTTTGGGTGGCGATGGGCACGCACCAGGAAAAGTCCTGCCGGGGGCCCGCAAAATCATTGCCGCGCTCATCGCCGCCCCAGTACAACAGTATTTCCGACATGCTGACACCGCGCCAAAGCTGTGTGCCGAATTCGCGGTACACGGGCGCCAGCACGTCCGATGCGTGCATCGCCGCGCCGACACCGACATGCGTGGCTTCATGCCCCAGGCACGAAGGATAGGTGCCGAGCTGTCCGGTGCGTTGCAGGTTAACGGCCTTTGCGTCGAAGATCCGCACTCGGGTCATTGCTTGGTACATCCTCAAGACCTCGCCGGTGTCCTGCGCGAATGCCGGCAGCGGCGCTACCACCTGCCCCTCAGGATCAAGGATACGTCTAAGGCATATTTTGAATTCGGCGACGTTAAGCATGCGCGAATTATGCCAGGGCTTGCGAAGCGGCGCTTCTAAGGTCGATGTTGACGCGCGAGATACTGCTGCGTCTGCATCTCGATGAGCCGGCTGGAGGCCCGCTGAAATTCCAATTGCAATCGCTCGCCTCGATACAACGCCGCAGGCGGTGCGGCGGCCGAGACCACGATGTTCACGCCGCGATCGTACAGTTCGTCCACAGCCATGATGAAGCGCCGCGCGGCGTTGTCGTTGTACCCGGTGAACTCCGGGATGTTGGAGATGAAAATCGTATGGTAGAGACGGGCGAGTTCGATGTAGTCGTTCTGGCTGCGTGGGCCCTCGCAGAGCGCGGCGAACTCGAACCAAACCATGCCGGGACCGGTGCCCGCGGCGCTGATGGCGCGGCCCTCGATGATAAGTGTCGCCGGGCCGCCCGCGGAACCGCCGGCCAGGGCCGCAAAGAGCCGCTGTAATTCCGCGGCGCTTGCGCCGAGCGTCGAATTCAAATAGGTAGGAGCCTGAGCGAGCCGGCGCAGGCGATAATCGACGCCGCCGTCCAAGTGGACGATGTGGACCCGACTTTGAATAAGATCGATCGCCGGCAAGAACCGCTGGCGTTGCAGCCCGTCCTTGTACAATTCCTGCGGCGCCAGATTGGAGGTGGCGACCAGAGTGACGCCTCGCCTAAATAGTGCGTCGAATAATCCCGCGAGAATCATTGCATCGGCGATATCCGCGACAAAAAACTCGTCGAGGCAGATAACTTGCGCGCGGGCGACGAGGCGATGAGCTACCGCCTCCAACGGCTGCGCGCGTCGCCCCACGGTGCGAAGGTCCGCATGCACTTGACGCATGAAGTGGTAGAAATGACTGCGCTCGGCAATCCGTCTGGTCCTGCGCCGGGCGTCCGGGGATTGCAAAGCCTCGTAGAACCAATCCATCAGGACCGTCTTGCCGCGGCCCACTCCGCCCCAAAGATACAGACCACGGAGGGCGGTACGGCGACGCAAGCGCAACCTTTGAGCGAGGGTGGGCAACTGACGGCGCAGGCCATCGCTCAATTTATCGAGGAGTGCTGCCGCTTCCTGTTGGGCCGGGTCGAAATCAAATCGACCGGCGGCGATCTGCGCCCTCAAGCGCACGACAACCGACTTTGGTTCGCTGGCCACTAAGTTAGGTCAATATCCTAGAGGCTCTGGTAATTGGGGCCAGAACCGCCCTCCGGTGTGACCCAGGTGATTTGATCCGTATAAGGTTCCTTGATATCGCAGGCCTTGCAGTGCACGCAATTGGAGGAGTTGATCTGCAGTTTCTTGGAGTCTCCGTCGGCGATCATTTCGTAGACATTCGCCGGACAAAAATTGGTACAGGGATTGCCGAATTCCGTCGCGCAGCGGGTGGCGCACAGCGTGGTATCGGCGACATGCAGGTGTACCGGTTGGTTCTCCTCATGAGTGGTTGCGGCGAAGAACACGAACGCCAGCCGATCGCGCGGCGGCAACTCGCGGTCGCCCCAGCCGCGATCGGGCGAGGTGTATTCATCGAGGCGCTTGAGCGCCTTATCGTCCGCGTGATTGGCGAGAGTCCATGGCAGTTTGCCGAAGGTCGCGGTTTCCAGCGCAGCATTGGCCAGACCGAACCACAGTCCGCGGCGAAATCCCGGGCGAATATTGCGCACCTTGCGCAGCTCCCGGCCTCCGGCCGATTCGCGCCAGCGCGCATCGAATCCTGCGCTCGATCCCGTCTCGGCATAGTGCGCTGCGGCCGTCATGCCGCAGCGGACGGCCTGGTGAATGCCCTTTATTTTCGGCGTGTTCAGCGTGCCTCCGGCGTCGCCGACCAGCATCGCGCCAGGCATTTCCAGCGTCGGCATCGATTGGTAACCGCCCTCGATCACGGTGCGCGCGCCGCCGGCGATGATCTCGCCCCCTTGAAGCAGCGTCTTGATGTAGGGATGGTTCTTAAATTGCTGAAACGCCTCGAAAGGCTTGAAGCGGGGATCCTCGTAGTCCAGTCCGACCACAAAGCCCACGTACACGCGATCGTTGTCGAGGTGGTATAGGAAGCTGCCGCCGTAGGTACGGGCATCCAACGGCCATCCCAGGGTGTGCTGAATGAGGCCGGGCTGCACTCGCCCGGGAGGCAGTTGCCACAATTCCTTGAAACCAAGACCATAGGTCTGCGGCGATTTGCCGGCATCGAGCTTGAAGCGCCGTATCAACTGCTTTGACGTGCTGCCGCGGCAGCCTTCGCAGAACATCGTAACCTTGGCGTGAATCTCCGGTCCCAGCGCAAAATTAGCTCCCGGCCGGCCGCTTTTCTCGACGCCCATATCGCCGATGCGCACGCCCTGCACGGCGCCCGAGGAGTCAAACAGCGCTTCAGCGGCCGCGAAGCCGGCGAACACGTCGACGCCCAGTTTCTCGGCCTCTTGGCCCAGGATGGGAACTAGTTGTCCGAGCGAGATGATGAAATTGCCGTGATTCGCCATTTGCGGCGGCGTGGGCAACTTGAAGCGCCTGCGGCGAGTCATGAACAGAAACTCGTCGCGAGTCGCGGGCACGCAGACCGCCGGAGCAGCATTGCGCCATTGCGGCAGCAACTCGTTGAGCGGGCCAGGCTCCATCACGGCGCCGGAAAGCGAATGCGCGCCGAGGCTGGCGGCTTTTTCCAGCACGCAGACGCTTAAATCAGGCTTCAGTTGCTTGAGCCGGATCGCGCACGCAAGCCCCGCGGGACCCGCGCCGACAATCGCGACCTCGTACTCCATGACATCGCGCTGGCTCTCACTCATCGCCAGGCTCCTAGGCGAGCTCTATCGCGATCGCCGTCGCTTCGCCGCCGCCGATGCACAGGCTGGCCACGCCGCGCTTCTTGCCGCGGCTCTGCAGCGCGTAGATCAGCGTGGTCAGGATGCGCGCGCCCGTGGCGCCGATCGGATGGCCCAGCGCGCAGGCGCCGCCGTGGACGTTTACGTTCGCGTGGTCTAGGCCCAGATCCTTCATTGCCGCCATTGTCACCACGGCAAATGCCTCGTTGATTTCCCATAAATCGACGTCGGCGGCGCGCCAATTCACCTGCGCCAGCAATTTCTGCATCGCGCCAACGGGGGCCAAGGTGAACCATTCCGGCTCGCGCGCATAGCTCGCATAACCCACGATGCGCGCCAACGGCTTTAATTTGCGCGAGGCAGCGTAGGATTCCCGTGCCAACACGAGAGCGGCGGCGCCGTCGGCAATTCCGGCGGAGCTGGCGGCGGTGACGGTGCCATCCTTCTTGAACGCGGGTTTCAGTCCCGGAATCTTCGCGATATCGAGAGTGCCCGGCGTCTCGTCTTTCTCGACGAGCGCCTCGCCTTTGCGCGTCTTGGTCGTGACGGGCGCAACCTCTTTCGCGAAAGCGCCGTTGCTTACGGCGGCTTGCGCCCGGCGCACCGACTCGCTCGCGAATTCGTCCTGGGCTTGGCGGGTGAAGCCATACTTTCCCGCGGTCGATTCCGCAAAAACACCCATGAGTTGTCCATCCCAGGGGCTTTGCAGTCCATCGAAGAACATATGGTCTATCACTTCCTGGTTGCCCATGCGGTAGCCGGCGCGAGCCTTCGGCAACAGGTAGGGGGCGTTGGTCATCGACTCAAGTCCGCCGGCCACCATGACCTGGGCTGACCCGGCCAGAATTTGATCTGCGGCCATCATCACCGCGCGCATGGCGGAGCCGCACATCTTGTTGATCGTGGTGCTGGGCGTGCTCGCAGGCAAGCCGGCGCTGATCGCCGCCTGGCGCGCCGGCGCTTGGCCAAGTCCCGCGGGCAGCACACAGCCCATGTACACCTCGTCGACGTCGGCTGCCGCCACTCCAGAATCCGCGACGGCGGCCTTGATGGCGGCTGCGCCAAGTTGCGGCGCGGCGACGGAGGAGAAAACACCCTGGAATGCGCCGACCGGCGTGCGGCGGGCGGCCAATATGACGACTGGATCCGAGCTCATGAGCGAACTTCCATAGGTTGTGCGTGGGGCCGATAAGTATAACCGCGTTCGCGGCGTTAAGGCGCGAGCGGTTCGCCGACGGCTTGTGCGATCAGCTCGCGGCTGTGCTGTTTGGCCTCGCGAGCGTCGAGAATTGCCAGTATCTCGACGCGGATGGGCCTGCGGCGCATCAAGAGAGTTCCCGGAGGCAGGACATCGCGCGTGCCGTGAATGGCGGCGGCGACGACGGGCAACTTAAGGCGCGCCGCGATTGCAAATGCGCCGCCGAGGAAATTGCCGATTTGGCGCACTTCATTGAAGGTGCCCTCCGGAAAGAACACCAGAGACTGGCCGCTGGCCGCGAGTTTCAACACGCGGCGCGCGTCCACGGCGCCCTTCTGCCGATCGAAGCGCTCGACGAATTCCGAACCGAGCCGCCTGAGCAGCATGCTGGCGATGGGCACGCGCACCATTTCCTTCTTGATGACGAAGGCAAAGTCGGGAGGCAATGCGGCGGCGGCGACCACGCCGTCCAAGTAGCTCGCATGATTGGCGACCACCACGCAGGGCGTTCGCGGCAGGCGCTCGATCCCGTGCACCGTGAAGGAAACGCCGGCGGCGCGCAGGAACGCGCGAGAGAAGACCCCGGCCACGAGCCGGCGCCGGCGCAGGCTGGGCAGGAAAAGATTGATCACGAGCACGGTCATGCCCAGCAGCGCGAACAGCACTAAGCAATAGCCGGCATACAGGTGTTGGGACACCACGAATACCACCGAGCGCTTGTCTACTGTGATCTGGTTCACCTTATGTTAATACTTAACTGTACTGTGATTCTGGTCACGCCGACCCGGGGGGCGCCCCTCGCATACTGAGGTTGATTAGCGCGTTTGGCACTATTTCGTGCGCACACCTACGCGGGAAATTATGGCGACGGTTCTTAAGCGAACGGCTTATACACGCACCTCGGGCGAAGGGGTACCGACTGCCCGTGAGGCGGCCGATCCTGCCTTGCAAAGATTCCTCGACGCAGTGTGGCTGGAGCGGGGCTTGTCTGCCAATACATTGGCGGCCTATCGCGCCGATTTGACGGCTCTCGCGCGCTGGCTGGAAGAGCGCGACAGCGCGTTGCTCAAGGCGACCCGCAGTGAATTGCTCAGTTTCATCGCGGCGCGGGTCGAGGGCGGATCGCGTCCGCGATCGACCGCACGCCAGCTGTCGAGCTTCCGCCGCTTCTTCCGCTTCATGATTCGCGAAGGGCTCATCGAGCTGGATCCGACGGCGCAAATCGCCATGCCGAAAATCGGGCGATCCTTGCCGAAGTCGCTGACCGAGGCCGAGGTCGATTCCCTGCTCGAAGCTCCGACAGTGGCCGATCCTCTCGGCCATCGCGATCGAACCATGCTCGAAGTACTCTACGCCACCGGACTGCGAGTGTCCGAGCTAGTGAGCTTGAAGCACAATCAAGTGAATCTCAATCAGGGTGTGATGCGCGTCGTCGGCAAGGGCAACCGCGAGCGCCTGATTCCGTTGGGCGACGAAGCGGTCAAATGGCTGCAGCAATTCATGCAGGGCCCGCGCATCGAAATATTGCTGGAACGGCAGACCGACTATCTGTTCCCGACGCGCCGCGGCGACCGCATGACGCGCCAGGCGTTTTGGCACATCATCAAGAGATATTCGAAGAAGGCCGGCGTCGAGAAGGATCTCTCGCCGCATACCCTGCGGCATGCATTTGCAACGCATTTGCTGAACCATGGCGCGGACTTGCGCGTGGTGCAGATGCTCCTGGGCCATAGCGACCTGTCGACCACGCAGATCTACACGCATGTGGCCCGCGAGCGCCTGAAAGACCTGCATTCGCAGCACCATCCGCGCGGCTAGCCGGCCCCGCACCGCCATGAGCGGGGTAATCCTCTGGTAGAATTTCTTGAACCCGCGCAGCGTCGCGGAGTCGAATCGAGAATACCCCGGTGGGCTCGTCCATGTTGAAAAATCTTGCCGTCCTCGTGTTGCTCCTGTTCGCCGCCGGTCTCGACGCGCGGGCGGCGCCGGCGGAGCAGCCGGCGGACCAGCCCAAGGATCCGCGCATAGCCCTGCTCAAGCGCCTGCCGGCCGGATCGAAGCTCGAGGATTTGCGGCCATCGCCGATTCCCGGCATCTATGAATTCATTCAGGGCGCCGACGTCAGTTACCTGACCGCCGACGGAAAGTACTTTCTCGACGGCAATCTGTACGACATGGACACCCGCGAGAACCTAACGGAGGCGCGCCGTGATGTCGCCAGGGCCGCCCTGATCAATGCCGTGCCGGAATCGCAGATGCTGATTTTTTCGCCGAAGAATCCTTTGTACACCGTCACCGTGTTCACGGATATCGACTGCCCGTACTGCCGCAAGCTGCACAGCGAGATGACCGAATACAACAAGCTCGGCGTGCGGATTCGCTATGTGTTCTATCCGCGCACCGGACCGGGCACCGAAAGCTGGCGAAAAGCGGAAGCGGTTTGGTGTTCGCCGGACCGCAACGATGCGCTGACGCGCGCTAAAGCCGGCGCCGAGTTGGATTTGAGCAAGACCTGCGGGCCGACGCCGGTCGCGCGCGAATATGCGTTGGGAGAAAGCATCGGCGTGCGCGGCACGCCGGCCATCGTCACGGAAAACGGCAGCTATATTTCCGGATACATGCCGCCGCAGGAACTGGTGAAACAGCTCAAGCAGCTGCAGTCGCAAAGACCTCAGGTGGCCCACGACTAGCGGGCGGCTCACCGCTCAAGCAGTTTAAGCTTTTCCGGGACCCCTTCCCACTGCTTGGCATCGGCCGGCGCCGGGCCTTTCTCGCTGATCACCGGCCATTTCTTCGCCAATTCCGCGTTCAGCTGCAGAAAGCTCTCCTGACCGTTGGGAATCTCTTCCTCGGAGAAAATGGCTTCCACCGGGCACTCGGGCTCGCACAGCGTGCAGTCGATGCACTCATCGGGATCTATCACCAGAAAGTTCGGCCCTTCGTGAAAGCAATCGACGGGGCAGACTTCGACGCAGTCCATGTATTTGCATTTGATGCAATTGTCGTTGACGATATAGGTCATCTGCACACTCTAAAGCCAACCTTTGGAGAGCCTTGCTCCTACCGCATGGCCCATAGGGGCGCAAGGTTTGCGCCTGCGCGAAGCCCGCGCGCGTTCGCACGATCACGTCAGTTCGTCGTAGAGTTCCCGGCCCGCCGCGGGCGATCCCCGCCGGTCGGTAAAACCCTTCACCCTGAGCACCCGCACCTTGCGGTCGAGCGCGACCGTGATCACGTCGCCCTGCCGCACCATGCGGCCCACCGCTCGGATGCGCGCGCTGTTGACCCGGACGTGACCGGAATCCGCCAGCGCCGCCGCGGCGCCGCGCGTGCGCACCACGCGGGCGTGCCACAGCCATTTGTCGATGCGCTCACGCTCGCGCTCGGGCGGTAAGTTCAGCGGCGCTCCTTGGCATCGGCCTCGAGCTGCGCCTTAAGCGCCGCGAGCTTGGCGAAAGGCGAATTCGGATCGGCCACCTTTTCGCGCCGTTCGTGGCGTGGTGCGTGCGCCGCCGGCGGCCGCTCGCGTTCGCGACGTGGACGGTCGAAACGCTGATCGCCGCCATGTCTGTCGCCACCATGCCGGCGGCGATGCCGGGTGTGACGTCCTTCTTTAGAGGTCTCGGGCGCGTCATGCGCCACGGACGGCGCGGCCTGGTCGGATGCAGGCTCGA
>PKXS01000088.1 GCA_003132425.1 Gammaproteobacteria bacterium | reverse complement strand
AAGGGCGGCATCGGCACCGCGTCGCGCCGGCTGGACGCCAACGAGGGCGGCTATACGGTCGGCGCGCTGGTGCAATGCAATTACGGCACGCGGCAAAATCTGCGGATCGCCGGTGTTGCGGTCGGGCGCGAAATTCCCGCGCCGGAACCCTATGTATTCATCCCTTCGGACGTTGCCGAGCACGGCTCGATCATCGTGGTGGTCGCCACCGACGCGCCGCTGCTCCCGCATCAATTGAAGCGTCTTACCCACCGGGTAACCTTGGGACTGGGCCGCAACGGAAGCATCTCGGGCGATGGTTCCGGCGATATATTCATCGCCTTCTCGACCGCTAATTCTGGAGCTGCCGCCGAGGACCATGTGGCGGATCTGAAGATGCTGCCCAACGCCTCACTCGACCCGGTGTTCCGCGCGACGGTCGAAGCGACCGAAGAGGCCATCGTCAACGCCATGGTGGCGGCGGTCGACATGACGGGAGTCGACAATCACCGGGTGATTGCGCTTCCGCACGATGCGCTGCGCGCGGTGCTGAAGAAATATAATCGCCTCACTCGTTAGGAAACGCGCTCGCTCGCCAGGGTCTCGGCCACGCTGACATCCAGCAGCGCCGTGGCCTCATCCACGTCGGCCTCGTCGATCACCAGGGGCGGCATGAAGCGCACCGTGCTCTGGCCGCAGGACAGCAAAATGAGACCGTTGTGATACGCGCGGGTAATCAGCGCATCGCAGAGTTTCTTGGCGGGATTCTTGCTCGCTTTGTCGGTCACTAATTCCATGCCGAGCATCAGGCCCCGGCCGCGCACCTCGCCGATGACTGAATACTTATCCGCCAAGCCCAATAATTTCTTGATGAAGTAGTGCCCGACTTTGGCGGCATTGGCTCGATATTCGCGCTCTACAAGATCGAGCGTCGCGAGCGCGGCCGCGCAGCACAGAGGATTGCCGCCGAAGGTATTGCCGTGCGCGCCCCGCGACCACTTCTGCATGATGCTGCGCTTGGCGACAACCATGCCGATCGGCATGCCGGACCCCAGTCCCTTCGCCAGAGTAATGATGTCGGGCACGACGTCCCAGTGTTCGGAGGCAAACATTTTGCCGGTGCGGCCGATGCCTGACTGGACTTCGTCGAATATCAAGAGTATGCCGTGCCGGTCGCAGAGCGCGCGCAATCCTTCGAGAAACCCGTCCGGAGGAACCAGGTAACCGCCCTCTCCTTGAATCGGCTCGATCAGTATGGCCGCCACTTCATTCGCGGGCACATTAGTGGCGAACAGCACCTCCTCGATATACCGAAGCACCGCGTGACCCTGGTCCCTGCCTGCGAATAGCGGGCGGTAATTGTTGGGATACGGCACATGAGTGACGCCCGGCATCGTCGGGAAAAAGCCCTTTTGCTGGGTGTACTTGCTGGAGGTGAAGGACAACGAGCCCATGGTTCTGCCATGAAATCCGCCGAGAAATCCGATGAAGCGGCCGCGTCCCGTGGTGTAGCGCGCTAATTTGAGCGCGGCTTCCACGCTCTCGGTTCCCGACTGCGCGAAGAAACTCATGGTGGGCTCTTTCATCGGCGACAGTTCATTGATGCGCTCGGCAAGGCGCACCTGACCTTCATGCCAATAGTCGGACGAAATATGCAAGAAACGATCTGCGGCTTCCTTGATAGCCTGAACGACGGCCGGGTGACTGTGGCCGGTGCTGCACACCGCAATACCCGCGGCAAAATCCAGAAAGCGATTGCCGTCCACGTCCCAAATCTCGGCGCCCTTGCCGTGCGACATCACGAAGGGGTAATCGCGGGGGTAGGACGGCGATACCACCAGCGCATCGCGCGCCAGCAGCTCGCGCGCCTTGGGACCCGGTAAATCGGTCTTGATATTCGGTTTCTTCATGTCCAGTCCAACTCCCCTAGCAAAGAATCGCAAACGATACGCCTCGCGCCCGGGCGCGCNNACCGGTGTTTTTGGAATCCTGGTCAGCGCCGCCGACGCCATCAGCGCCTCGCGCCCGGGCGCGCGCAACGAAGGCATGCATGGTAGGTTTTCTCGACTCATGAACTACTCATGGTTATTTTGATTCGTATGCTTAAGTCGATTACGATCTGCACGATGCGATCTGTCAACGTATACCAGTCCTCAGATCGCTGATGTGGTGGCGATCATTCGTGGCGGTATCGGTGGGCGGCATGCTGGGCTGCTTGCTGCGTTGGGGCCTGGCAATGTTGCTCAATCGGTACTTGCCGACGATTCCGCCCGGCACTCTGGCCGCAAATCTCATCGGCTGCTACGTCATCGGCATGGCGCTTGCTTTCTTCACCGCGTATCCGGCTGTTGCACCCGAGTGGCGGCTGCTGTTGACGACGGGTTTCTGCGGGGGACTGACGACCTTCTCGACTTTCTCGGCCGAAATCGTCGTCCTCATGCAATCAGGACGCATCGCTTGGGCGATGGCCGGGATTGCAGTTCATCTGGCGGGATCTTTGTTGATGACCATTGCGGGCCTCGCCACCGTGACGTGGCTGAAGAGCTAGCCGGTCCGGCGCAGTCCGTTGATCTGCCGTGCCAGCCGCGCGCGCGAGACCAAGGCGCGCACGATTGGCGGCACGTTCTTGTTCGCGACCTCGATCACCAGAATATGCGTCAAACGTGCCTCGTCCAGCACGTGCAGTAGATCGCCGGCGCGGGCGGTTTGAATCGTTTCCCAGTCCACCGCCCGCAATTTCTCCCACGGCGTCATGATATGGCCGACCAAAATGTCTTGATGATGGCTGTAATTGGAAGTTTGCAGGAACTGAATCGGCCGCTCGCCCTGAATATCGTAGGAAGTGATGAGGCCGACAATTCGCTTATCTCGCACCACCAGTAGGGCGCGCACACCGAGGCGAATCATGTCGTGCAAGGCATCGTCGATCTGCCGGTCCTCATCGACCGTAACCGGCTGCTCTCGCGTGAAGTCCGTGATGGCATGAATCGCAGGGTCGCTCGGCTTCAATAATTGACCGTCCGGCACCGAGCGTCGAGGTAAAGCTCCCTCGCCGAAAATCCGAGTCGAGATCAAGGACGCGCTGTTCATGATGAAATGGACCTTGGTAAATTCTACAGGTTCCCGGCCTACTTGCGCGACCCGGCAGCGCCGTCTACCGTACCGACGATGGGCTGGGCGCACATCGGAACCACGTTCGTAGCGTCATTCATGGCGTGTTTGGTCGAATGTGTCGAGGCCCTGACGGTGGTTCTGGCGGTTGGCGCGGTTCGCGGCTGGCGTCCGGCCTTGATGGGCGCGGCCGCGGGACTCGGGCTATTGCTGCTGTCGGTCGCCGTATTCGGCCGGTCGGTTACCAGGGTTCCGCTGCCTCTGGTGCAATTCCTGATCGGTATTCTGCTGTTGATATTGGGATTGCGCTGGCTGCGCAAAGCCATCCTGCGGTCCGCCGGAATCATCGCATTGCGCGACGAGGCCGCCGTATACGCTGCGCAATCTTCCGCGCTCAAGGCAAACGCACCCTCGCCGGCCGGCAGCTGGGACCGGGTGGCAACCGGCACAGCGTTCAAAATCGTCATGCTGGAAGGCATCGAGGTGGTGTTCATCGTGCTCGCCATCGCGGCGAACGGCCGGCTGCTCTGGCCTGCCGCGTGCGGCGCCGTCGCAGCGTTGGCGGCGGTGATGGTGCTAGGGGTCTGGCTGCATCGGCCGTTGCAGGCAATCCCCGAGAATTCCCTGAAATTCGCGGTCGGCGTCATGCTGGCGGCTTTTGGCACGTTTTGGATCGGCGAGAGCCTGCACTTGAGGTGGCCGGGTGGCGATGCAGCAATTCTGGCGCTCATCGCCGGTTATTTCCTTTGCGCTCAAGTGCTTGTCGTGTTGTTTCGCCGGCGCGGCTGAAGCCCGATGGCTGCCGGCACAAGACTGCCGGCTGTGCTATATTTTAGTTAGTGATCTAACCATTAGAGAGCTTTCTAAATGCCTGAGCTTGAGGAACGATTTTCGAACGCCTTGCACAACACCGCCAGAGGCTGGCGTCTCGCCATGGATCGCCGTCTCAAATACCTGGGCGTGAGCCAGGCAAGCTGGATGACGATCGCGGTGGCCGCGAAAGCCCGACAGCCTTTGTCGCAATCCGAGCTTGCTGAGCGCCTCGCCGTCGAGGGCGCCACCATGGTGGCCATGATCGACCGATTGGTGAAGGCGGGATTTGTCGTGCGCGAGCCATCGACCGCGGACAGACGGGTCAAGCGTGTGCTTCTGACCCAGGCGGGCAATCGGCTTTACGATAAGGTCAAGGCCGAGGCGGCCGCGCTTCGCAAGGAGCTGCTGGCGAACATCGAAGCGAAAAAACTCTTGGCAGCCACCGAGCTGCTCGAGGGGCTCCAGGGAATTTTCGAAGCAGGCTCATGACCCGACCGCTCAATCGGCGCATGATCACGCTGTCGATCATGCTGGCGACGATCATGCAGACTCTCGACAGCACCATCGCCAACGTGGCGCTGCCGCACATGCAAGGCACGCTGTCGGCCTCGCAGGATCAGATCGCCTGGGTGTTGACCGCGTACATCGTTGCCGCGGCGATAGCCACTCCCTTGACCGGCTGGCTGTGCGACCGGTTCGGTCAGAAGAATGTGTTCATCGCCTCGGTCATCGGTTTCACTGCGGCCTCGGCGCTGTGCGGCCTATCGGATACCTTGGGGCAAATCGTCGCCGCGCGGCTCTTGCAAGGCGTGTTCGGCGCGGCCTTGGTGCCGTTGTCTCAAGTAGTGTTGATGGACATCAACCCGCCCGAGAAACAAGGTCCTGCGATGGCCATCTGGGGCATGGGCGTCATGGTGGGCCCGATTCTCGGACCTACCTTGGGCGGCTGGCTCACCGAAAGCTATGATTGGCGCTGGGTATTCTTCATCAATATTCCCATCGGCGCTTTTGCCCTGTACGGAATTTGGAATTTCATCCGGCCGGTTCCCGGTGCCAGGCGCATGCAATTCGACATGTTCGGATTCGCCAGCTTGAGCCTCGCCATCGGGGCATTGCAGCTGCTATTGGACCGAGGCGAGCAGAACGACTGGTTCTCCTCGACGGAAACCTGGATCGAGGCGATCGTCATGGTGGTCGCATTTACGTATTTTGTCGCGCATACCGCGCTCACCCGGGCCGACAAGTCGTTCTTCGATTATCGGCTGCTGAAGAATCAGAATTACGTCACCGGCCTGTTGTTCATCTTCATCGTCGGCTTGGTGCTGTACGCCACGCGCGCGCTCACACCGACCATGCTGGAGAATCTCTTGGATTACCCCGTCGCCACCACCGGATTGGTGACGGCGCCCGCGGGCATCGGCACGATGGTCGCCATGCTGCTCGTCGGCCGGACGGTCGGCAAGGTGGACCTGCGTCTGACGCTGCTTGCGGGGTTTCTCGTGACTGCCCTATCGCTCTGGCAAATGAGCCATTATTCCTTGGATCTGAGAGTCAGCGACATCGTCTGGCCGGGAGTCATCCAGGGAATCGGCGTGGGCTTCGTCTTCGTGCCGCTAAGCGCAGCGACCTTCGCAACCTTGAGCCCCGAAATGCGCGCTCAGGGCACCGCGATATTCAGTCTGATCCGCAATATCGGCAGCAGCATCGGCATCTCCTTGGTGCAGACGATGTTGATCCGCAATAGCGTCGTTGCGCATGCTGCGCTGGTCGAGCACGTAACCTATGCCAATCCCGCTTGGCAAAACCCTGCGTTGGCCTCTGCGTATGACGTGAGTCGGCCCAGCGGCGCCGCTGCGCTGAATGGGATGATCACGCAGCAGGCCACCATGATCGCCTATATCGATGATTTCCGCTTGATGCTCTATCTGACTTTATTGGTGATTCCGCTGCTGTTGCTGATACGGCCGCCGCCGCGAATCGGCGCCTCGGCCGTGGACGCCCACGCCGTCATGGACTGACTGGGCCGCGCCATCAAACGATCGGTTCGGCCCGATTGGGCCTGGGCACGGCCTGATTCGCCAGCAGCTTCCCGGCTTTCGGCGCCATCCAGCGCTCCACATCGTCGAACAAGGTAAACACAGCCGGCACGATGACAAGAGTCAACATCGTGGAGGTGATCAGTCCGCCGATGACCGCAATCGCCATCGGCGAGCGGAAATCGCTGTCTCCGCCCCAACCGAGCGCAACCGGCAACATGCCGGCCACCATGGCTACCGTCGTCATGACAATGGGTCTGGCGCGTTTGTGTCCGGCCTGCAGAATCGCCTCGAGGCGTGGTTTGCCGGCGCGCATTTCCTCGATCGCAAAGTCGACCAACAGAATCGAATTCTTCGCAACGATCCCCATCAGCATCAGGATGCCGATCACCACGGGGAGCGAGAACGGCCGGTTCGTCAACAGCAACGCCAGCACCGCGCCGCCCAAGGAGAGAGGCAGCGCCGACAAGATAGTAATGGGTTGAAAGACCCGGGCGAACAGCAGCACCAGGACTGCCAGCACCATGAGGACTCCTGCTCCGATGGCCAACAGGAAGTTCTGGAACAGCTCATTCATGAACTCCGTGTCGCCCTTCTCGATCAAGTGAACGCCTTCCGGCAATTTTTTGAGCGCCGGCAGCTCCATTATTTTCTTGGTGGCGGTGCCGAGCTCGATTCCCGGGCTCTCGTCGGCTTCCAGGAACAGCCGGCGGCTTTGGTTGTAGCGTCGCACCGCGGAAGGACCTTGGCCGAAGCTCAAGTCGGCGACGGTTTTGAGGGGCACGCTTGCGCCCGATGCGGTTGGGACCGGCAAGTTCTCCAGCGTCGTCAGATCGCGCCGCGCGCTTTCGATCAGGCTCACGCGGATCGGGATCTGCCGGTCGATCAAGGAAAACTTCGCGCCGTTCTGCGGCAGATCGCCCAACGTCGCGATACGAATGGTTTGACCGATGCTTTCCACGCTGACGCCGAGTTCCGCCGCAATATCCAGGCGCGGATGCACCACTATTTCCGGGCGCGGCAAGTCGCCCCGGATTCGCGCATTGCGNNGATTTCTTTCAGCCCCTGCATTTGCGCCAGCACTTGATGGCCGGTACGTTCCACCAAAACCGGATCATCGCCCGTCAAATAGAATTGGACATCCCGTCCACCGCCGTTCTCGGAGAAATTCAGCTGACCATCCGGCACCTGGCTAAGCACCGGCACCATGCGCTGCTCCCACTGCTTTTGGCTCACATCGCGCTGCGAGCGCGGCACCAGGCCGATATACAAAGTTGAATTTCGGACCTCGCCGTCATCGCTTCCCACGAATTCCACGACGTCGGTGACTTCGGGGGATTTTCTGAGCAAAGCAGTGGCCGCGGCCGAAACCCGTGCCGTATCCTGCAGCGTTCCGCCCGGCGGCAGCTCGATGTCAAGTTCGGAGTTGGCGAAATCCTCGGGTGGAACAAATGCCTTTGGAATGACGCCCATGAACACGACGGACAAGACAAAAAATGCGGTGCCCGCGGCCATGGTCTTCCAGCGATGCGCCACGCACCATCGAAGCAGCGACAGGTAGCCCGTCATGATGGGGCCGTCGCCACTGTGGACGGCCAGCGAATCGCTGCGCAAGGCGTAGGCAGCGAGCACCGGCGTGATGAGGCGCGCGACCAGCAAAGAGATGAACACGGCGGCGGCGACGGTCAGGCCGAATTGCCTGAAGTACTGTCCGGTGATGCCGCCCATGAAACTGACCGGCAGAAACACGGCGATGATGGTGAACGAGGTGGCCACCACGGCCAGGCCGATTTCGTCCGCCGCATCGATCGCCGCTTGGTAGCCGCTCTTACCCATCCGCATATGGCGCACGATATTCTCGATTTCCACGATCGCATCGTCCACCAACACTCCGGCGACCAGCGACAAACCCAGTAATGTGATCTGGTTGAGCGTGAAGCCCATCCACTGCATGAATGCGAATGTCGGGACCGCCGACAGGGGAATGGCCAGCGCCGAGATTACCGTCGCCCGCCAGCTGCGCAAAAAGAACCACACGACCGCGACGGCCAGTATCGAACCTTCGATCAAGGCGCTGATCGACGAGTGATAGGTGCGCTCCGTGTGATCGACCGTCGTGAAGATGGTGGTCAGTTGAACCGCAGGATTCTCCGTGAGAATCTTGTCGAGCGCGGCTTGTACCGCCTTCGCTACGCTGACATCGGAGGCGCCTTTGGCCTTGAAGACGCCGAACGTGGTCGCCGGTCGGCCGTTGAGGCGCGCGATGTTGCGCACTTCCGCCACACCGTCGTGCACGTCCGCGATCTCGCGCAGGCGCACCGATCGGCCGCCCGGCGCGCTGATCAGCGTGTCCGCGAGGGCCTCCGCGGTTTTTGCGCCGCCCAACACGCGAATCGCCTGCTCGCCGCCCCCGACTTGCGCACGGCCGCCGGCCGCATCCAGATTGAGCGCTCTGAGCTGTTCGTTGACCTCGACGGCGGTGAGCCCCAGGGCCTGCAGCCGGCCTGGATCGAGCTCGACACGGATCTCGCGGTTGACGCCGCCGCTGCGGGTGACTTGCGCGACACCGGGGACGGCCAGCAGCCGCTTGGTGACGGTATTGTCGATGAACCAACTGAGCTGCTCGGGCGTCAGCGAAGTGGTCGTCACCGCGTAATAGGCAAACGCGCCGCCGTCCACATTGATCCGCTGCACGAGCGGCTCCATGATGCCCTGCGGCAGGTCATTGCGCACCTTGGCCACGGCATCGCGCACATCGGTCACCGCGCGATCGATCGGAGTGCCTATTTCAAACTCTACGCCGATGTCGGTGTTGCCCTCGACGATGACGGTGGTGATGTTGCGAACGTTGCCGATGCTGGAAATAGAGCCTTCGATCTTTTGCGCTATCTGAGTCTCCATCTCCGTGGGCGCCGCTCCCGGCTGCGTGACGTTGACATCCACGTAGGGGAAGGAGATATCGGGATCCAGATTGATCGGCAAGCGAATGAATGCAACGATGCCCAAAACGAACAGCACGACGAACAGCACGATGGGTGTTATCGGGTGGCGTATCGCCCAGGCGGATATATTTCTCATCAGCTGCCTGCGGCCAGCGATATCGGTTTCACGAGTTCACCCAGTTGCAAGAATGCGCCGGCCGTGGCGACCACCTGGTCCTTCGCGCCGACGCCGTCGGCAATGGTCACGCCGTTTTGCACGATTCCCGAGACGCGCACGCCGCGGCGTTCGATCCTGTTCTGCGCATTGACGACGAAGACGTAGCTGCCCTTGTCGTCGGTCAATACGGCGGTTTGCGGGAGCACTACGCGCTCTGCGTTGCTGATGGTCACGTCGGCGCGCGCAAACGCTCCGGGCCGCAGGTTCGGATCGGGACTCAAAGCGACTCGAACGGTGCCCAAACGCGTCTGCGGATCGATGACGGCGCCGAGAAGGCGCACGTGGCCTTGGTAGACGCGCGAGTTGCCGGTCAGCATCACGCTGACCGGCTGGCCGATTTTCAACAGGGGCAGGTCCTGCTCCGCCACCTGCCCGCGCAGTTCGATTTCCCCGCCCTGCGACAACCGAAACAGCGCCTCGCCGCCCGGCGTGGCTGTTTGCCCCACCTCGACATTGCGAGTCAAGATCGTGCCGTCGACCGGCGCGCGCACCTGCGCGCGCCCGAGCCGCGCCTGAGCCTCCGCCAATTGCGCAGCGGCCACTTTGACTTTCGCTTCGGCGGTCACCGCGGTGGAGCGGCGCCGCTCGGTTTCCTCCACCGATAGGGCCCCCGAGGCACCCACGGCTTCAGCCCGGCGGTATTCGGCTTCGGCGAGTTGCGCCTCGGCCTTCGATTGATCCAATGCGGCCGCGAGATTGGCGACCTGTGGCTGCAGCACCGATACGTTGAGCCGCGCCAGAAGCTGGCCGCGTTTGACATGATCGCCGGCCTCGACGTAAATCGCCTCGACCCGTCCGGGCTCGCCGTCCACGCCGATGGGCATGTCGTAGCGCGCAGCGATGGTGCCGACGATGTTCACGGTGGTCGGCAGCGCGCTGACCCCAACCTGTGTCACCGATACGGCGGGTACGGCCGGCCTGTTCGCGGCGGAATCTTTGACCGTCAGCGCCTGAGTCAAGCGCAGCGCAAGCAATGCGACAACGGCGATGGCGACGGCCACCAGCAACCATATTGCGCGCCGCGCGGTCAGCCAGGACCCGGCAATCCGGATGCCGCCATCGGGCGCTGCATTCACGACTCGATCCAACATCCGGGTCACCTATTCGGCAACGCGATCGATCACCAGATTGCGTGCACCGTCGCGGCCTACATCATATGAAACTTCACCGTACAAATCGCCTGCGGCAGGCAGCGGCTGGCCGCTGAACGCCACGCGAGCGGTGATCGATACCCGCCGGCCGCTCACCAATACTCGTCCCGGCAACATAGAATCCGCCGCGGACAGGTGAACTTGGGTGCCGATGGCCGAACTCGTCAGGCGCTTGGCGGCCAGGGGCGGCCCCTGAGCGCCCGGCTCCCGCGCGAAAACAAATAACGGCGCTTCCGCCGTGAGCCGCGACCTTAAGGCGGGAGCGATGCTTATATTGACAGTGGCTTCGGCGGCTGCGGAGTCCCCCGCCGACGCGCCCGTCCCCGCGGGCGACGTGCTCGTCCCTGCGGGGGCCGCGCCGGCCCCGCCGCCGGATTGCGAGGCACCCGGCGGGCCTAGTTCGGCAATTCGCGCATCCAGCATATCCTCGATTTGTCGCGGAGGGTGCAGGCTCTTGAGTGCCTCCCAACGCGTCCGCGCCGTGTCCCGATCGCCTCGCAGTGCGGCGGCGAAGCCGCCGTACAACAGCGCCTTTGGATTGCTCGGCGCCAAGTGGAGCGCCTGCTCGAACAATTGCGCCGCCTCCGGTGGGATTTGCCCCCCGGAGCGCAGGCTCATCGCTTCGCCCAGCCCGAGTATCGCGTCCACGCTGTTGCCATCCACGCGGCGCGCGCGTTCATAGGCGGTGATCGCATCCTCCGGGCGCTGCAGGGCCACGTAGGAGCGCCCTAGCATTACCCAGCCCGCGAGATCGTTCGGCTCTTCGCGCAACCGATTCTCGAGCTTTGCGACCATCGCGAGCACCTCCGGTCCCGCAGCCCGTGGCTGCGCCGGCGCGCGCCAGTCCCAAGTGGACCAGAGCGGATACAGGCCCGCTGCCGCGCCGATGATTGCCACCGCCGCCACCGCTCCGATCACGCGGCTTTGGCGGTCGCGAATCAACGGCAACGCAACGGCGCCAGCGGCGATCACAGCCATGAAAGCTGCGACAACGAGGAATGTATTCATTGGTTATGGAGGCCCTGAGGAGGGCTCATCGTCCAGCGGCAACGCCGCGCGTTGGCGCGAAATGCGATAAACAATGCCCCCACCCACCAGGAGCATGATAAACGGAGCGCCCCAAATTAGCAGGGTCTTTGGTTCCAGCGGGGGACTGAAGCGCACGAATTCGCCGTAGCGCGCGGTCATGAAATCAAATATCTGCGCATCGCTCTTGCCGGCCAGCAGCATCTCCCGGACCTGGCGGCGCAAATCACCGGCAAGGTCTGCGTTGGAGTCGGCTATCGATTCGTTTTGACAGACGACACAGCGCAGATCCTGGGTAATGTGCTCAAAACGCGCTTGCAGTCTCGGATCCTCGATCTGACCGTTGGCATCCAAGGCGCGCGCCGCGCTCGAGTCGATCAGGGCTACGGCGGCGGCCAGCGCAGCGGCGACGATCCACGCTCGCGCCGGCATCGCCGAACTCATGCGCCGCCGCCGCGAATCGCGGCAATTCGCGGCAGAAACTCGTGCTGCCAGACATCTAGGGTTATCGGGGAAATAAATTTGTACACCACCCGGCCCTGACCATCCACCAGAAAAGTCTCAGGAGCCCCGTATACACCCCAGTTGATCGCAGTTCGGTTCTCCGCATCGTACGCTACCGCTTGATAGGGGTTGCCCAGTTGCTCCAACCATTGTTTCGCCTTTTCGCGATTGTCCATATAGTCGAGGCCGATGATCGGAACGACGTGTTGTCGCGAGATCGCGAGCAATGTCTCCTGCTCTTGCCGGCAGGCAAAGCACCAGGTGCCCCACACGTTCAAGACGTAGACCTGTCCCTTCAGCGTCGTATTGCTGACTTGGCGCGTCGGATCCAGCACGTCCGATAGGGTGAATACCGGTGCCTGCTTGCCGATCAGCGGAGAAGGCAGTGAGTGGATGTCGCGGCTCGGGTTCAGGCCAAACGCGAATAGGACCGCGAGGGCGACAAACGCCGCAAACGGCAGCAGAAACTTCCACATCAGGCTTCCTTAAGCGCCGGCTGCGGAGTGGGCGGCGCGGCGACGGAATTTTTCGAAGCGGCGGGCACAGCCGCCCGGTAGCGCCGGTCGGTTGCCGCAATCAGCCCGCCGAGCGCCATCACAAAGGCGCCCAACCATATGTAGCGCACCAAGGGTTTGTATTGAATGCGCATGCTCCAGGCACCGTTTCCTAAGGGATTGCCCATGGCGACAAACAGATCGCGCGCCCAGCTCACGGAAATGGCCGCATGACTGTTGTCGGTCTGCTGCACCCAAAAATGGCGCTTCTGCGGTTTCAATATCGCGATCGGTTTGCCGCCGCGCGTTACGTCGATCAATGCTTCTACCGCATCGTAGTTAGGCCCTCGCACGGCGCTCGCGGCGACGAATCTGAAATCATAGCCCGCAATCGCGAAACTCCCCCCGGGGCTCAGCGCCACGTCCTTTTCAATTTTGTAGCTCTCGACGCCGCTGGCGCCGATTGCAAACATGCCGACGCCGAAGTGTGCGACGGCCATCCCCAGCACGCCGGCGGTGAGGGCCTGGCCCTGGCGCAAGCGCCGCAGCGGCTCCAACAGCGCCGAAAAAATAACCCAGAAGCCGAAACTGAAACCGATCAGTCCGACCCAGTGAAATTCCCCGAACACCCAGCCCTGGATGGCCACCGACAGCAGCACCGCCGCTGCGAGCAACCACCACAGCGGCTTCGCGGTTACAGTGAGTTTGCCGCGCCGCCAAGCCGAATGCATGCCGATGGCCAGAAACACCATCAGGGGCAGCACGGGGACCAAGAACATGACGGCGAATACCGGCGGCCCTACGGAAATCTTGCCGATCCCCAGCAGCTCGTAAACCAGCGGGGACAACGTGCCCCACAGCACCAGGCCGGCAACGCTCACCAGAATCACGTTATTGACGAGCAAGAAAAATTCGCGCGAGAAAACTTCGAATCCCGCCGGCACATAGAGCTTCGGCGCGCGCCACGCATACAAGGTGAGCGAGCCGCCAATCGTGATGACGAGGAACGCGAGAATATACAGCCCGCGCATCGGGTCGGTGGCGAACGAATGCACCGACACCAGCACGCCCGAGCGCACCAGGAAGGTGCCGACGAGACTCAAGGAGAACGCGAAAATAGCCAGCAGCAGGGTCCAGCTCTTAAAGATGCCGCGCTTCTCGGTCACGCTGAGCGAGTGAATCAGCGCAGTGCCGACCAACCAGGGCATGAAGGACGCATTCTCGACCGGATCCCAAAACCACCAGCCGCCCCAGCCAAGCTCGTAGTAGGCCCACCAGCTTCCCAGCGCAATTCCGATCGTTTGGAACAACCAAGCGAATATCGTCCACGGCCTGGTCCACTTGGCCCAGGTCTGATCGAGCCGCCCCTCCAACATGGCCGCGCAGGCAAACGCGAACGCGACCGAGAATCCGACGTAGCCCGTGTACAGCATCGGCGGATGAATCGCCAGCGCAAAGTCCTGCAAAATGGGGTTCAAATCGGCGCCATCCGCCGCCGCCGGAATCAAGCGCTGAAACGGATTCGACGTCCATAGCGTGAATAACATGAACCCGCTGCTGACGAGGCCCATCACGCCGAGCACGCGGCTCGAAAAGCTCAAGGGTAGCTGCCGGCTGAATGCGGCGACCGCCAGACTCCAGATCGATAGAATCAATATCCACAGCAGCAGCGAACCTTCGTGCGCGCCCCACACCGCGGCGATGCGATAAAACAGCGGCAACTGAGAATTGGAATTGCGGGCCACATATAGCACTGAAAAATCGTTGTTGACGAAGCAGTACGTGAGACAGGCGAAGGCCATCACGACGAATACGAATTGTCCGGCAACCGCCGGGCGCGCCACCGACATCCAAACGGGTCTGGCCGCCCAAGCGCCGGTCAAACCGAAGAACGCCTGCGACACGCTGAGTACGAAGGCCAAAATAAGGGCAAAGATGCCGAGTTCCGGTGCCACTGCGATACTCCCGGGCGCGCTCTAGCCCGTCGGTCCCTGTGCAATCGCCTTCTGGTCGATCCGGTGCTTCAGCGAGGCCGCGACCTCGGGCGGCATGTATTTCTCATCATGCTTGGCCAGCACTTCGTCAGCGACGAAAGTGCCGTTCGAACCCATGGTTCCATGCGCAATGATGCCTTGTCCTTCGCGAAACAGATCGGGCAGCACACCGGTATATTCCACCGGCACCTGATGCGCGAAATCCGTCAATACAAATCTCACCTGCAGATCGCCGGGCTTGCGCACGACGCTGCCCTTGACCACCATGCCGCCGACCCGAAAGCGCTTTGCGAGCGGCGCTTTTCCCTCGGCAATTTGGCTCGGGTCGTAATAGAACATGATGTTCTCGCGCGAGGCCATGACCGCGAGCGACACCGAAGCGGCGACGCCGCCCAGAATCCCGAGCACGACGAACAGACGTTTTCGCCGGGGGGTCATGATGGATCGGCCGCCATGACGATCGCGCGCACCGCCCGCAATCGCGCCTGCGCAAGGTGGCGGCGCGCGGACCATAGATTCCAGGCCAGCACGGCGAAGGTCAGGCCGAAACAAGGCCAGACAAAGCGCGCGTAGCCGCCCATCGACCAAAATCCGCCGCCAATCACGGTTTGATTACCTCCCGCACCCACGAAGAGCTGCGTTCCCTAATGAGTATCTCACCGCGTATACGCATGCACAGCACCGCCCCGTAGAACAACATGAAACCCAGCAGCATCGACAATAATGGCCACAACATGCTGCCCGGCATCGAGGGTTTGCCCAGCTTAGCAACGGTTGCTCCCTGATGCAGCGAGTTCCACCACTGCACGGAGTAGTGGACGATGGGGATATTGACCAATCCGACAATCCCCAGCAGCGCCGCCGCCCGGTCTCCTCGTCCAGAGTCCTCGAAGGCCGGGCGCAGCGACATCACGCCCACGTAGAGAAACAGCAATATCAGCTCCGAGGTCAATCGAGGATCCCAGGCCCAGTATGTACCCCACATCGGCCGGCCCCACAGCGAACCGGTCACCAAAGCCAGTAAAGTGAACGAGGCGCCGATAGGTGCCGAGGCCGCGGCCACCGCATGACCCATTTTAATGCGCCAGATCAACGCGATCGCTCCCGCAATCGCCATGGTCGTATAGGCAAACAAAGACATCCACGCGCTGGGAGCATGCACGTAGATGATTCGAAATGCATCGCCCTGCTGGTAATCGGGCGGCGCGAATACCAAGCCGGCCACGAGGCCGTAGCCGATGGTGACTGTCGCCAGCACCAAAAACCACCGAGTAAGAGCCGCGGCGACTCCGTAGACGTAGGGCGGCGACGCTAGCTTATAGAACCAAGTCCACATTATTGCCGTCTCACCTTCTATTCGAGCGTGATGCGCAGCGCCGCCGTCGCCGCGAATGGCGCAAGGGTGTTGGTGAACACGCAGAGCGCCGCCAGAAAATACAAGGCTCCCGCCGGATTCGCGCCCGAAATCGCGCGGTCCGTTGCGCTGGCCCCGAATATCAACAGAGGCATCGCCAGCGGCAGCACGATCAGCGACAACAGCACGTTGCCGCGGCGCAGCCCCACCGTAAGGCCGGCGCCAATCGCGCCGAGCCAGCTCAAGGTCAACGTGCCCAAGGCCAAACTCAGCATCATGGTCGCAAAAGCCGCCGTCGGTATCCCTAACGCAGTGGCCACCAGGGGCGACACCACGACCAATGCCGCACCGCTCACCAACCAATGCGCAAAGCTCTTCGCAATGACGATTACAGTCAAATCCTGACCTGACAGCGCAAGCTGCTCCAGAGTCCCGTCATCCGCGTCGCTCTTGAACAATGAATCCAGCGACAGAAGCGACGATAGCAGTGCCGCCACCCAAAGCACACCCGGCGCCATGTCTCGCAGCAGCGACAATTGCGGGCTCAAACCTAAGGGAAATAAAGTAGTTACGATCAAAAAAAACACAATTGGTTGCAACAGTTGCCCGGGGCGGCGAAAACTGAGACACAGTTCACGGCGCACGATCAGGGTCATCGTCTGCCACGCGCCGACGTTCATTCGGCAAGCTCCAGGCGCCGTACTTCGCCGCCGAGCTGCAGTTCGTGATGGGCTACGACCAATGCCATGCCGCCCTGCCGCACGTGCTCTGCGAGCAGCTGCGACGTCAATTCAGAACCCGCGGCATCGAGATTGGCAAACGGTTCGTCCAGGAGCCAGAGGGATGCCCCTGCGGCCAGTATCCGCGCCATCGCAACGCGGCGGCGCTGACCCGCCGACAAAATCCGAGCCGGCAAATCCGCGTAGCGCCCGGCGCCCGTTCGCTCCAGACTCGCACGCAGCTCCGTCGCCGTGACGCGGCGCCGCAGGCCGACGCTGAAACTTAAGTTTTCCAGCGCAGTGAGATCGCTTTTCAGCGCCGGATCATGTGCGGCGTAGGCCAGCGCCGCATGGTAATTCGCCCTGATTTTGACGATGGAGTTGCCCCGCCAGGCCACCACACCTTGTTCCGGCCTCAATAAACCAGTGATCACCCGCAACAATGTGGTTTTGCCGGCACCGTTCGGCCCTGAAAGATGCAGCAGCTCGCTTGGCCGCAACTCGAGATCGACTCCTTTGAGCACGTGTCGATCGCCGCGCCAGAGGTGGACCTTTTCGACGCTAAGACCGTCACGCACGCTGTTCATACGGACGCGAGCTTAGCTAAATCAAAGAGTTGAAGCTACCTATTAACGTGTGAACGAGAACTTACGCCGGTCTATCGTCTTGCAGCGGCGGAAAAAGAGTGAAGAGCGCCGGCGTGCGCGCTCCGCTCACGGGACCGACGCGCACCTTAACGCGCCCAGTGCCCCACCGCGTGATGCCAGCGCCGGCCTCTTTGGTCCCAGCGATCCGGGATCCAGTGATACCCCCGCCGTTCACCCATCCAGCGTCCGGGAACCCAGACGTGCGCTCGATCGCGGTAGTCCCAATAGCCTGGCGCCCACACGAAGCCGACTCGCGGCGGCGGCACCGGCTCTACGCGCAGCACGGGCGGTGCAATATCGACATCGACCACGACGCCGGCCGACACCACCGCGGGCGCAACCATCGCGCTTCCCGAAATGCACAGACCGACGAGCAATGCCTTTCCAATAGTCTTCATTCAGGACTCCTTGATACATGTCGCCTGATTTCGAAGCATCAGGCATACACCCAAAAACGCATGGACGTGATCATCGGTTGACCGGTGCCGCTGTAGGACAACTCTCACATCCGTTTCCCTCAGGCAACCGGGGAATCAGCAGAGTACGGCGTGACGGCCTCGGCCTTGAGAGTCGGCAGGGTTTTCACGCTGCGAATCACTGGCAATCGCCATGCCACGGCCGCGAGCAGCACGGCGGTGGTCCCGCCGAAGCCAAGCGCCGCACGCAGCCCCAGGTGCTCTCCCAGCCAACCTCCCAGTAACGCGCCGGGCCCGGCCGGCAGTAGAATCAACCAGCGCATCGTACTGGTCATGCGCCCGAGCATCGGGCCCGGAGTCACCGACTGCCGAAGTGACAGGAAATTAATGAAGATGAAGACTGCACCGACGCCGTACAGCAGCAGCATCGCGGCATACGCCGCAATGCCAAGCGCGCCCAATGGCGACATCGCGAGCAGCAGCCATCCCGCACCGCTCACCGCGAAACCGAGTACTAGAGTTGGGCCCGGACCGAAGCGCCTGGCGACGCGATACCCGATGGAGCTGGCGCCGACAGTGCCGACACCGAGGGCTACGTAGCTTAAGCCCACTCCTCGCTCGGTCAGTCCCAGCCGGCGGGTCGCGAACAGAATCTGCACCACCATCGCGGCCTGGTTGCACATCTGCCAGATCCCGACGCAACTTGCCATGGTGACAAGGAGCCGGTGGCTGCGCACGAAGCGCAACCCTTCCCGCATTGCGGGCCCGAAGGCGGCGTTGGTCGTGCCGGGTGTCTCCTTCACCGCTACGCCGCGAAGGATCGATGCCGATGTGAGGAGCATCGCGGCGTCGGCCAGCAGAGCGACCGGCGCGCCCGTGATCTTGATCAGCGCCCCCGCGGCGCCGGGTCCTGCGACTTCGGCGGCCGATGAAGCGAGTGCATTTTTGGCATGCGCCTCCACCAAGCGCTCGCGAGGAACGATCTGCGTCAACACGATCTGCGCCGCGCTGCCGGCTGTCGTGTTCACGCTGCCGATCACGAACGCGACGATATAGAGCCAGGACATCGACAACCAACCGACCCACCATGCAAGCGGAACCGTGGCGACCGTTAACGCGATCGACAGCTCGCCGACCACGTACACCGGAAGCTTGCGCCCCCGATCGAGCCATACCCCCGTCGGCAGTGAGAACAGCGCGAACGGAGCGATTTCCACCGCGGTCAGGATGCCCATTTGCGTCGGGCTGGCGTGCAGCAGCACCGCTGCGGAGAGCGGCAAGGCGAGCAATGTCACCTGGCCGCCGAACGATGAAATGAGTATCGAGAGCCACAGCCGCCGATAGACCGCGTCCCGCAGCAAATCGGTGGGACCGGGCGCAAAGCGTTGCAGCCAACGAGCCGGTATCAGTTTGCGACATGCATATGCGCGCATCGTTACTCGCCTAGGGCGTCACGGTGCATCGCAAAACTAGTGCGAATAGCGGTCGATAGGGATCCCTCTGCCGAAGTGCGCTCCCGCGGACTCAATCACGCGAAGACGCCATACTCCACCTGTAGAATCGCACCCGTGTTGGTGTCTACCAGCAACGCATCAGCGCCGTCACGCACCCATTCGTATCCCGCCGGCGGCACTTCCAGAGCGAACAGCCAGTAGTCGGCCAGAATAAACTGCGAAGCCCAATAGGCGCGCGGCAAAATCTCGCCATAACCCCAGCGATGTGCAGTCCAGCCCGGAGGGCGGCGGTACGGTCCGATCTTGTAGCTGCGCGCCGCCTGGAAGTTATGCTGATATGCGCTCCGATCTACGGTGGCGGGCCGGGCGTTCCAGCCCTTCGGCTCAGTCACGCGCTGATAGCCGCTGGGACCGGGGTGCGGCTCCGCCGGGTGCGCCGCCGGGTGCGCCGCAGGCTTCGCGCCTCCGCCCGCGTGTTCACGCGGCTGCTCGGCCAATGCGGACCCGCCTACAAAGACAAATGCAAGGGCTAGATATAGAGTGCTCTTGAATTCATGCGCCATCGGTCTGCTCCATTGGTTTGCTGCCGGGATATTAACAGGTCCGAACCGCAAAAAAAAAAGCGAGGAGTTTTTGTGGTGCCCTCGCCCGGACTCGAACCGGGACGGCCGCTTGGCCAACGGATTTTAAGTCCGTTGCGTCTACCGATTCCGCCACGAGGGCTCAGGGTGCAAAGTTTATCAGCTAACGCCCGGTGACGGCGTCACCCGGTGCGCGCCAATGCAGCTAGACCGCGAGCCGCGCCAGCGCAGGCACGCACCAAATATCCAGCAGCTCGCTGCGCCCTCGCAGCTCGAACTGCGGCAGCTGCAGGAACGGCACCTGTCCGCCGGTCGCGGCCGGGGGGGCGCCTGCATCCAGGGAGGCGGCGACCGTGCATGAAAACAGCACCTCGCCGGCCCGCGCCCGGCTGCAAAGGCGGGCGGCNNNCATCGTGTTGCCGGCGGCAAGCGCCTCGCGGGCGCTGTCGAGGCTGTGGTTACCGAGCCCGAATCCGGCCATCATGCCGTCGCCGGCCACATGGTAGACCCTGCCGCCGTGAAGCTCGGTGGCGCTTGATAGAATGCCGAAGAATTCCTCGAGCAGCGGCACCACCCTAGCCGGAGGCAGCCGCTCGGCAAGCCTGGTATAGCCGCGCAAATCGGCGAACAGCACCGTGACGCGAACTGTTTGCGCCGCGACGGCGCGCGCCCCGCGCCTGACCGTCATTGCACCTGCCGCGCGCAGCCGCGGTCTGCCGCCCCGCTTTTCAACGCGCGGAAGAACGTCAAATATCCTCCGGGTAGTTCCCCAGATCTGACCCGTAGCTGATCGCACAGTTGGTTTCCTTTACCCCTAATTCGTTCGGCACCGCCGCAATCATAGGTCAGCGCAGCGTCGCGCCTCAACCGCCGCTGGTCTGCTGCACTCCTGATGAACACGGCGAGGCGGCGCGCGCCGCCAGACCCCGGGCAAACCTGCGGTTGGGCAACAGCAGTACCTGCCAGACATCGATCGTTCCGGCGCGAAACGCAGCCGCGCTGACGCTGAGATAAAAGCGCCACATGCGATAAAAACGTTCGTCGCGAGTCGCCTTGAGTGTTGGCCAATGTTTCTCGAAGTTATCGCGCCAGGCCAGCAACGTGGGCTCATAGTGAGTGCCGATGCGCTGCCAACCGTCGATGGTAAACAAGCCTTCAAGCGCTTGCGTAATCTGCAGCTGCGACGGCAGCATGGAGTTGGGAAAGATATACTTCACGATCCACGTGTCGCTGTGATTGGTCGCATTCACCGAGCCGATCGAGTGCAGCAGAAAGCGCCCATCGGGCCGCAGGGATTTGTTCATGATTTCCATATAGGTGCGGTAATTTTTGACACCCACGTGTTCAAACATGCCGATGGAGAAAATGCGATCAAACGTCGAGTTCAGCTCCCGATAGTCCTTCAGCAGAATTACGATCGGCAGACCTTCGCACCGCTTGCGGGCAAGTTCAGCCTGTGCTTGCGATACGGTAATGCCGACCCCCTCGATGTGGTATTGAGTGGCGGCCAATTGCAGCGCGCCGCCCCAGCCACATCCAACATCGAGCACGCGTTGACCGGACGTCAAACCCAGCTTCTTGAAGATCAATTCGAGCTTTGCCTCTTGGGCGGAATCGAGCGTCGTCGCCGAATCCCAATAGCCGCAGCTATAAATCATCCGCCGGTCGAGCATGGCTTCATATAGATCGTTGCCGATGTCGTAATGCCGCTCGCCGATCTGAAAGGCTCGGTCGCGTTTCTGAAGATTGAATACCGAAGCAATACAAAATGCGGCCGCTCTGCGCCAGTTCCACACCCGTTGGTCGATTCCCGCGCGCAGCAAGCGGTAGATGAAGCCTTCCAAGTCCGGTGCGTCCCACCAACCGTCCATATAAGATTCGCCCAGCCCGAGTGAGCCGTTGAGCAGCGTCCGCGTGTAGAAATCGTCATTATTGACCCGGATATCGTAGGGCGCGGTGCCGTTGACGTGCACGTCACATTCGGAAAGAAGTTCGGTAATGATCTGACGAGGTCGCAGCGACATTACGGTTCTCCGCACACGCCGGCGTCAGTTATTCCAGGCGAAGATAGTCGAATCACCGGTGTACATTTATCAGCCATTGATAAAATCGTCAATTGCGGCCGAACGCACCAAGCGTTGCTGAGGGAGGATTATTGGTGGAGGCTAGGGTCGGAATCGAACCGGCGTACACGGCTTTGCAGGCCGCTGCATGACCACTCTGCCACCTAGCCACAGGTCAACAATTTCGAACCTAAGGCCCTGCCGGGGTTCGTGCAAATATTGGAGCGGGAAACGAGGCTCGAACTCGCGACCTCAACCTTGGCAAGGTTGCGCTCTACCAACTGAGCTATTCCCGCCCGAAACAGAGGCGTAATTGTAGGGCCGAACCGCAGGGAGTCAAGAAGAACACCGCGCGGATCGCGCCTAGAGCCGTGAGCTGCTCCGTAATTCCGGCCACGCCAAGCGCAGGTACAGGATCATCGACCACAGCGTCAGGACCGCTGCCACCGCGGTCAACACCAGTCCCAACTTGTACATTGGAATTCCCAATAGGTCCTGGCGAAATAGTAGCAACGACAATCCGACGATTTGCATGATGGTCTTGTACTTCCCCAAGATCGACACTTTGATCCGACCGCGCGCGCCGATCTCGGCCATCCATTCGCGCAGCGCCGAGACAGCAATCTCGCGGCCGATGATCACGATCGCCATGATCACCACGAACCATCTCGGATCCTTGCTGACGATCAGCACCAAGGCCGCTGCCACGATCAATTTATCGGCAACGGGATCGAGAAACGCGCCCAGGCGCGAGGTCTGGCCCAATTTCCGCGCGTAGTAGCCGTCCAATGAATCCGTAATGCCGGCCAGCACGAACGCCGCGCAGGCCGCAGGGTCCGCCCACCAAAAGGGCAAGTAATAGACGACGACGATCGCGGGAATCATCAGAATCCGCAGCCACGTCAGCGCATTCGGCAGATTCAAATGCGAGCCTTCAGTGCCCTGGGTGGAGGTGTTCATAGATTACTTCGGCGAGGTCCCTGCCAACGCCGCGAATTTGTGCAAAATCGGTGATGCCAGCACGCAATATACCTTGCAGTCCGCCAAACTGCTTCAATAGCTCGCGCCGTTTAACGGGCCCCAAACCCGGAATGGTTTCCAGGATCGACTGGTTATGGCGCTTGGCGCGTTTGCGGCGGTGCCCAGAAATCGCGAATCGGTGCGCTTCGTCGCGCACCCGCTGAATCAAGTGCAAAGCCTGCGAGTCCGGGGGCAGAATAATGGGCGTCTCCCGGCCCAACAGGAACAGTTGCTCCTGGCCCACCCTGCGATCGGCCCCCTTGGCGACCCCGATCAGCGTAATGCCGGCGACCCCCAACTGCTCGAGCGCCTGTGCCGCTACGGCAAGTTGGCCCTTGCCGCCGTCGATCAGCAATACCTGCGGGGAGGTGATTTCCCCATCGCGCACGCGCCTGTAGCGGCGCGTCAGCGCTTGATTCATCGCCGCGTAATCGTCGCCGGGCTGGATGCCGCTGATATTGAAGCGCCGATAATCGTTTTTCAGCGGCCCTTCCGCGCCGAAAACCACGCAGGAGGCCACGGTGTCCGTGCCGCCGGTATGGCTGATGTCGAAGCATTCAATCCGATTCGGCGCCTCATCCAGGTCGAATGCCTCGCGCATTTCCTCGAGACTGAACTCGATGCCGGCACGCGCCAGCCCGCGCATTTTCAGCGCTTGTAGGGCGTTGCTGCGCATCATTTCCAGCCAGCGCGCACGTATACCGCGCACCGAGGAGGAAATGCGCACCTTGTGCGAGGACCGCTCGGCAAGAGTTGCCTCGAGCACGGGAATTTCCTCAAAGCGATGTTCGACGATGATTTGCGGCGGCGACTCGCGTTCCAAGTAGTATTGCGCGACGAACGCCGACAACACTTCCGGCAGCTCGGCAAAAGGCGCCTTGGGGAAAAACGTGGTGCTGCCCAAGCTTCGGCCGGACCGCACGAACATCAGCGCGACGCAATATTCGCCGTTGGCCGCCGCGACGGCAATCACGTCGGCGTCATGGTCCATGCCGGCGGTGACTATCTGTTGCGCTTGAATGGCTTTGAGCTTTGCCAGTTGGTCGCGTATTTGCGCGGCCTCCTCAAATTGCAGGCGCTCGGCGGCGGATTCCATCCGTCGGCCGAGATCCTCGCTCACTTCATCGTTTCGGCCTTCGAGCACTTTGATCGCCGCGCCAACATCGCGCGCGTACTGCTCTTTAGCGACCAGCCCGACGCAAGGCGCAGTGCACCGTTGGATCTGGTACTGCAAGCACGGCCGCGAGCGGTTGGCGAAGTAAGTATCGTCGCAATTGCGCAGGCGAAACAGCTTCTGCAGTTGATGCAGGGTCTCCCGAACCGCGCCTGCCGACGGATAAGGCCCAAAATACCGCCCAGGCTCCTTGCGCGAGCCGCGGTAAAAGTTCAATCGCGGGAACTCGTGCTCTGTTTCCAAGTGCAGATACGGAAAGCTCTTGTCGTCCCGCAAGACGACGTTGAATCGCGGTCGATGCTTCTTGATCAAGTTGTATTCGAGCAGCAGCGCCTCGGTGTCCGAGTTTGCGATGGTGACTTCCATAGTCACGGTCTTGGCGATCAGCGCCTGCACCTTGGGGTGCACATTGCTCGGCTGAAAATACGAGGCGACGCGGCTTCTCAGACTTCGAGCCTTGCCCACATAAATAATTTCCCCCTGCCCGTCCAGCATCCGATAAACGCCCGGCCGCGCCGGCAAGCTGTCGACGAACGCTTTGGAGTCGAACTTCGCCGTGGGCGCGGGCGGCGGCGGTTCAGCACTCATCGAGGTGCATCGGCGCCAGGGCGAGCGCCCTTTCGATGATCGCTTCGAACATGACCGCCGTCAGGCGGCGCGTCTGGGTGTTGTAGCGGCTGCAGTGGTAGGAATCCAGCAACACCCGACCTTCGCTCAATGCGTGCTCCGCCGCATGCGCAAATCGGTACTGAGCGGCTCGTAGGTCGCAGGCCCGCAGCACTGCCGCGTGCGCGATCGCGCCCAGCGCAAGAATCACGCGCGCGTCGCTGCTTTGCGCCAGCTCGGCGCGCAGGAAATCGTTGCAGATCTTGATTTCCAACGGCAATGGCTTGTTGGCCGGCGGCAGACACTTCACTGCATTCGTGATTCGCGCGCCCAGCAACGTAAGCCCATCATCTGCCGCGCGCGAGGTTGAAGCGCTCGCCAAGCCGAACTTATGTAAAGTCCCGTAGAGCAGAATGCCCGCGTGATCGCCGGTGAAGGGGCGCCCGGTGCGATTGGCGCCGTGCATCCCGGGCGCCAGTCCCACGATGAGGATGCGCGCGGCCGGATCCCCGAAGGGGGGTACCGGCTTGCAAAAATAATCCGGCTGCTCGAACTGCACCGACTTGAGAAACGCGGCGAGGCGCGGACAGCGCCGGCAATCGGGATCGAATGTGCTGCTCATAGGGGCGCCCTATAAAAAACGGGCTACGCGGAGACTCCGCGTAGCCCGCCGTCGATCGCGCCTGGACTTTGGACTAACCCGAGCGCAACCCAACCTTCGCCCTCACTAACCCAAGGCAGAAACCAGCGCGGCTGCTGCGAGCGGTCCTGAGTCGGCCCGAAGACCGAGCGGACGTCGAGAATTCCATGCAATCAGCCGAAAATATTTGCTTGCCGCCCGAGCGGTCAAACCCTACGGCGCTCAAATCTCAAGAGGCGGGAAAGGTTTGCAATCCAGAATAGCATCTGAACCGGTCAAGGCAACCTAAGTTTTTCAATAAACAGGGTAAATCTGAGGCTAAATATCGAAGATAAATCTAGGATAGGCTCCTAGTAAATTGATTTATATGCCTATAATAAATCAGTCGAGCGGCCTTAAGGGTTTCCCCGCGTGCCTCTTCGCGCCGGCGCGGCGGGCAATCAGCATGGCCAGCTCGAGCGCCTGTTCGGCGTTCAGCCGCGGGTCGACGGGCGACTTGTAGGATCGGGCCAGGTCGGCCTCGGTGAGGCCCCGCGCGCCGCCGATACACTCCGTCACGTCCTCGCCGGTCAACTCGATATGGACCCCGCCCAACGTGGAGTCCGACTCCTCATGAATTCGAAAAGCTGCCTCAACCTCACCCAAGATATTGTCGAAGCGCCGGGTCTTGACCCCACCGGCGGTGGTTTCGGTGTTGCCGTGCATCGGATCGCAGACCCAGAGTACCTGCGAGCCCGTGGCTCGCACCGCCCGAATCATGTCCGGCAAGCATCGCTCGATGTCCTTGATGCCGAATCGATGAATCAGCGTCAGCCGCCCGGGCTGATTCTGCGGATTGAGAACTCCGACCAGCTCCTGCAGCCACTCGGTGCTCATTGCAGCGCCCAGCTTCACGCCGATCGGATTGGAGATGCCCCGAAAGTACTCGATATGCGCGCCGTCGATGTTGGCGGTGCGCATGCCCACCCACGGCATATGGGTGGACAAGTTGTACCAGCGCTTCTGCCTCTCGATGTAACGCGTCTGTGCTTGCTCCGACAGCAAGTGCAGGCCTTCATGGCTGGTGTAGAAATCTCCGCGCGTCGCCGCATGAACCTGCAGCCCGCTCATGGATTCGAAGAATTCCAGCGACTCCGCAATCGAATCGACTATCTTTTGATACGCGTCGCGCAGGGCCGCGTGGCGCAAGAAACTCAAGTCCCAATACTCCGGGTGGTGCAGATCGGCAAATCCGCCGTCGATCAACGCTCGTACAAAATTCAATGTGAGCGAGGCGCGCTCATAGCCTCGCAGCAACAGCTGCGGATCCGGCTCGCGTTCGGCCGCAGTAAAGCCCGGCCGATTGACATTGTCGCCGCGATAGCACGGCAAAGTGCGGCCGTCGCGAGTTTCGGTATCGGCCGAGCGCGGCTTCGCATACTGTCCGGCGAAGCGGCCGACGCGAATGATGGGTTTCTTAAGTCCTTGCAGCAGAACCAAGCTCATCTGCAAAAGAATCTTCAGCCGTTTGGCGATATTGTCGGATTCACAGTCCTCGAAGCTTTCGGCGCAATCGCCGCCTTGCAGCAGGAACTGCTCGCCCCTCTGCGCCTGGGCCAACTTGTCGCGCAGCGCCTCCACCTCCCAGGAGACCACCAGCGGCGGCAGCCGGCTCAGCGAGGCCACAGCGCGCTCGAGCGCCAGAGGGTCGGAGTACTTCGGCTGCTGAGTCGCCGGCCGGGTGTGCCAGCTCGCGGGGTGCCAATTCGTCAACGCGGGGCTCTTAGACATGTCGATATGCATTACACACGCTCTCGATGCTACACACACCCATGCAACAACAAAAGCGCGTCCCGCCCGTTGCAGTGGCGTTGTCGGCGCGCACCAGTCAAAATGCGGCCCCTACAACGGGAACACCAGCATCACTATGCAGAAAATCACGGATATCCTGCGCTCTCTCGGGCTTCACGACATCAATCCGGGCGCATGGTCCGGCAGCCATGGCTGGAGTCATCAACAATCCGGCGCGCTGATCGACTCCGTCAATCCTGCGAGCGGCCAGCGGCTCGCGCAAGTTCGCGGCGCCACGCTCGAGGACTACGAGCAAGTACTGTCCTCAGCGGCCCTGGCCGCCAAGCAATGGCGACAAGTTCCGGCACCGAAGCGCGGCGAAGTGATCCGCCTTATCGGCGAGGAGCTGCGCGCGCACAAGCCCGCGCTGGGCAGCCTGGTGTCGCTCGAGAACGGGAAGATCAAGGCCGAGGGCGACGGCGAAGTGCAAGAGATGATCGACATCGCCGATTTCGCCGTCGGCCAATCGCGCATGCTATACGGCCTCACCATGCATTCGGAGCGGGCCCAGCACCGCATGTACGAGCAATGGCACCCGCTCGGAGTAGTGGGCGTCATTTCGGCGTTCAACTTTCCGGTGGCGGTCTGGTCTTGGAACGCATTCTTGGCGGCGATCGGCGGCAACGCAACTGTCTGGAAGCCCTCTCCAAAGACCTCTCTGTGTTCGCTGGCCGTGCAAAATATCTGCAACCGCGTGCTCGAGCGGCACGCGCTGCCCGCCATCTTTCAAATTTTCATCGACGCCGGCACTTCACTCGCCGCCAGATTCGTCGACGACCGCCGAGTGGCGCTGATCTCGTTCACTGGGTCCACGCACGTCGGACGCCGGATCGGCGTGCGCGTCGCCGAACGGCTCGGTAAGACCCTCCTGGAGCTGGGGGGCAACAACGCCATCATCGTCGATGAAACGGCGAATATGGATCTAGCGGTGCCGGCGATCGTATTCGGCGCGGTGGGCACAGCCGGCCAACGCTGCACCACGACCCGCCGCGTGCTGGTGCAGCGCTCGCGAGCCGCCGAACTCGAGCGCCGCCTGGTTGCGGCCTACGCGCAGGTCCGGATAGGCGATCCGCTCGACGCCGATACCCTGATGGGTCCCCTGATCGACGCGAGCGCGGTGCAGCGCTATCAGGAGGCCATCGCCGCGGCCCAATCCGAGGGTGGGCGGCTGCTTTGCGGCGGGAAGGTGTTGCAGCGGCCCGGATTCTTCGTCGAGCCCGCGATCGTGAGCGCCTCCGGCAACATGCCGGTGGTGCGCGCCGAGACGTTTGCGCCCATTCTGTATCTGATCGCCTATGACACTTTAGATGAGGCGGTCGGGCTGCAAAATGCCGTGCCCTACGGCCTGTCGTCCGCGGTATTTACCGATCGGCTGCAAGTGGCGGAGCGCTTCTTGTCCGCGGAAGGCAGCGACTGCGGCATAGCCAACGTCAATCTGGGGACCTCGGGCGCTGAGATCGGCGGCGCATTCGGCGGCGAGAAGGATACCGGCGGCGGCCGAGAGGCCGGATCGGATTCCTGGAAAGCGTACATGCGGCGTCAAACGAATACCATTAACTGGAGCCCGCAGCTTCCCCTCGCTCAGGGGATTCGTTTCGATATTACCGAGTGATGGATTAGCTCAGGAGAGGGCCTCACTCTGTTCCGTCTCGTGTTCCTCGAAAAATACGAAGCCGCACGAATGCTTTTTGGCGCGGTACATGGCGATGTCGGCATTGCTTATCAATTGTTCTCCGGTTATGCCGTCGGCAGGATAAACGGCGATGCCGATGCTCGCCGTGATGACGGACTTCAGGTCGCCCACGTCAATGGGCTGCCCAATTGCCTTCAATAGCGTGCCGACAATTCGCTCAATATTTTCGCGGCCTTCTGGGTTCATCAATAAGTACAGGAATTCATCACCGCCGTTACGGCACACCGTGTCTTCGTCGCGAGCGTACTGTGACAGGCGTTTTGCCACCTCCTTCAATACCCCGTCGCCGACGGCGTGGCCGTGCGTGTCATTGACGAATTTGAAGCGATCTAGGTCGAGGAACATCACCGCTAGCATCCACGAGTGGCGCTTGGCGAGGGCAATTGCGTGTGTCAGCCGATCGTCGAACAGGTCTCGATTTGGAAGACCCGTCGTAGAGTCGTGCAACGTTCTCTGTTCCAGCACCTTGCTGTAATTCTCGAGCTTCTTGTACAACAACCGCACTTCCAACATATTGTGGATGCGCGTCGTCACGTCAACGAGTTCAAAGGGTTTGCTGATGAAGTCCCTGGCGCCGGCCTGTAGTGCACGGAGCTTGTGGGCGGGTTGGGCGGTGAGTACGATCACCGGAAGGTAATCTTCAGAAGCGTCTGTTTTGAGGCCCTCGATCACCTGGAAGCCGTCCATGCCGGGCATCTGCAAATCGAGCACAATCAAGTCGTAACGATTTCTCCTGTGAAGCGCGCAGACTTCCATCGAATTCGTCGTTGTGGTAACGCGGGTATAGCCATCCTCACTCAATATCTGATGTAGCAAACTGACATTGGCCTCACGATCGTCGACAATAAGTATGCTGGCGTTGAGAATATCGGCGCCGATCATCATTGCTCTAGCTCCTTTTGGTGGGCGCGCACCCGTTGAGCCCTTGAGTGTTCAAGAGTCATATTCAGCGTCTCCATGAACTCGTTGACCTTGATTGGTTTGGTGAGATAACGGAAGAAGCCTGCCTTCAGACCTTTCTCGATATCGTGGGGTATCGCATTGGCACTGAGCGCAATCACCGGGATGTGAGCTGTGATCGAGTCTTCGGCGAGGACTCGCAGCGCTTCGAGACCGCTGATACCCGGCAGATTGATGTCCATCAGGATGACATCCGGGCGTGAGGCGCGCGCAATCTCGACGCCGCGGTTGCCGTCCCGCGCACTCAGCAAGCGGATATCGGGCCGGCGCGCGATGAGATCCTCGACCAGCATCAAGTTGGCTGGGTTGTCCTCGACATAGAGCAGAGTACGCACCTGCGCGTCGGTTTGGATTGGCGCTTGGGCGACAGCCGAGGATATAGCTGTGCCATTGACAGGATGTCGTTCAGTTGACAGGTTCAGTTCGAACCAAAACACACTGCCCGTCCCGACAGTGCTTTCCGCGCCGATGGCGCCCCCCATCAATTCGACCAGCCGCTTGGTCGTCACCAGGCCGATGCCGGTGCCTTCCTCGCCGTTCGCCTCTTGTCCAAGACGATTGAACGGCTGGAAAAGCTGCGCCAGTTTATCCGCCGTCAGTCCTGCGCCGCTGTCCTTGACGCAAATGCGAATGCGTCCTGGCGTGCTCGTGGAGTGGTCCACGATAACCGTTCCGCCCACCACGTTGTACTTGATCGCGTTGGAAAGGAGGTTGATGAAAACTTGCTTCATCCGTGTCCGGTCGGCCTGGACAAAGTACGGCACGTCGAACTGCGGGAAGGTCACGCTGATGTCACGCTTTTGCGCCTGCGGTTCTATCATGTCCTGGCATTCGCGCATGACTTCGGCCAGCGATATGGGTTCCAGCGACAGCGACAGCTTGCCGGACTCGATCAGCGCGAGATCGAGGATTTCGTTGATGAGTTCCAGCAGGTACCAGCCGCTCTGAAGAATCTGATCGATGCTTCGCTTCTGCGAGGCCGTAGGCGGCCGCGAACCGGATTCCAGGAGTTGGGCAAAACTGAGATTCGCACTGAGCGGCGTGCGCAGCTCATGACTCATGCTGGATAAGAAATCCGATTTCGCGAGGTTGGCTTTTTCCGCACCAACCTTGGCGCTCTCGAGCTCGGCGTTCTTGTCCTGCAGTGCCTGATCGAGCAGTGTCCGCTCTGCCTCGACAAGCCGGCGCGCGGTGTTGTCGGTACCAA
>PKXS01000111.1 GCA_003132425.1 Gammaproteobacteria bacterium | reverse complement strand
AAGAGGACCAGCCCATGGGTGGAGTGAGCGCAAGTTGGTTCCCAACGATGATCTTTAATTTCTTGTTCGATCGGCCGAACGCGTTGCGTGCGCTCAGCGCCACTTCGTAGCGCCCCTTTTGATCGATGCGTCCAGTGATGATGCCCGTTTGAGCGTCCAGTGTCAGCCCGCGCGGAAGTGCATTTGACGAGAATACCAAAGGAGTTTCCCCGGTTGCCGGAATTCGATAAAGCAGAGGGTGGCTCGGTCGCACCCCGTAGATCGCCGGCCCATTGATGCGCGGTTCAGGGGACGGCGGCGGCGTGAGCNNTGGCAATGCCCAGGGCAAAGAGAAGTTTCAAGGCCATGATCGCAGCCCAGGAGCTCGTGGCTCGCGACCTTCCGATAACCGATCTCACGGCCAAAGTTGGTCCCATATCCGATCACGTTGCTGCCGGTGCTTTTGCTCGAACAAAGTCGGGATACGTGACAACGTGCTGCCTGCTGCGTTTCATCGCCCCAAGGCTCGCCTCTGATTTTCCAGCAGCGCACCCGGCAGCAGCTCCAGTGGGTGCTCGGCCGGCTGATTGATGGTGGGCTGTGGTCCCTGCGGATACGGCGGCGGCGACCACGAACATCCTCGATGAGATGTGCAGGCGGGCGCGTTGCGATGATTATACATTGCGTGCTCCCTTGACCGCCTAGAACCGCTCGCCGAATTTGACACCAAAGTTCATGGGCTTGATGGGGAGGACACGGTAGTTCTCGTAGCAGGACGTGGGGCCGCACTCATTGATGCGATCGAGCTGGCCTCGCTTGTCGAAGGCATTCTCGATATACGCCTGAACGGTCCAGTTGTTAAAGCCCGTGCCGGTCGAAAAATCAAAGGTGGTGAAATGCGGCAAGTCGCCCATTTCATCATTTAACACCGTGCTGAGCTGAGAATTCGCCCCGCTCTGATGAATCACCGAGCCCTGGAAGAAGCTTTGGTAATTGCCGACATTGAATTTGTAGCGCGCAGTGCCATTCACCTTCAGTTTCGGTGTTACCGGCAGTGGGGTGCCCGCCGCTGCAGTGGGATCCGCGCAATCGTGAGTGATCAGTTCAGTTCTTGGATCCACGTTGCAGAACTCTTGCGTGGTGCGCGCATTGACGTAGGTACCAGAGGCGGACAGCGTCAAGCTGTCGATTGGGAGCCAGTCGACCTCGGATTCGATGCCCTTTGACGTGGCATTGCCGACATTCACGATGGAGGTGATCTGGTTCACTCCCACCACCGAGAGCTGCACGGCGTTCCACCGCTCGAAGAACACCGCACCGTTGAAGCGCAGCCGGTGATCGAACCAGTCTGTCTTCCAGCCACTCTCGAAATTAGTCAACGTGTCGGGGCCATACGGCGCGATCGTCGCGGCGCGATTGTTGCCGCCCGGACGAAAACCGGTGGAGTAGGTTCCATATAACATGACGTCAGGATCGATCTGGTACGTCAGATTGAGTCTGTGAGTTTCGCCGTGCTCTATGACTTTCTTGTTGGTATTGATGCAGGGCACCAAATTGGGAATGACGGTAGCGGCGCTGAGCGGAGGATTGCAGGCCAGCACACTGCTGTCGCTGCCGTTGTAGCCGTTGTACCCATAAAATCCGTACAGCGTGTTCTCGACACCAAACTCTCTGATACCTCCGCTGATTTTCAGCTGAGGGGTAATGTCAAAAGTCATGTCGGTGAACACCGCGTAGTCGCGGTCAACCCGAGTCTGCTGCGTGAGAAAGATCGTGTCCGGGCTTCCTTGGATGGAATAGTACGTCGGCAGATCATTGACCTGAAACGCAGAGCGGATGTCGTCGGTCTGGCGCTGATAAAACACGCCTGCTACGCCTCGTAACCGATAATCGCTCGGCGAGGTAACTCGAAACTCATGGCTCATCTTCGTGTATTGATCGTGGCTGTCCGCGTATTGCACAGGGTTGGTCACCGTGCCGCCAGCGCAGTTGCCCTTGGGAGTGCCAGTGCCGGGAGGACAATCGACGTATCGGATGTAATTGGTGGTTGCACCCGGCAATTGTGCCACCGCATCGTATGCCACCGAATAGCCCGTGTAATCGACGATATTGTGAAGGCTGCGCTCGAACCACCCGCCCGAATACAGAACGTCGAAGTTTGCGACTTTTCCTTCGATCGCTAGCGCCGATTGATACCAGTTGTCTTGATCTATGTCAGGGGCAAAATCTGTCACGTTCAGATCGCCATTTTGGGGATCGAACGAAGAATTGCCGTTGGCCAGTTGGTGTTGGAACAGCACCTGAGGCGTCAGCGTCCAGTTGTCGTTGAGGTCGACTTTCAGCGCACCGCGGCCGCCATACGTATCCACGTCGTTGAACCGCGGCTTTACGAAAGCCGCGTTGTTGAGCGTTATCGGGTCATTGGGAATGCCGGCGGCCGGTGCGCCACGCAGGAATGTATCCGAGGTGTACACATTGTTGACATAGCCGCCGTCATGCTCATAGAAGCCAACCAAGCGCACCGCCGCATAGTCGGTCAGCGGAACGTTGACGTATCCTTCGAATTCACCGCCGCCGTCTCCCTTGCCGAACTTGTCAGCCTTGACGTCGTAGCCCCCGGAGAACGCCTTCGTATCAGGCTTATTGGTAATGATGCGCAAGGTACCCGACAACGAACTCGCGCCAAACAGAGTGCCCTGGGGCCCCGCCAGCGCTTCGATGCGCGCAATGTCGTAAATATGCACGTCGAGTGTATTTGCGATGGTCGTCACCGGAATCTCATCCAGGTACACGCCGGTCGCCGGTAGGGAGCCCGCATGTAAACCATCCTGACCGCTAGCGATACCACGGAAGTAGAGCTGCGCCTCGCCAGGCCCGAGCGACTGAAAGCTTAGGCTGGTCAGGAGCTTCGCATAGTCATCGAAGCTGTTTACTTGATGTTCCTCAAGTTTCCCCTCAGTCAGAACCTGCAAACTGATGGGGACCTTCTGCGAGTCTTCGACCCGCTTTTGCGCTGTTACGACAATCGGTGCCAGCGTGTTTGTAGCAGTCTCAGACGTATCCGCCGCGTGCGCCATGCCGCCGCCGGCGGCGATGAGCGTTGAGACCAACGGCACGCCACCCCACTTGGATCGTCGATGCTTACCGGTACAGGCATTACGCGCCAATTTCCGCTTTCGGCTTCGAGTCATTGGGTGCATCCTCTATTTTTATTGCAAGAAACCCTGTACCGTGTACGTTAACGGAATATGCATTAGTATGAATCACCTGTCAAGGGTGTCTGCAAGCCATATAGATGCGTGGCAAGCGCAAGCTGATAGGATTCGCATTCTTAATCCGTCGTGTGAGTCAGAAAAAGTGACACAATCCCTCAATTGGTGATGTCAGGGGGCTCAAATCAGTGAAGCGTTCAGGGCGCCGCGACCGCACTTTTCTTCGCGAAAATGGTTCGGAGGTGAAGAGCCCGGGCATCAAGGACATCGCGAAGGTCGCGCTAGTTTCTATTGGAACGGTAGACCGCGCCCTGCATGCACGTCCCGGCATTAGCTCTGGTACGCGCGCACGAATCCTGAAAATCGCAGAGCGGTTAGGCTACCGACCCAATTTAGCCGCGCGGTATCTAAAGCTTAGTCATCAGCGCAAGATCGCGGTGCATTTACCAAGAGATATCGCATCTTATTTCGATGCACTGCGGGCCGGAGTACGTCACGCCGCCGCGCAGCTTCAGCCACCTCTGGAAGTCGAGTTCTATTCATACCCGCGCATTGGACTCGGGGACGTAGAATCAATGCAGACAGTGCTAGATGGCTCCTGTGACGGGCTCATCCTCGCGCCGGGTTCTCTGTCGCAGATCACGCCCATGATTAGAAAGGCCACATCGCGCGGCATCCCCGTGGTCTGTGTGGCGACCGACGCACCGGACACGGATCGGCTGACGGTAATTTCAAGTGAGCCATTTACCAGCGGCGCGATCGTTGCGGAGCTCTTGAGTCGCTCGCGAAAGGAACCTACCGAAGCGGCGATCATCACCGGCGATCTGACGACTTTCGATCATTACGAGAAGGCGCGTGGCTTTCGTTTCATGCTATCCGAGATAGGCAGTCCGGTTAAATTGGTCGAGGTTGTCGAAGCGCATGATGAATATGAGGAAGCATATCGCAAGACCTGCAGCCTGCTTAATCGTTATCCAAAATTGTCCGGCATCTATGTCAGCACTTCCAATTCTCTGCCGGTGATCAAGGCTTTGGAGGAGAAAGGCCGACTGGGACAAATGAACGTTGTACTCACAGATCTTTTTCCCGAGATAGTTCCGCTTATTCGGACAGGGAGGATTTTCGCCACCCTATACCAACGACCGCTGACTCAAGGACGCATGGCGTATGAGGCGCTGTATCGCTTTCTGATGGAGGGTGTCCGCCCGCGGCCAGCTTATCGGCTTGCGCCGTACATTATTTTGCGCAGCAATATCGATCTTTTTCTTGAAAATTCGCCGGGGGAAATTAGAGGCGTTAGTCCGTGACCAGCAAAGTGTGGATCATCGTCGCCACCTATGTGCCGGTGGTGCCGATTGCCCGAACGCGGCTGAATCGCGCATTCATTTTAATTCGAAGATTGACCGGCAGCGCGGAGAATCCAAATATGATGCCCAATTACAACCAATTGAATGTGCTATGAAACGTGTCGGACCCTGTGATTCAGACTTAAATCGATATTGCCAAGGCAACCGATGAATAGAGCCTGCGAAACGACAGGAACCGTTGAGGCTGCCTTGATACACGCTGAGCGTCTACTTCAGACCAATCCTGTGTTGGCCGCCGAACAGTCCAGTGAAATTCTCAAAGTCGCGCCTAATCACCCCGCGGCCACTCTGCTGCTGGGAGTTGCGCGCCGCATGAGCGGCGACGTCGCGGGATCTCTACAAGCCTTGGAACCGCTTGCCGCAACGCAGCCGAAATGGGCGAAGGCACACTACGAGCGAGGTCTGGCGCTGGAAGATGCTGGGCGAGCCACTTGCGCCTTGGCTGCTTTGCGCCGTGCGGTGGCGTTGCGACCGAACATGCCGGACGCTTGGCGTGCGATCGGCGATCACCTCACCATGACGGGCGATACGGCGGGGGCGGATGCGGCTTACGCTCATCACATTAAGGCCTCAACTCAAGACCTGCGGCTGCTGGCCGCCGCCTCGGCGCTGATCGAAGGCAGGATTGCTCAAGCGGAAAGCGCGCTGCGCGGTCATCTTAAGCAATTCCCGACGGATGTCGTCGCATTGCGCATGTTGGCCGAAGTCGGGGCTCGGTTGGGACGCAACGCCGATGCGGAAGCGCTGCTGGAGCGTTGCTTGGAGTTGGCGCCGAGTTTCACTCCCGCGCGCCATCACTATGCCATCGTGCTGCACCGACAGAACAAATCGGCGGCCGCGATTCGACAGATCGATCAGTTAACAAAGCTCGATCCTCACAATCCTTCATATCGAAATTTGAAGGCGGTGGTGCTTGCCAAGATCGGCGACTTTCGCGAATCCATCGAGATCTACGCGGAGGTCCTAAAAGTCAATCCGGAGCACGCGAAGATCTGGTTGAGCTTCGGACATGCACTGGCCACTGCCGGGCGCGAACAGGACAGCATCGCTGCGTACCGCAAGAGCATTGAGCTGTCGCCCCAACTTGGCGAAGCTTATTGGAGTCTTGCCAATCTGAAGACCTACCGTTTCACCGATGATGAGAAAATAGCCATGCGCGCGCAACTTGCACGCGGCGATTTGGCCGATGAGGACCGCTTCCACTTTGATTTTGCTATGGGAAAATCGCTCGAGGATGAGCAGAATTACCCGGATTCTTTCGATCACTACGTACGCGCGAATAGGCTGCGCGGCTCCCGCCTGAACTACGACCCTGAGGAAATGTTCGATTTCGTGCGGCGGTCGAAGCGGCTGTTGTCGGCCGCATTTTTCGATGCCCGCGCAGGCTTTGGAACACCGACGCGAGACCCCATTTTCATCGTCGGACTACCGCGCGCAGGCTCCACTCTGATCGAGCAAATTCTGGCAAGTCACTCGAGCGTGGAAGGTACGATGGAGCTACCTGACTTGATCACGATCGCAGCCGGTCTAAGCGGGAAAAAAAGACCCGGCGTCGAACCGCGATATCCGGGCGTGCTTGGCACCCTCACTGAGCAAGTCTGCTGCAATCTTGGGGAGGAGTATATCAAGCAGACCCGGATTCAACGGAAAACCGGCAAGCCTTTCTTTATCGACAAGATGCCCAATAATTTTTTGCACATCGGACTGATTCGGTTGATTCTACCTAACGCCAAAATTATTGACGCGAGACGGCATCCCATGGCCTGCTGTTTTTCCGGATTCAAGCAGCACTTTGCCGAAGGCCATCGATACTCGTATAACCTCGAGCACCTCGGCAGCTATTACCGTCACTATGTGGAATTGATGCATCACTTTGATTGCGTCATGCCCGGCAAGGTGCACCGCATCATCTATGAAAATATGATAGATGACACTGAGGTCGAGGTGGAACGCCTCTTGGCGTATTGCGAATTGCCCTTTGAAAATGCTTGCTTACGTTTCTACGAAAACGGCCGTCCGGTGCGCACTGCGAGCGCGCAGCAGGTTCGACGGCCCATCTACCGCGACGGGATAGAACACTGGCGCCACTATGAGAACCAGCTGCAACCCCTCAAGGTGGCCCTCGATGACGTACTTGAGACCTATCCGAATGTGCCGCACTTTTAAAGTGCGCCGAAATGCTACGATGTGCGCCGCTCAGATCGGATCGACTTTATCCACCGCGGAGAAAATCCACCATAAGTCAACTTCGCCGGTGGCGCCATTCTCGCATTCTGATTCGGCAACTACTCCGCTGAGGTGCGACCTTTGAGCGAGGATGATCGAACGTACTCCCAGGTCGTCAATGACCTGAGTAAGGCGTCGATCCCGATTCGGGAGCTACGCGGCAAAGGCAGTGTCGCCGTTACTCTGGCAGCGGGGAGAATCGTAGCCCTTGCCTTCTCGCAGAGCGGGCCAAATCTGCTCTGGACCAATCCGGAGCTGGAAAACGCGGCGATGTCCGAAAAACTCATCGGTGGCATCGGCGGCGATCGTCTTTGGTTTTCTCCCGAACTTCACTACCACTGGACGGGTAAACCTGACTGGGAGGGTCTTCACAACTACCAGATTCCTTCGACGGAAGACCCGGGCAACTACGCCTTCTTAAGCACAGGGCCGGACGCCATCGCGTTGGGCGCGGAAGGTCGGCTACCAGTTCGCGGGACTGACCAATATGTCGGCTTCTGCGTGAAACGCACCATTCGCATGGTAAGTCCTCCGATATCCGTGAATGATCCGCGGATGCGGGATGTCGATTATGTCGGCATNNACGATTTAAGGATCGATGACGGTACGCGAGCCGGCGAGATCGATCTATGGCATTTGCTGCAAACGCCAGTGAATTCGATCCTGATCGTACCGCTGCGTCCAGGTCACAAGAGCGGGGTTTTGTCGTACGGTTTACCCGGCAGTTGGCGAACAAACCCAGATAGCATCATTTGGCGATTTAAGGGCAACGAGAATGCCAAAATTGGGATCGCGGCGGAGGCGCTGACGGGGCGTTCCGCTCTCCTTCGCAAGCTATGTCCCGATCGATGGTGCCTGCTTGTTCGAGAATTTCCCGCCGACGCCACTGCTCGTTATGGCGATCATCCCGAGGGGGTCTTTCGCGAGGACCAGGTTTTCCAAGCGTGGGACGGGCTCGGCTTCGGCGAAATGGAGTACCACAGCCCCTTGCTAAATGCAGAACACGGGCCCCGGATGTTGCGAGATATCGATCAGCTATGGGCATTGGGAGGTTCTGCGAATGCGATTGAGAGACTTGCCGGTGCTCTTCTGCATGTGGATATCCAGTCTTTGCTTCACGACGAATATAAATTTTGATGGAACTTCTATGCAACCGGCCTCTTTTATATTCCTTTCCGGATCCACTAGGCTCCGCACCGATGCCGGTCGATTCGTCGATCTACGAACCGGTCTGAATACGTAAGAATAGAAGAGCACCATTAACACGTTGACGCTATGAGCGGTCGCCTAAAAGACAAGGTCGCCATCGTCACCGGCTCTGCCGGCGGCATAGGCGCAGCTATTGCCTCGCTTTTTGCCGAGCAAGGAGCACAAGTCGTAGGTCTAGATCGGCATCATGCAGAACCTACCGCCGCCGGGATTTTGAATCTGGCCGTAGATGTGACTCATGCAGATCTTGTAGCGGAGGCGGTGGCCGCAACGTCACGGCGTTTTGGCCGCATCGACATATTGATTAATAACGCGGGCGAGAACGTATTCGCTGAGCCCCTGCAACTAGGCGACTCGGACTGGGATCGGTGCTTCGAGATCAATCTCAAGGCAGCCTGGACTCTCGCGAGGTCGGTGTTGCCATCAATGTTGGCACAAGGTTCGGGGAGCATCGTCAACATCGCGTCAGTGGCCGGGCTGAGTGCGATGCCGTTCGGGGTCTCGTACGCGGCGGCCAAGGCCGGGGTGATGGCCNNCATCGTCAACATCGCGTCGGTGCATGGTCACAAAATCATACCGGGCTGCTTTCCTTATCCGGTCGCAAAACACGGACTAATCGGCCTGACACGTGCGCTTGCGATTGAGTACGCGATGCATGGCATCCGGGTCAATTCGATTTCTCCGGGCATGATATTGACGCCGCCAGTCGAGGCGTGGCTCGCGGCGAAAACTGATCCGGAAGCGGAATGTCGCCGCCAGAAGGAATTGATCCCTTGCAAACGCTTCGGTACACCCTGTGAAGTCGCATATACCGCGCTCTTCCTTGCGAGCGATGAGGCGAGATTCATCAATGGGACCGACATTCTAATCGATGGCGGACGCACACAGCTGTATCACGAATGACGACGGTGAATTCGAACATGAATTGGTCGCCGACTCTTCCGTTGATCGCAATTCTCCGAGGTATAACCCCCGGCGAAACTGTGGCGCACGTAGGTGCACTTGTCGCGCTGGGTTTCGATACCATCGAGATTCCACTTAACTCGCCTGATTGGCGAATCAGCATCAAGCTAGCGGTCGATCACTTCGGCGAACGTGTTTGGATCGGGGGGGGTACAGTCTTGAGCACTCAAGAGGTCGACACACTGCAACATTTGGGAGCACGCCTGATTGTGGCGCCAAATACCCGTACGGCCGTAATTCGCCACGCCGTTGACAGGAACCTCACAATGATTCCCGGCGTCGCCACACCCACAGAGGCTTTCGATGCGCTGGAAGCCGGCGCACCGGCATTAAAGGTATTCCCTGCCCTCGCTGTCGGGGCGGGTTTCGTCCGAGCGCTCCGCGCTGTCTTGCCACCCGTGCCGTTGTACGCCGTTGGTGGTATTACGCCCGAGAATCTCGGCGTGTTTATTNNCGGACTCGGGAGCGATCTCTATCGGCCGCAGCAGCCTGTCTCGCGCACCGAGTCAATGGCAAGAGCCTACCTACAAGCCTTTCGAGAAGCACCTCAGTGAAGATTGTCCGCTTGACGACCTATCGGGTCGCACCGCGCTGGTTGTTTCTGAAGATGGAGACCGATGTGGGGATAAGCGGCTGGGGTGAGCCTATTGTTGAAGGCCGCGACCGTACGGTCGAAGCGGCCGTGCATGACCTTTCGGAATATTTGATCGGCAAGAATCCCGCGCGCATTAACGACCTGTGGCAAACCCTATACCGCGGCGGCTTCTACCGAGGCGGTCCGGTTTTGATGAGCGCTATCGCAGGCATCGACCAGGCTTTATGGGATATCAAGGGTAAAGCCCTAGGGGTGCCCATCTATCAGCTCCTTGGTGGGTTGGTCCGCGAACGCATGAAGATTTATCGCTGGGTCGGCGGCGATAGATCGGCTGAAGTCATCTCTAGTATCCGCAAGCTTCTAGACGCGGGCTTCGATACCGTTAAGCTCAATGGCACGGAGGAACTGGCGATGATCGACACGCGGCGCGCCGTCGATACCGCAGTTGCTAAAGTGGCGGAGATCTATGACGTCTTCGGCGCTACGATCAGCTACGGCCTCGATTTTCACGGCCGGGTCAGCGCTCCAATGGCAGCAGTTTTACTGCGCGAGCTCGAGCAGTATCGCCCTTTGTTTGTGGAAGAACCCGTGCTCCCGGAACAAGCGGAATATTACCCCAGACTTGCCGCCAAGACGTCAATTCCCTTGGCTGCCGGCGAGCGCATGTATTCATGTGCAGAGTTCAAACGGGTTTTGGTGGGCGGCGGCATCGCCATCCTGCAGCCGGATCTCTCGCATGCCGGCGGGATCACCGAGTGCTATAAGATCGGCGCGATGGCACAGGCACATGACGTTGCGCTCGCCCCCCACTGTCCTTTAGGTCCGATTGCGTTCGCGGCCTGCCTCCAGCTGGACTTCGTCTCGCACAATGCCGTGCTGCAAGAACAAAGCATCGGTATCCATTACGGCGATGGCACGGAACTTCTAAAGTATGTGCAGAACAAGGACGATTTTCGAGTCGACAAGGGATTTATCGCCGCTCCGCCTTTGCCTGGCCTTGGGGTTGAAATCGACGAGGAACGGGTAGTCGAGGCCAGTCGCGTCGCAAAGAGCTGGCGCAACCCGCTCTGGCGCCATCCCGATGGGAGCGTCGCCGAGTGGTAGATGTCGAACGCTCGAAGTCAGAACCATTCGCCGAGCTGGCGGTGGACAGCCGTTGCGTCCTCGGCGAAGGCATATTGTGGTTCCCGCGAATGGAGATATTGCTGTGGACGGACATCCATAGTAAGCAGTTATGGATGCATCACCCAGAAACCGGCACCACACGGCATTGGAGTTTATCGGATCGGATCGGCTGTCTCGCCCTATGCAAATCCGGAAAGGTGCTGCTCGGGTTATCAAAAGGCCTTTTTTTGGCCGCTCACCATTGGGATTCGGATAATCTTCCCGCGTTGAGTTTGTTGATGCCAGTGGAGGCTCACGAGCCGCGCACACGTGTTAACGATGGTCGCTGCGATCGCGCGGGCAATTTCGTATTCGGCACACTTAATGAAAGTTCCGCGCAAGAAGCGATCGGCGGCTTCTATCAGTATTCGGCGCGAGGTTTGCGCCGCTTGAATCTAGGCGGCGTCGCCATTCCCAACAGCATCTGCTTCAGTCCCGACGGCAGCATCATGTATTACTGCGATTCGACCCAGCAGAGCATTCGCTGTTGCAACTACGACGCCGAGTCGGGTGAGACGGAAAATAGCCGCGTATTCGCCACCCTGCCTCGGGCGGGAAGTTGCCCTGATGGCTCTACGATCGATGCCCAAGGCTGTCTATGGAACGCGCAGTGGGGCGCTTCTCAAGTGGTGCGCTATACGCCGCAAGGCGAGATCGATCGTATCGTGAGTTTGCCGGCGAAAAATCCGAGCTGTGTGGCCTTCGGTGGTGCTCATCTTAACCGGCTATACATCAGCACTGCTCGGCTCGATCAAACTACACAGGAGCTCGAGCGCTTGCCGGAGTCGGGCGGCATTTACGGCTGGACCTCGGAATTGCGGGGCCTGCCGGAGAACCAGGTACAGCACCTTTGATCGCTGTAGATTGGGGCAGCACCAGTTTGCGCGCTTACCAACTTAACGCGCGTGGCGAGATCGTAGAGCGGCGCCATGCCCCCCTTGGCGTTCTTGCGTGTGCAGGTCGATTCGAGGCGGTTCTTCGGGAACAGATACGCGGCTGGGATGACACGCTTGTTATTCTCGCCGGTATGATCGGCAGCCGCCAGGGCTGGGTTGAGGTGCCCTACGTCCAATGCCCGGCGACCGCCGCAGCCGTTGCCGGGGGCATGACGCGAATCGATTCGCCGGGTTTGTCCGGCCGCAACCTGTGGATCGTGCCGGGCCTGACCTGCGGGGGCACAACGCCGAACGCCTGGGACGTGATGCGTGGTGAAGAAACCCAAGTCTTCGGCCTGATGAATCACCTCGAGGCAAGACGGCACCTCGTTTGTATGCCCGGTACGCACAGCAAATGGGTGCTCGTGCGGGGTGGATGCATCGAAGTGTTTTTTACCGCGATGACCGGCGAGGTATTCGACCTGTTGCGAAAGCACAGTCTGCTCGCCAGTCTAATGACGGAAGGCGACGGCTCGTTGGATCATTCGGCCATCAAGCAAGGGATTGCTCGGGCGCGCGCACCCGGAGGCCTCTTGAATCATCTTTTCAGCGTCCGCACGTCCGGCTTGATGGGGACACTTGCGCCTACGCAGCTCGCGTCGTACTTGTCTGGAATACTGATCGCGCACGAAGTGCTGGATTCGCCGTGGGCCGACGACCTGGGTGGACAAGCCATACACCTTATTGGTGGGTCGACATTGCTCGAAATATATTCGATCGTCATGCGCGAGCTGGAGATTAGCGTCGAGCGTCACGACGAGGCACTCGCAGCGACTGGAATCCACCTGCTAGGGAATCTCTGCACAGGTACCGCTGAATGACCGATACTGTGTGCAGTAGCAGCGGTGGAGCTGAAAGAACGACCTTATCCTCGATGCACGCGATGATCCTCACCCCTCCGCCGCAGTGCTCGCACACGATGACGTCGATCAAGAAAACCCGCTTCAATCGGTGGGCCCATGTCATCGCGACATGGCGAGGGATCGCCTCCGAGCCCTCCCCTCGCGGCCCTGGCTTTTTCTGAGCGCCCCGCGCCGAGGGCACGATCTGCGCGCGTAGACGATGATGGGCGTGCGTCAGACTGCTGATGCTGACGGCATATCAGACGGAAGTTCTGGGAAAGACGCGTAGAACTTTGTGGGATATTCCGACAGGACCATAAGAAGACTATATGAAGTCTTGCAACCATTTGGAGCTGCCGTGCGCTATTCGACCCATATAAGGTCTATTAGCTACTTGAAGGCGAATGCCGCCGAGGTCCTTCAGGTGCTGGAGGAGCAGCGTAGGCCCATGATCATCACGCGAAATGGCGAAGCCAAGGCCGTAATTCAGGACGTTGCCTCGTACGAGGAAACCCAAGAGACGCTGGCGCTATTAAAGATTCTCGCGCTCGGCAGCCAACAGGTTGAACGCGGGGAGATCACGCCGATCGGGGAGGTGGCGAGTCGCCTGCGCTTCAAGGCTACCATCCCCTGATGTCCTACGAGGTCTCGCTTGAGCCGCTCGTCCAGGCGACTGATGCGCTCAGAAGGTCTCCTAACCGCGGTTCTTACGCAAACGAGTTGCGCTCTCTTGGTATCTCGGAATATCGACAAATCTTCTTTAAACCCTACCGGCTGATCCACAGAGTGCATGCGAAACAAGTTATCGTCTACGTTGTTGCCGACGGTCGCCGAGACATGGGGTCGTTGCTGGCACGCAGACTATTGGGCGCTTAACGACGCTCTGCGGACAGCCGTGACTGTCTGCTTCGGAGCAGGACAATTGCAGCGACGCCATTGAGAGGCGACTATTCCGGCAAGTTCATCGGCTTCGTGCGATTCGCCAACGGCAACATTGACTGCCGTGGCGAAATGGACTTTGCGCGTGCAATCCGATGGTAGGCCTAGAGCAAATCGCGCTTTATCGTATTGTCCGAGTGCCGTTCGAATGCCTACGCGGT
>PKXS01000077.1:196-23049 GCA_003132425.1 Gammaproteobacteria bacterium | reverse complement strand
GACCCAATGGACAGGACGAACATTCCCTGGTGCTCGACGGGTATGAATTCGAACCCCAGATCTTTGCCGCCAAGGGCTTTGTCGTTCTTCGCGTCAATTACCGCGGCGGCAGCGGGCGCGGCGAGGCATTCGCCCAAGCCATTTTTGCCGATTGGGGCCACAAGGAGGTCGAGGANNGGCGGCTGGAGCTACGGCGGCATCCTGACGGACTACACGATTGCGACAGATCGGCGCTTCAAGTTTGCGATCAGCGGCGCGGGCAGCGGCAACCAGCTGTCGACGTACGGAACTGATGAATACATTCTCCAATACAACGCGGAACTCGGCGCCCCATGGCGCAACACGGCGTTGTGGCTCAAGGTGTCCTATCCCTTTTTTCACGCAGACCGCATCCATACGCCGACGTTGTTCCTGGGCGGGGATAAGGACTTCAACGTGCCCGTCGGCGGCGGCGAGCAGATGTATGAGGCGCTGCGAACCTTAGGGGTGCCGGCGCAGCTCGTCGTCTATCCGGGTCAGCACCATGTCTTTACGCGCCCCAGTTTTGTCAGGGATCTTGCTGAGCGAGTGCCGGCCTGGGTGGAGCGCTATATCCCGCGCGCGCCGTAAGGCCGGCTACGGCGCAGGATGCCGCGCAACTACGGCGGCACCGCCGACTTCCCCGGTGATGCGCGCGATTGCCGGCACATTTCCTTCGTCCCAACGAACATTGATGTGACCGGACCCGCCATCAGAGGCCATGAGATCCAGCTCCGCCCGGACTTCGCCGCGGCCGGCCGGCCGATCGATCGCTCCCGACACAGACAGATCTTCCGTCCAACGGACCTTGTCAAGGCTCACGTGAGTCGCCTTGGCGCCGCGTCTGATGTGGTACCTGCCGCCGCGCAAGCCGTCGCCCTGTCCCGTTGAATTGCTGTCCAGACGCGCCAGAATGTCGCCGGCCGTGAATACCGCCGCGCTCACCCATTGCAGCGCCGGTGCAGCGGCCGCATTGCCCGGCTCAGCGATGGCGGGCGCGAGCTGCGTCGCATGCCTCGCGAATCGGAGCAACAGCCGCAGCGGCGGCACTTTGGCGGAGCAACCGGTGTCGCCCGGCGCCAATGTCTGCACGAACCTACGTACGATCTCGGCCGCGCAGGGGCTGCGCGCGTGGGGCAAGGCATTCACGTGGAAGCTGTTTGCGATGTGGACCTGACGGCCGCGTTTGAAGGCCGCCGCTACTGCGGCGCCGTCTGTGGTCGTCGTCATATTGTCCAATTCGCCCGAAATTACCAGCGCAGGGATGTCGGGTAATTGAAAATCCGCCGCGACCACCTGTGAGGCTGGGTGACCCGCAGGTGAGACAGGCCATGCCACGCATTGATCGAGAAAGCTGTAATCCAGCGGCATCCCGCGATATTCATCGATCGTAAAAGNNGGCGGCAGGTTCATATCGAAAATCTGCGGCGGGTCCTGACACATCACGGCCGCGGCGAGGCCCGCACTCCATTTCGTGACATCGGCCGTCGGATCGCGGGAATCCACTCCGGTGATGGTTTCCGCCATGAGCCGCAGCAGCGGCAACCGATCGCCGTCGGTAAAGGCTCTGGCCGCGGCGTCGACTTCCCGCACCGTGGCGAAAGCGGGCGCACTGGCGAACATCACGATGGCGAGTTGCGATGCGGACGCGGTGAATCGGCGCAGTTTGCCATCGTCGTCCTCTGCGCTTGCCGCAAATGGATGCGCACGCAGTTCCTCCAGCGCCGGCAATATGTGATCGATCGAGCTGCCCGGCAACTTGGCGCAGGGCCCCGATCGCCGGCAGGCAATATTGAATTTATCGCGCATCGCCGGCGCATAGCTCGGCCACCATGCGTAGTCGGGGCCGTTCAACGGATAGGCGCCGTCGAGCACGATGGAGCGCAATGCGCCGGGATGCCTGACCGCAAACACCTGCGCGAAATAAGTGCCGTACGAATCGCCGTATAGATCGATCTGCCGAATGCCGAGCGCCGCGAGAACTGCGGCCAAATCGTCGGCGGCATAGCCCGTGCTGTACAGCGCCGCGCGGCTCCCCAAGGATTCGCCGCAGGCGCCGACCAATTCCACGGTCCATCTCTCGGCCGTCTGCAGCTGCGGACAATCGACTGCGCCGGACTTGCCCGTGCCGCGATTATCCATGATCACTATGTCCCGATCCTGGCGCAGCGGCCCGAACAACGCGAGGTATTCGTTGCGGGACTCGGTGGCGGGATAACCGGGGCCGCCCTCGGTTGCGACGACCGTGCCGCTAGGCCTGCCGGAACCTGAATGTGGATAAAACTCAAAGTAGATTGAGAGCCGGCCCGGAATCGCGCCTGCGGGGTCCATGGGGCGATCGAGCTCACCGCAATACGCCGGCACCTTTTCACAGCGCCGCAGCACGACTGTGCCCACCTGCAAAGTCGGCGCCGCTTTCGCCTGAGCCGCAGCCGCGGGCCAGGGATTCTCGTGGCTCAGGGCAATGCCGCCCAGGCCGAACACGGCGATCGCGCAGAAAGCTGCCGGTTTCATAAATTCCCGCATTGCCGCGCTGCAAGCGATCAGCGCTGTCGTTTATATAGTATAAAACGTCGCGTCGGGGTAATGAGCGGAATGTGGATTTGCTATCGTATGGTTGGCTCGAAACTTACCGAGCCCCAGGGACCACTATGACCGCGCGCGACGACATGCTGAGCCGATTACGCCGACGTAATCCTGAGACCGCCTTGGAAAGGGATTTCTATTGTAGCCCGGAGGACTACCAAGTCGACCTGGACATGATTTGGTACCGCGATTGGCTGTTCGTGGGCCATGCCTGTGAAGTGCCGGATCCCGGCAACTATCTGACGGTGCAGATTGGCGACTACCCCGTGGTGGTGGTCCGCGACCGCGACGGGACGCTGCGTGCGTTCCATAACAGCTGCCGCCACCGTGGCTCGAGGATTTGCTCCGCGCCAAGAGGCAAGGCCCCTCGCCTGGTCTGTCCTTATCACCAATGGACGTACCATCTCGACGGTAGGCTATTCTCGGCGCGCGACATGGGCGGCGAGTTCGATAAATCGCAGCATGGCTTAAGGCCGCTTCACTGCGCCAGTGTCGGCGGGTATATATGGGTCTGTTTGGCCGCGGTGGCGCCCGACTTCGAGCCGATCCGACGGCACATCGAGCCGTACTTTCTGCCTCATCAATTGCATCAAGCGAAAGTCGCATTCGAATCGACCATCATCGAGCAAGCCAATTGGAAGCTCGTCTGGGAGAACAATCGCGAGTGCTATCACTGCGCCGCCAACCACCCGGAACTCATTCGCACATTTCCCGAGGACCCCACGCTCACGGACATCGCCGGTGCCGCGGCGAATCCGCGAAACTCCGCGAAATGGGCTCACTGGGAATCACTGGGGCTGCCGAGCAAATTCCACATCTCGGCTGACGGTCAATACCGTACCCTGCGCATGCCCCTGCTCGAGGGAGCCGTCAGTTTCACCATGTCAGGCAGCGCCGCCGTGCGCCGGCCACTGGCGGATTCGATCAAGGAGCCGGATCTTGGCACGCTGCTGTTGTTTCACTACCCCACAACCTGGAACCATGTTCTTGCCGACCACGCAACCACGTTTCGCGTGCTGCCGATCAGTCCGACCCAAACTCAATTAACCACCAAGTGGCTGGTGCATCGTGATGCCGTCGAAGGTGTGGACTACGACGTCCAGGAATTGACCAAAGTGTGGTTGGCCACCAACGCGGCGGACACGCGGAACTGCCAGGAAAACCAAATCGGCGTGAACTCACCGGCCTATGATCCGGCGCCGTATTCTCCGGTGCATGAGGCCGGCGTGACGCAATTCGTGCATTGGTATTGCACACACCTTGAGGGCAGACTGACGGAAGGCGGGTGAGCCCGTAATTGCCGTGCCCATGAATTATTCAGCCTGGGGACTGATGCGCGGCGCGCTGTCGGGGCACCGGTATTGGCCTCCTGCGTGGCGCGACGCGACCCCAAAGAGCAGCTACGACGTCATTATTGTCGGCGGCGGCGGCCACGGCCTGGCGGCAGCTTACTACCTGGCGAAGAATCACGGCATCGACAGCGTAGCGGTGCTCGAGCGTGGCTGGATCGGCGGCGGCAACACCGGGCGTAATACCACCATTGTGCGCTCGAATTATCTGTACCCGGAAAGCGCGCGCCTGTACGAGTTCTCACTCAAGTTATACGAAGGTTTGTCCCAGGCACTGAATTTCAACATCATGCTCAGTCAGCGAGGATTGGTGTTGCTGGCCCACAGCCGCCACGACCTCGATTCGATGTCTCGTTGGGCGAATGCGATGCGTATGAACGGAATTTCGGCGGAGTTGCTGACTCGCGATGAGGTCGGCGCGCTAGCTCCGGCGCTCGATTTATCTGCGCAAGCGCGCCTGCCGGTACTCGGCGGTTTTATACAGCGCCGAGCCGGCACGGCCCGGCACGATGCGGTCGCGTGGGGTTACGCCCGCGCGGCCTCGGCGCTCGGTGTGGACATCATTCAAAATTGCGAGGTACGCGATTTCATCAAAGAGCATGGGCGTGTGGTCGGCGTCGACACCGCCGGCGGCCGGATTCGCGCGCAACGCGTCGGCATCGCCGCCGCGGGGCATAGCTCGGTACTCGCCAAGCTCGCGGGATTTCGCTTGCCCGTCACGAGTTACGCGCTGCAGGCAATGGTCACCGAGCCCATCAAACCCTTGCTCGATACGGTCATTTTGTCGCCCGCTACCGGCGCCTATGTGAGTCAGTCGGACAAGGGCGAGATCGTCATCGGCGCCATGCTCGACCTGTTTCCCTCCTATGCCCAGCGCGGCAGCTTTGCCGTCAAGCAGGCCATTCTAGCGGCCACGCTCGCGCTGTTCCCCTCCTTTAGCCGCCTGCAGCTGATGCGCCAATGGGCGGGAATCGTGGATGTGGTGCACGATTCCAGCCCAATCATCGGACCGACTCCGCTGCCGGGCCTCTACATCAACTGCGGCTGGGGCACCGGCGGATTTAAGGCGATTCCCGTGGGCGGTTGGACCTTCGCGCATGTACTGGCGACGGGCAAGAGTCATGCTCTTGCCGAACCATTCCAATTAGAACGATTTATCAGCGGCCGTCTCATCGACGAAGCAGCCGCCTCGGGAATCGCACACTAATGATGCAGATCCCTTGCATATGCTGCGGCCTGCGCGATGAAAATGAGTTCGTCTGCGGCGGTACCTCGCATATCGCCCGTCCCGCATTGAGCCAAAGCGATGAGATATGGGGCGAGTATTTATTCTTCCGAGACAATCCGAAGGGCGTGCACTTCGAGCGATGGCGGCACGTGTACGGTTGTGGGCGATGGTTCAATCTGACGCGCAACACCATCACGCACGAAATACTCTCCGTGTACCCCATGACGGCGTCCACGCCGTGACCTCGTTCCGTTTAGCGGCTCTGGGCCAGCGTCTCGACCGAACGCGAACCTTATCCTTCGAGTTCAATGGCTGGCCGATGCGCGGGTTTCAAGGCGACACCCTGGCGTCCGCGTTGCTGGCGAACGGCGTGCGGCTGGTGGGTCGCAGCTTCAAGTTTCACCGGCCACGCGGCATATTTTCCTGTGGAATCGAGGAACCCACCGGCCTGGTCGATGTGGGGCGGGGCGCCACACGAACCCCGAACGTACGCGCGACCATGATTGAACTGACCGAAGGGCTGCGCGCGAGCAGCGTCAATTGCTGGCCGAGCGTCGGCTTCGATCTGGGAGCGATCAACGGAAAATTTTCAGCATTGCTGCCCGCGGGCTTCTATTACAAGACCTTCAAGTGGCCCACTTGGCATGTGTTCGAGCCCGCGATCCGCCGCATGGCAGGCCTCGGACGGGCCTCGGGTCTCGCGGACCCCGATCGATACGAAGAGATCGCGGCCAAGGCCGACGTTCTGGTGGTTGGCGGCGGCATAGCGGGCTTAAGCGCGGCGGCGTCGGCCTCCGCGGCCGGCGCGGACACGATATTGCTGACAGGCGGTCCGCAGCTCGGAGGAACGCTGGGCTGGCGCGCCGACGACCAAGTCAGCTCTCTGATCACGGCGGTGCGGCGCTCCGGCGTACGGATACTGACCCGGAGCATGGCGTTCGGCGTTTACGATCACGGTCTGGTGTGTGCGCGGGAATCGCTGCCGCCGGCGGCCGCCGCGCGCGCGGAGCAGGGCGGCGCGCTGCGCGAGCGTTTGTGGAAAATTCGCGCCCGCTCCGTGATTGCAGCCGCCGGCGCCTTCGAACGGCCCATGATTTTTCCGGACAACGATCGGCCGGGCGTGATGTTGGCGGGCGCCGCCGACAAGTACGCCCACGCCTTTGGCGTGGCCTGCGGTCAGCGGGTCGTCGTCGCGGCCAACAGCGATTCCGCCTATTGCGTCGCCGAGTCCCTAGGTGTGGCTGGGATAACAGTAGTGGCGCTGGTCGATCGCCGGGAGCGCGCCGACATCGGCGCGCACGGCGCCAAATTTCGCGTGATCATGGCTGCCGCCCTTGCAAAGGTCGCTGGATCCGGCGCCGTTCGCGGCTGCACCGTGCAGTCGGTGCGCTGGCGCGGCGCGCCGATGGAGCGACTGGAATGCGATGGCATCTTAAGCGCCGGCGGTTACGCGCCCGCGGTGCATTTGCACTCACAGGCGGGCGGTAAATTGCGTTGGCTCGATGGGTCGGCCATGTTCGTACCCGACCCCTTGCCGCGGCTGGCCAGTGTCGGCGCTTGCGCCGGAATATTCACCCGAGAGACCGCAGTCGATCACGCGGCGGAAGTGGCCAGGGCGCTGGCCCGTGGTCTGCCTTTGCCGGCTACTCCGGTAGGCGGGGCCGGCCGCTCGCTCGCGGCAACGCATGTACCGACGATGACCGGCAAGCAGTTCGTCGATTTGCAAAACGATGTGATGGTCGGCGATGTCAATCTTGCCGCACGGGAGAACTATCGGTCGGTCGAGCACTTGAAGCGCTACACGACCACTGGAATGGGCACCGATCAAGGGAAGACCAGCAACGTCAATGCGCTGGTCTTGATGGGCGAGTTCACGGGCCGCGAACCTGCGCAAGTCGGCACCACCAAATTCCGGCCGCCATTTGCGCCGGTATCTCTCGGGTTGATCGCCGGGCGGCGCGTCGGCGCTCTGTATCGTCCGCTCAAGCATTTGCCCGCGGAAGCCTGGCACTGGTCGCGAGGCGCCTTGTTCGAGCAATTCGGAAACTGGTATCGGCCTGCAGCGTATCCCCTGGCGGGGGAGTCGTTGGAGTCGGCCGCGCAGCGGGAAGCCGGCACGGTGCGCAAGAGCGTGGGGCTTCTCGACGGGTCGCCGCTCGGTAAACTCGAGATATTCGGCCCCGATGCCGCGCAGTTCCTGGACTTGATGTACGTCGGCACGATGTCGACGTTGACTGTGGGTCAGGCACGGTACGGCATTCTCCTGAATGAGAACGGCATTGTGGTGGATGACGGCATCGTCGCGCGTCTCGGCACACAGCACTACTGGGTCAACACCACCAGCGCCGGCGTCGAGCGCACTGCGGCGGCTTTCGAAGAGTGGCTGCAGTGCGAATACACGAGCTTGCGGGTGTTGGTCACACCCGTGACTTCGCGTTGGGGCAACGTTACCGTGGCCGGCCCCAAGGCCTGGGACTGGCTGGCCTCCGTGGGCTTCGATGCAGCGCTCGCACCCACGGCCATGAAACACATGTGGCTCCGTGAATCCACGCTGGATGCGGTGCCCCTGCGAGTGCTGCGCGCGAGCTTCAGCGGCGAGCTGGGTTACGAGATCAACCTTCCGGCGGACCATGTCGAGGCTCTTCTGGAGCGGCTATGGACTCGCGCGCAGCAGTTCAACGCAGTCCCCTACGGCATCGAAGCGTTGGAGATCATGCGCACGGAGAAGGGCTTCATTCATATCGGTACCGATACCGACGGCACGACGCTGCCTGCAGATATCGGCTTTGCGCGCGCGATCGAGGGCAAAGCGGCAAATTTTGTGGGCCGGCGCTCGCTGCTGCGGCCGGCCGCGCGCGACCCCAATCGCTTTCAATTGGTGGCGTTGTCGCCGGCCGATGGACGCACGTTGCTGCCCGTGGGGGCGCAGATCGCCGCGTCTGCGCCGCCCACCCGCACCGAGGGGCATATCACCTCGAGCTACCGGAGTCCCGAATTGGGGGCGCCGGTAGCGCTTGGCATGCTCGCTCGCGGCGCGCAGCGCCTGGGGGAGCAGGTGCGAGTGCATCACCTAGGCGTTCAGATCGATGCCCTCGTGGTCAAGGCGCCGTTCATTGATCCCACCGGCATGCGCCTCCATGGATAGCCGCCCAACGACCGATCAAGTCATGGAAGTTGACGGCCTTTCCGTCACTCTTGATCGTGAGTTGCGAATCGGAACCCTGCGCTATCTGGACTGCACCGGAGCGTTCGCCGCCTGCGCATGTCAGGCGCTCGGCGGCCCTCTGCCGGAACCGCTGCACGCCGCAGCATTCGTGGCAACGGCCAATCGCGGGGAAATCATTCTCGCCTGGCGCAGCCCGACGGAGACTCTCGTGTTGAGCTTCGACCAAGCGAGCTTTTCGAAACTGGAGATTCAACTCGCGAGCGCCGCTGACGGCTGCATGGTGGATCAATCCGGCGGCATTTGGGCGGTGCGCGTCTGCGGCCCGCGCATCGGTGATTTGCTGCTGCGCTTAGGGGCGACCGCGTCTATTCCAGCGGTCGGCGAGGCGCGCACCAGCCGGATCGCGGAGCTTTCCGTGCTGGCCCTGTGCGTGCGGGCGGGCGAGGTTCTGCTGCTCGTCGAACGGGTGTATGCCGATCATTTGCTGGAATGGATCCGCGCAACGATCAGAGACTCTTAGCAAACAAGCTATTCTTGCCGTAATCCAGGCGCAGCCACGGGCGCGGCGTTTGTAGATTCCGATAGATAAGAGCTTTTTATGCCGATAAAAGTACCGCGCCCCGAAGTTCGATAGCTGCCCTCGGTGATTTCGAGCGCAATATTCGATCCGAGGCCGTCAAATTGCTCTAGCACCAAGTCGAAACCGGCGTCTCTAATCGCCTGAATGAGATACTCACGCTGAATCCAAAAGGAACTGCGATTATTCCAGGATGCCCAGCGCCGATTTTCGCGATCGAGGAATGCACGCTTGTTGCGAAACTCAGGAAACCACCGCCCGGGCAAGCCTTCGTGATTCGTAAGGAACGACAGCTTATGGGTGGTAGTTGCAGTGTTTTTGAGGGGAATGATTCTCGATATGGCCCGGCGCAGCCTCCTTGGATGTATGAAACTAGGGGAATCCTTGGCTTCGGAGAAATGAGTCTGCAGAATCAACACTCGCTTGGTTACGCTCGATAAGACATCGAGAAATTGACGCGGCCGATCGAGGTGGTACAGCAGACCGCAACAGAAAACTGCATCGAATAGGCCGTACTTAGCAATATTCCACACATCGTCGCGTACAAACTCTAGATTGGGCAGCTTAACTTTCGACTGAACATAACGGCATGCCTCGAAGTTCGATTCGCGCACATCGACGCCGAGCGTCTGGAAACCCAGGCGCGCAAACTCTACCGAATAGCCGCCTTCCAAGCAGCCCAAGTCCGCAATTCGCAGATGTCCCTTGTCTGCGGCAAATGTTGCGTCAAGAATGCGTTTCGCAGCCAGGAACCATGGGTGGACATCGGTCGAAAAGCCTGCGTCGGGCTTGGTGTAGGTACCATCATCCAATCGGATATTGTGGGCGGTGAAACTGATCGACATTCGTTCTCCCCGGTATGCGTGCAAAACGGCTGGCACCTATGGCCGTGAATTTCGATTTCACGCAGATGATAGCGGACCGGTCGCAGGAACGCTCTTCGGCATATTGACCAAGCACAGGGTGGCCTAGGACGGCCTATCGAGCGGATGCACGCCGCCTGCGCGACCAAGACCTGGGTCAAAGAGGTGTCGCAAGTGATCGTCTATCGCCTCGCGGGCCCGGAATACTCGTGAGCGCACCGTACCGACGGGACATGACATTGCCGAGGCAACCTGTGTGTAACTAAGGCATTGAAACTCACGCAACACGATGGCGGTGCGCTGCTCGTCGCAAAGCGCCTCTATGGCGGTATTGACCGCGTCGCAGATCTCGTCGGTGAGCGCCAGTTCCTCGGGAGTGTCCATCTCTTTAGGGGCCGCGGAAGTTGTATCCATTGCATCGTCATTCCACGCATCGGAGTTAAATACTCTGGCGTCGCGCGCGCGCATCGATCGAACGGTCTTTGCCGAGTTGACCGCGATGCGGTGAAGCCAGGAATAGAACGCGGCATCGCCGCGAAAGTGCCTTAGCCCGCAGAAGGCTTTGACGAACGTATTTTGTACCGCATCTTCGGCGTCCGCACGATTGCGTATATAGCGCATCGAAATGTTCATCACGCGATGCCGATATTTACGCACGAGCGCATTGAACGCACTGTGCTCACCGGACTGAGCGCGCAGCACGAGACTTCGATCCGAACACTTTACATCAACGATTGTTTCCGCAGAGCGCTGCCGGGGTCGCCGGCAATTCGCGTTGTGAGGCTTCGATGCAGGTACCGGATACATCATGGTGACAGTTAGGTTGTAGCATTCAGATTAAAAACGCCCTAATGTCGCATTAGAAAATGGGTGCGCGCTTCACACTCAGCGCAAGCCGAGGCACGGCAATGGCCGGTACTTAGGCTGCCGGCGCCTCAACGGCGGCCGGGGCGATCGAGCGCCGTGGAAAGCCCACTCGAAAGCAACTGCCGCAATCTGGGCTGCTTTGGACCTCGATTTCTGCGCCATGTGCCGAACAAATGGACTTCACGATCGCCAGTCCGAGACCCGCGCCGCCATCTTCACGTGAACGGCCCTCATCAACCCGGAAGAATCGATCAAACACATGCGGAATCGAGGAAGATGGGATGCCGATGCCGGTATCCGATATCTCCAGAACGCCGCCCGTGTCATCCGCCGCGGTGCGAAGTGCCACGGTGCCCCCCGGAGGAGTGAAGCGGATCGCGTTATCGAGGAGATTGACGATGATTTGCTTGAGCCGCGCTTGATCGCCCCGGATGACGGTCTTTCGCAGCGCCGACAGGTCGATTGCGATGCCCCGATCCTCTGCCATCAATCGCATCTGCTCGGCGGTGCTCAACGCCAGTTCCGCCAAATCCACATCCGCCCAATCGCGTTGAGTTTCACCGGCATCGAGCCGCGACAGCACCAGCAACCCTGACACCAGGTGCTCCAGGCGCCCGACTTCTTCGAGAACGCTTCCAACGCGTTCGCGCAATTCACTCTTGGTCAAGCTGGATTCATGTATGAGTTCCTGCAGCTCGCCTTTGATTACCGTAAGCGGAGTGCGAAGTTCATGGGATGCATCCGCCAGAAATCGGCGGGAAGTCTGCACCGAGTCGCGTAAACGTCCCAGCATCGTGTTGAGTGAAATCGAGAGCCGCTCCAGCGCGTCGCCGCTCGGCACGACCGGAAGCCGCAGCGCAAGGTTCTGCAGACTCATCTGTTCGGCGGTCTGCGATAGCCGATCAACCGGCCGCAAAGCCCAACTCACCAGCCAATAGCCGCCCCCCGCGGCGCAGACGATGAGTACCGGCAGCAACAACGCGAGCAAATCAAGTAACCGGTCCAGCGTCGCCTGAAGGGATTCGATCGAGGTGCCCAGTTCGAGGAGATATTTGCCGGTAATCGTATCGATGAGTGTGGTGCGGATCATCAGATGTTGGTCGCCTAGGACCTCCGTGACCGGTGCCGAAGCTGCGGTGGCGTTCATTACTGCGATGGCCCTTACGGCGGAGGGATCGAAACTTCGGTTGGCAGGTCGCCCGGAGCGATATATCAATGTTGCCGGCTCGCGGGTCACGCGTATGAAGCGATTGTTGAATTCCGGAGCGAGTCGCGTGTCGATTTCCCGGGCAATCGAGCCATTGGTGGCATCGAGAGGAGCCTGCATGAGAATCTGCTCGACCTGTATGGAGCGGCGGCTCAATGAATCTCGTAAGTTCGATCGCAGGAAGTGCTGCAGGCCGTAGAAAGTGCCGGTCCCGACGAGCACGAATGTCGCGCTCAGCAGCAGCGTGTACCATGCTCCCAGCCGGAAAGCGAGTGAGCGATGATTCATTCAATTGCAGCGTGCCGCTCGGGCTCCGCGTCACGCACGCAGTAGCCGACTCCGCGCACGGTATGAATGAGCTTTACCGGAAAGGGCTCGTCGACTTTCCGGCGCAGGTACCGCACATAAACATCGACTATGTTGGTGACTCCCTCGAAGCTCTGATCCCACACGTGATTGAGAATCATGGTCCGGGAAAATACCCGGCCGGGTGAACACAATAGATATTCGAAGAGCGCATATTCCTTTGCCGTGAGATCGATCCGGTGACCATCGCGCCTTACTTGCTGGGTCAGTCGATTGAGTTCCAGATCCGCGATTCGCAACACGTCGGCGCGCTCGACCGGCGTGCGCCGCAGCAGCGCCTTGATCCGCACCAGTAGCTCGGCGAAATCGAACGGCTTCGTCAAGTAATCGTCAGCACCCGCCTCAAAATGCATCACCTTGTCCTCGATCGCGTCGCGTGCCGTGAGCACCAGAACCGGAAGTGAGGCATGAGATTGGCGAACTCGCCGCAATAGTTCCGAGCCGCTCATCTGCGGCAGCATCAAGTCAAGTACCAGGAGATCGTATGCGTAGGAGCTTATAAAGCTCTCGCCTTCGCGACCGGTCCCCGCGAGGTCGACGGCGAATCTTTCCGCGCGCAACCCACGGGCGACGAACTCAGCCAGTTTGCGATCATCTTCGACAATCAGTATTCGCACAGTTACCCCCGCATCTCAGCATCTCATAGCGCTCCGATTAGAGCGCCGTTAGATCTACATTAGAAAGCTCTCATGCGAATGCCTGTGATCATGGGCTCGCAGCCGCGAAAATCAAGTCCTCGCGCGGAGAACTCGGAACAACACGCGATGTTGCAGGTCATAATTGACATGCCCACTCAACGAATGCACCTGATCATCGCGGCAAGTCTGGCTGTCTTGGCGGTTGGATTTTCCGGCACCGCTTTTGCTCACTCCGGCGGGGGCGGTGGCTCACACGGGGGCGGCGGTGGCTTTCATGGCGNNGCGGTGGCTATCACGGGGGCCGCTATGGGGCGGGCGGCTATCGTCACGGTTGGTACCGAGGCGGCTATGGTGGTGGTTGGGGTGGCCTGGGGTATGGTCTTTTTTTTGCAACTCTACCCTGGTACTACGACACGTACTGGTGGGGCGGTGTGCCCTATTACTACGCCGACGATGTTTATTACGAGTGGAACAATAACGCCGGGGAGTACGAGTCCGTCGAGCCGCCCGCCGGGCTCTCGGATCAGGTTCAGGCGCAGCAGCCCGTGGCGAGTGAATTGTTCATGTATCCAAAGGCGGGGCAGTCGACCGAGCAGCAAGCGCGCGATCGCGAGGAATGTCATCGCTGGGCGGCAGCCCAAGTCGGTGTAGATCCGACCGCGGCGGCGGGCACTACGGCGGCGCACCGCACGGATTTCTTGCGAGCCGACAGGGCGTGTCTGGAAGGCCGAAACTACAGCGTGGAGTAGCAAACAATGTCAATGACCATGCCGGCGCATTCTGCACAGAGCGCATCGAAGTATCGCGGCACGGAAGGTTCTTATCCCACGCTGACCACCCGGCGATTTCAATTTCGCCCCTTCGCGCTGGCGGACATCGGACCCCTGACCATCCTTGCGGGCGAACACCGGATCGCCGACACCACCATCGGAGTTCCACATCCCTACACGACGGAATTCGCGCGACTGTGGATATCGTCTCACCCGGACGCGTGGGACACTCGCCGGGCCCTGCATTGGGCTGTTCTGAAAACCGGCGACGACTACATCGTCGGATATGCAGGTCTCGATAAAATCGACGTCGAGCGAGGTCAGGCGGAGTTGCGATTTTGGGTGGGCTGCGGTGTCGANNGAGAGAACCGGCGATGCCGTCGAGTGGTCAACGGCAATCCTGGATTTTGCATTGGCCGACCTCAACATGAACCGGGTGTACGCGCTGCAGCTCGACAGACACCCGCTCGCAGGTCGCGTTCTCGCGGCAATTGGAATGCAGCGCGACGGACTCGTACGCAAACGGATCTTTAAAGGCGGCCTGGTGGAGGATGTGGTCTGCTGGTCGACCGTGAGGGGTGACCGGCAACGATTGGAAAGCTAGCGCGAACCAGCACCGCGGGCGCCACGCAGGCGTTTGGCGAGAGTCGCACGCGACAGCAATCCTCTTGCCAAGACTGAATCATCCCCCTGTAGTTCAACCACCAGCAGATGCGTCAAGCCGGTGCCCTGAAACATCTCATAAAGATCAAGCGCGGTGAGCGTCTGCAGCGACTCATACTTGACCAACGATAATTCATTCCAAGAAGTCATGATGTCGCCGACTGCGGCGTGCCGGCGCGAACGCGATCGCTCGATATCATAGGCAGTGATCAGGCCGACGACCTGCGGGTCCGCGCCACCGGGCCCTTCTCGAGTCACCAGCAGGGCGTGCACGTTCAGCCGATTCATGTCTCCGAGTGCCTCATCGATGGAGCTATCTGCGTCCACGGTGATGGGATACTCCCGCCGAAAGTCGGTCAGCGCATAGAATGCCGAATCGTCCGCCTCTAGAAAGGCATCATCGTTTGCCACCGATCGGACAAACAGGGATGCCGCCGATCGAGCCCGTGACGGCACTACCAACGCGGTTTCCATGGCGACATTACCTCCTAAGCGAATCGTCCGCGCAACTGTCTGCGTACCTATATAGACCCAAATGAACGCCGCTTGGTTCCAAGGCGCGGGATTTCTCCTTGAATTCTAATATTGCCCTTGATGGATTTTAATGTGATGTCCGTAGCATGTAGTTCTTATGGAACTTCACGCCCGTGCGCAATAAATGTTATCGGGGTCTGGCAGGAGGCTGCGGTATTGCGCTGCTGCTATTGTCTCTTGTTGGCTGTGCGGTGAGTATTGGTGACGATAATCGCCCGCATGTAGGCGATGTCCTACACCTGTATGAGCCATTCGATAACACACGCGCCTGGGGGCCCAGCTATCTCGTCGGGCCTCCCGGACATAATTTTGGATACGAGGCGCGAATCGGCGGTGCGCGAACTGCGCAACTAGATAAATCGTCGGCGCAAACACCCGCCATGCCCTCGATCCCGACGCGGCCGATTCCGGCACTTCCGTAAAGCGACATTACACCGGGCGATCACCAACGATGGTGGCCCGGTTCATGACGCGCCGCGCCGGCCGGTAATCGTCGGTTGCATAGTGCTGCGTCAGGCGATTGTCCCAAAAGGCGATATCGCCGTCGCGCCACTTCCAGCGCACCATGAATTCGGGCCGTGTCGAGTGCGCGAACAATAGATTCAGCAGGACGCGGCTCTCGGGCGCGGACAGCTCATTGATATGCGTGGTGAACCCATCGTTTACAAAAAGTCCCTTGCGCCCCGATACGGGGTGCGTACGGACGACGGGATGCGTCACGGGCGGATTGTTGCGCTTGGCTTGTTCCAATCGCTCTTGCGCCTCCGCCGTCAGCGCGAACCGCTCGGTGGGGAAGGACTGAGCAACGTTGTGAGTCGCGGTTAGCTCCTTCAGGAATTTTTGCATCGCGGGGGAGAGCGCCTCGTAGGCCGAGATGTTGCTCGACCACAGGGTATCGCCGCCCCTCGCCGGCAAAACACGCGCGACCAGCACGGAACCCATCGGCGGAGTCTCGGTGAATGTGACGTCGGTGTGCCAAATCGCATTGTCGGTGAGGTCGACCAGGTCGGTATCGAGCACGATGACTTCCGGCACTTCCGTATGTTTTGGGTAGATCGGATGTATGTGCAATTTCCCGAAGCGCGAGGCGAAATCGCGATGCTGCCCGGGAGTCACAGACTGATCCCGGAAAAAGAGGACATGATGCTCGACCAGCGCCGCGTTGATCTGCGCAAGCCGCGCATCGCTCAGCGGCGCGCTGATTTGAATGCCTTCCACCACCGCGCCGATGGTGGGGCTCAGAGGCGTCAGGGATAGGCTCATTTCGATATGGGTCCTCGGAGGAAGGGAATGGCGATCATAGCAACCACGGCCGCCGACATCACATACCAGGCGGGTGCGAACATGCTACCTCCCGGGCGCTGCGTGAACCAAGTGAGTATCGCGGGCGCGAACCCGCCGAACAGGGTGATGGCTGCGTTATACACCAGCGAAGTCCCGGTAGATCGCACACCGGTTGGGAAACTCTCCGATAGCGCGGCCGGCGCGACACCGACAAAACTCGCAACCAGAAGGGACAGCGTGCACTGCACGATTATCAACGTGATCGTCGTGGGAACGGCCCGCAGCCACAGGAACAAGGGCAACACGCACACCAACAATAGAGCTGCGCTGAGAAACAAGCTCGTGCGTCTGCCGATGAGGTCCGATAAGGATCCGAAAACCAGACAACCGGCGACAAAGGGGACATTGGCAACGAGCGAGGCGCCGAAGGCCTCCTTGGCGGTGAAATTGAACGTGTCCGGGTGTTGAACATAGGTGGGAAAAAAAATCATCAGCACATAGACGGCTACAGCCCACAGCACCGCCACGCAAAATCCGATCGACAAAGGGCGGCCGTGGTCCGTGAATATTTCCAGGAGCGGCGCATTGTGCGCCTTCCCGTCCCTGCGGCGGCGCTCCGATTCCGCCTGAAATGCCGCGGTTTCATCCAACGAGCGGCGTAAGAACAGGCCCACGGGGGCGATCAAGAGTCCGAAAATGAAGGGAATACGCCAGCCCCAGGCTTGTACATTGCTCAGGCTCAAGAGCGCCGTGACCGAAAAGGCGGCCAAAGCACCCAATATATTCGACATGCCCATGCTTGCTTCGAGCCAGGAGGCGATTCGACCGCGCTGCTCAGGATCTGCGCATTCCAATAGGTAAGCCGTTGCGCCGCCGATTTCTCCACCCGCGGAAAATCCCTGCAGCACGCGGCCGACCAACAAGAGCAGAGGAGCGCCGATGCCGATGGCGGCGTAAGTCGGAGAAAATGCGATGATTGCGGTGCCCACAGCCATCAGCATGATGGTTAGAGTAAGCGCCGCTTTGCGGCCGGCGCGATCGCCGTAATTGCCGATAATAATCGCGCCCAACGGACGTACGACGAACCCTAAGCCAAAAAATAGGAAGGCTTTCAGCAAATTGGCGCTTCGATCGCCGCCGGGAAAGAAATTTCCGGCGATATAACCGGCGAACAGCGCGTACACCGTGAAGTCGTACCACTCCAGCATATTGCCGATCGAAGTCGCGACAATCGCGCGGGAATTGCCGGTCGGCACTGGCTTGCGCGCGCCTATCAAAGAAACGGATGCACGGGACTGAATACCGGGGCGAAAAAGTATCGCTTCGCAAGCACGCCATAGCCCTTGTAGACAAAGTTTCCGTTGCTTTCCAGAAGCGCGGAGCGGTTCTCTCGATAGAAGCGCGGAATGTCGTACCACGGCATCGCCGGCTTCAGGTGGTGCGCGACATGCAAATTGTTATGCAGATACAGCAGCCCAAACACGGCATTCGATTCCACGGAAGCGGTGCGCTCCTGCGAATCCGGCGCCGCGCGATGCTCGGTAAACGCGCGCAATAAGCTCAAGCTCAACCCGGGAAATGCGACCAGAAGGCAGTACTGCCACCAAGGAAAACCACATATTCCGGAAATGAACCAAAAAAGTCCGGCGACAGCGAGCACATGAACCGCCCAGTGCGGTACGTGAATGAAGTCTCCCTGAGCCACGCGGCGAACCTCTTTGGTAATCAGGATCCAAAGACGCAGCATCGGTCCGACTATCAAGCGGCCGGCCATTGTTTGATTGAACAGCAGCAGTTTTCGCCTAATCGGCCCCATGCGCTGCCAATCCGCCTGCAGAACATAGTAGGACTCCGTGTCCGTGCCCGGGATGGTGAGGTTGATGTCGCGGTGATGCGTGGTATGGCTCTTTCGGTACAGAGGATAGGGAAACCACAGGCCCAACGGCGGGAATACGATGGCGAAGCGCAGCCAAGCAGGCACGCCACGAAACGAGTGAATGGCCTCGTGCTGCAGCGAGAAGTGCCAGGCCACCAGATATCCGCCCACCGGAACGATCACCCACCAAGGCAAGAAGGCGTGGAACCACACCAACGCGCACCACGCCCCATACAGCACGATCGCCACCAGCCAGGTGGGCCCATCGAACTGCCGGAATTTCTGCTCGAGCAAATTCATGACAACCCTGCATCAGTTTACCGGCGATTGACCGATTGGCGCTAGGCGCACGCCCTACTGTGCGAACGCCGGGTGCACAACGGTCGCAAGCGGGTGCTGGCGCCAATACTGCCGTGCAACATCGGACCTGAGCTGCAGCACATCATAGGAGGCCGGATCGGGGTGTACGAAGCTCTGCAACATCAGCGTGGCCATTAGGGGTTGAATGGAGGCGATATGGTGCGCTTCAAGCAGCGCCGCTTGTAGAGAGTCTAATCCGGGGTTCGATGCCACGATCGGTGGAATTGGCGTGTGGGCGGTTCGCGCAACGACCCGCAATTTCGCGGTTAAATCAGGCCGGTATCGCTGCAATAAACAAAAGGCATACGAATCGACCGGCGCCACGTCCGCGATTCCGCGAATGACGGCGTCCATTACGCCCAGGGGGGTGATCTGAGGCGCGATAACCTCCCGATAGAGCGGATCGCTTCCGCCCATCGCCATCAAGTAACTTAGGGCCGCGAGACAGCCCGACTGGGAGTCCGCCACGGTGAACGCAATTCGGCGGCCGAAGGTGTCCTCAATAGAGTGATAATTGCTGTCCGCCCGAACCACCAGCTCGCTCCAGTACCTCGGTTGGCTATCAAAATCGGCGGGCGAGGGTACCGGGGCCGCGATTAGCACCGGTCGTGGTTTCGAGCGGGAGTAGGGAAGACCGCACATGAACACCGCTGCCTGATCGGGCCTAGCCCAAAGCTCATCGATGGGCGCCGGCTCCGGGTGCTCGAGTACGGTAATCGACAATCCTGCTCGGTCGATGACGGCGGACAACAGCGCCCGCCAGAGTCCGGCGACCTCCGGGGTCACCGAATACATCCGGGCGTTGGCGATCATTGAGTGATATGCCGGGCCGCCGCATCGGGCTCCCGGCCGTTGTTACCGTAGAAATTGGACGCCGGATTGCCGCGGATGAACGTAGCGGCAACGTCGTGTATGGGCTGTGCGCGTGCCACCGCGGCATCGTCCTTCACTGGCAGCGCCGTTCGAAATGCATTCCAGACGGCGGTGGGCGATGCCCCGAAACGGCGAGTGGGGTTTTGCGCTTTGCGCACATCCAACCAATAGGTGCCGGTCAGCAGATCTTCGGCCAATAAATCGATCGTGTCGTCCACCGCGAGACGCGCGCGCGCCACTTTGAGGCGCGTTTGCCCCTGCAGGTCCTCCACGGTCTGAATCAAGGCGTTTCCTTCCGGCGGGACCGGATTGATGAGCCCTTGAATTTCCTGCATCAGCGCGGCCGCATCGAGCTCGCTGCCTTCGGCGACGGCGAATCGGCCCGGTTCCCCGGAAACCTCCGTCGACGGTGGAATCACGGTGAAAAACGTGTTGGTGAAGCGCACGATTCGCTGCGCAATCACGACGTCCATATTGGCGAGCGCAATCGTAAAGGCTTCGATGTCATTGGCCATGGGATATGGGTCCCAATTGGCGTTTGAGAGAATAAAGCCATGTTGGCCATGATTGCGCGGGCCGCCCTTGACGTAGAACTGCGCCAATTGAGGGGTATTGAGTTCCCAGGAGTCGGACGGCGAAGCGCCGACACGCACCGCCGGATTGTGATCGGATGAATTCATTTGAATCAGCACGTCCTCGCGCAACTGCGCCCATGCCTGCCAGGCGCAGGCCTGCCGGATCGAGGATGCCCGTAGGCTCTCTGGGTCCTGAATGATCCGCTTCTCATCGAGCTCGAATAAGTAGCTGCCCTTGAGCATTTCCAGCACCCGCGCGGCATCCCAATTCAGCCAGCGGAACGGCCGATTGGCTTGCACCGGCTGGGACAGCGGCGAGATGCTGCTGTTCATTCCATTGAGGTCGATTGCATAGGTCAGGTCGGCCCAGGACAGAGCCTCGCGCGCATCGTGTATCAGCAGCGCGGCCTGACCGGTGGCGTAGGCGTCGCTGCTTTCCAGCTCGCTATCGTCCGCAGCAAACGGCCTCAACGGTTCCAAGCCGGCCGATTTCAGGGCCTCCGCGGCCGGCATGCGTTCTCCGTGGTAGTACGCCGCCCCGGCACCCACCATGGTTGCGCCGATATTGGTGAACGGACCCAAGTCTCCTTCACCCACTGTGCCGCGCGATTGCACCACCGGAGTAATCCGATCGTTCAATAAGTCGAGCAATCTTTGCGTCAGCTGGGGACTCGCCGCCTCGAAACTCATGGTGTTGGCTCGAACCACCATCATGGCGCGGACGATTTCCTCATCGCCGATTTCAGGGCCTAAGCCCGCCAGCGCCCCGCGCCGGAAAATCGCCAGCTGTCGCGACTCCAGAAACTTTCTATTTTCCGGCGACAGCGGATCGCCCTTGAAAATGAACTTTTCACGGCCGGAACCCGACCCTCGATTGAACCAGTACACCGATACGCCCTCGGCCGCCGCTTCCAGCAGCAGGTCATAGGCGTCCGACGAGCGTTGGCGCGCTTCGGCCGTCAACGCGACCTTCGCGCCGAAGCGCGCCACCTGCACCACCTGATCGATGGTCAAGTCTTTACCGGTCAAGACGACCGTATCGCCCGCCATGCTCGGGGTGATGGCGTGGTAGGGTGGCGGCGAAGCTGCCTTCGCCGCATTGCCCGCAAAGACAATCAACAGCGCGAGAAGAGCGGCGCCGACGCCCACTTCGTTTCGCGCCCCAATCAAAACTTGTAGCCGAATGAGACGCCGAGTACCCGCGGCCGAAGAGGCGTCTGTGCGACGATGAATTGATCGGTGCTGACGAACGTGCTCGCGTTGGAATTGCTGAGGTTCTCACCGTACACGGTCACCAGCCAGGAATCTTTCGCGACGCCGAATGAGGCGTCGAAAGTCGAGTAAGCGGGATTCTCGAACCGCAACCTTCCCGTTTTGACAGATCCGGCCTCCGCAATCGTTGGATTCGAACCGGCCTGGGTGTATGAAACGCCGTTGTGGGTAGCGCCAACCTGAACGAAGGGGTTGTATCCGGCGACGGTCCACTCGTAGCGGGCGCGCAGGCTAAACTGAATCGGCGGCGCATCGGCGCTGGGTGCGCCGATCGGACCAAACGGATTGGTGACCGGGGAGCATGTGGGGTTGCAGTCTTGGGTGATCGGCTTGCCGAAGTTCGCGCTGAGGGGATTGTTGTCGATCAGCACCGGAGAATTCGTCTGCCGGCTCTGATTCCACGACGCCGCGCCCTGCAACGTCAGCCCGTTGATGACTCGGGCCACCAACGAGGTCTCGATACCCTTGATGAGGAAGTCCTGACCGTTGGCATTGTAGAAAATGTTGCCGATCAAACCAGGGTCGAAGAAGGCGACCTGGACGTTGTCCCAGTTCTCCCGGTACACGGCGCCGTTCCACTGCAGGCGATGGTCGAAAAACTCCGTCTTCCAGCCGATTTCGTTGTTCGTCAACTTGTCGGATGAGTACGAAGTGGGAACCGCGTACTGCGGCACTCCATCCGGCCCTGGGGCATGCAGGGAACCGCCGTTCTGGTTGAAGCCGCCCGGTCGAAAGCCCTGCGAGTACGTGTAATACACCATCGTATCCGGCGTGATATGCCAGGTCAGATTGCCGCGGCTCTTGAAGCCGGACTCTGAGTCGGACAGATTGTCCTTGTTGAGGTTGTAACTGGCGGCGGATTGGCATCCGCCCGCCGGCGCCCCGCCCTGGAAGCAATCGAAACTGGACATGACGCTGCCTGCGGAGGTGTTGTCGAAGCGGAAATGACGCGTGCCCAGCGTTACCGTCAGCACCTTTGGTATCAGGTCGAAGTCGACGGACGCAAAGAAAGCCGTCTGCTTGGTTTCGCGCACCGTGTCCTGGTAGAAGGAGCTGTTGTCGCTCTGAACACCGGGATTCACCACGGTCGTGTCGGGGAACGTGCCGATGTTCGTGAGGCAGCCAGAATTGCCCGGCGTGCCCGCGGCTCCGTTCGAGGTACACGCCGGAATGTTCTTGTACATCCAGTCGGTCTGATCGTACAGTTTGTTAGCCTCCCAATACGCGCCGGCGATGGCGCGCAAACGCCAGTCGTCCGGTGTGCTTAAACGGAATTCGTGCTGCTGGTGCTCGTTTTTCTCAACCGAGTGCCAGGAGGCGCTCGGCGAGAAGCAGGTTGACTTGAGGCTTGCGTTACCGCCCGACCCCGGACCGTAGCACTGATAGTAATCGGCATAGACGCCGCGTGCGTAATTCGTATAGTCGCCGGTCTGATCGACGTTGCGCAAGAGATAGCCGCCGGTATACACGGCCTTCAAATCGCCGAACTTGCCGTTCACCGTCCACGCGGTGCTCTCGAAACTGTCCTTGTCGTAGGCCGGGTTGAACATCGTGACCTCGAGCGGCTGCAGCGGCGCGCCGTCCGAGGCATTGGGCTGCTGGTAGAACACGCCCTGCGANNCAGCACGTTCCAGTCATCGTTGAACTTATACAGCGCCTCCACACGTATTCCCTGGTAGGTAACGGGGTTGATGGCATTTCCAACCAGGTTGTTGTTATTGATGGACGGGCTGCCGGGCGGCACCTGGCAGGGCGGCGCGCCGCCCGCGCCGCCATCGGCA
>PKXS01000077.1:0-134 GCA_003132425.1 Gammaproteobacteria bacterium | reverse complement strand
GAGGTTCAACACCGCCGTCACGTCGGAATTCGGATCCCCGTGAGCGGTCACTCCGTAGCCGGCTTTGACGTTGGCCTCGGTCTGATCGAGCTTCGGTTCGTTCGTAATGTAACGGATCGCACCGGCCTCGGCGC
>PKXS01000003.1 GCA_003132425.1 Gammaproteobacteria bacterium | reverse complement strand
TTACCGCGTGCTTCGGCGTCCGGCGCGGCGGAAAGGAATGTGACCAGGAGCTTGCTGGGGTCGATATTCCGCCGCGCGGCGAATGGATTTTTCGCGATGGCATCGCGTAGTTCCGGCGGCGTGCGCAGGACGACGCCGGGTCGAAAGCCGAAGCCGCGCTCGATCCCGTCTTCGATGCTTTTGGCGAGTGCGTCGAGGTTGCGTTCCTTGGCTCTGAAAACCAAGTTGCCGCTTTGCACGTAGGTTTGTACGTCCAATAAGCCGAGGGATTCGTAAAGGACCCGGAGCGCTTCCATCTTGATACGGTTGTGACCGCCGACGTTGACGCCGCGGAGCATANNTGCGGCCGATTGTTAATCGGCCCGCCGCGGGCCTGGTAATCTCCACGGACCAATGGAGGAACGCCAGCACTGCGATCCGTGAGTCCCGTTGGCTTCACCAGCCCGGCCACGGGCCAAGCCACATGGGCCTGCCCGCGCCCGAGAAACTAACCCTCGGCGCCTGCCGCGTGTTATACCGATATAGTCGGGGTAAAGGAGGCTCAATTGTTCCAGCATCGCGTCCGCGCCGGCCGCCATTCGGTCGCCCTAGCCGCTTTCGCCTTCTGCGCGCACTCCTCGGCGCAGACCCCCGCGCGCATCGATTTCCAGCGCGAAATCCGCCCCATCCTCTCTGATAATTGCTTCCTATGCCACGGCCCGGATTCCGATTCGCGCATGGCCGGTCTGCGCCTCGACCGTCCCGAAACCGCTCTCGCCGCGCGGCCCCGTGGCGCGCCGATCGTGCCCGGCAACTCCGCCGCCAGCCTGCTCTATCAGCGCATCAGCAACCCCGACCCGAACATGCGCATGCCTCCCGCCGCGTCGCGCCGCAGTCTGACGCCCGCGCAGATCGCGCTGCTCAAGCGCTGGATCGATCAAGGCGCCCCGTGGAAAGAGCAGTGGTCGTTTCAACCTCCCGTCAAGCCCAAGCCGCCTTCCGTGAAGGACGCCAACCCAGTATGGCTGCGCAATCCCATCGACCGCTTCATTCTCGCGCGCCTGGAAGAAAAGGGCCTCGCGCCCGCGCCGCCCGCCGACGGTCGCACGCTCATCCGCCGCGTCGCGCTTAGCGTCACCGGCCTGCCGCCCAAACCCTCCGAAGTGGAAGCGTTTCTCGCCGACGCCGCGCCCGGCGCCTATGAGCGCATGGTCGATCGCTACCTCGCCTCGCCGCATTATGGCGAGCAGCGCGCGCACTATTGGCTGGACGCCGTCCGCTACGCCGATACCAACGGCATTCACTTCGACAACTACCGCGAAATCTGGCCCTATCGCGATTGGGTGATCGCCGCTTTCAACCGCAACCAGCCTTTCAACCAGTTCGCTATCGATCAGATTGCCGGCGACTTGGAGCCCAACGCCACGCTCGACCAGCGCATCGCCACCGGATTCCAGCGCAGCAACGTCACCACCAACGAAGCCGGCATCATCGAAGACGAATACACCGAGATCTACGCCAAGGACCGCGCCGATACTTTTGGCTCGGTTTTCCTCGGCCTCACCGTCGGCTGCGCCACCTGCCACGACCACAAATTCGACCCCATCTCGCAGAAGGATTACTATTCGCTGGGCGCGTTCTTCCGCAACACGCCGCAGAAAGTCATGGATGGGAACACGTCCGATCAGCCGCCGTTCGTCATCGTCCCACGCACTGAGGACCGCGCCAGGTGGGAGCAGATCGCCGCGCGCCAGGCCGCCATTATTCAGGAAATGTCTCACGCGCGCGCCGCCGCCGCGACTCCGTTCGAGACTTGGCTGCGCAGCCGCGGGCCCGGAATGCCCGCGACGCTGTTCGACGAAAAAGACCTACTCTTCACCGCCGATCCGAGCCATTTGTCCGCACCCGGCGGCGACTTGAAACTCGGCATCGCCGGCCGCCCCGCGCTGTACTTCGCCAGCATCGGCGGCGCCAGCGTCGCCACTCCACCCAAGCTCGACGCCGAGAAGCCCTTCACTATCGCCATCGACTTTTTCAGCCCAAAGGGAGACGGCTACAACCTCGCCGCGCACCAGAATTCGAAGGATAAGAACCGCGGCTGGGTGCTCGATGTTAGCGCCCGTTTGGCCAGCTTTCGCCTGATCGGCGATAGCGGCGACAACATCGAAATCCGCGCCGCGATGGACAAGATTGAACCCTCCACATGGAACTCCATCGTGGTGACTTACGACGGCTCGCGCGCGCAATCCGGCCTCGACCTTTATCTCAACGGCCGCGCCATCACCACCCAAGGCCGCAACAATCCAAACACGAAACTGTCGGGCGGCATTGGCGTAGACGACCCGCTAATCCTAGGAAAATCGCTGGTGGATGGCGGCATCGNNGCGTGGCAACGGAGGCGGAAGCGCGCATCCTCGCCGAGTTGCTCGTGCCCGAGAGCGCTCCTGCGTCCGTTGTCAACAGCAACGGCCCCCTGTTCGCCTACTTTCTCCTACGCGAATTCGAGCCCTACCGCACCTTCGCCGCGGAACAGAACAAGCTGAACCTCGAAGCCAAGGAAATCGTGCGCCATGCCGCCACCACGCCCGTAATGATGGAGCGCACCGATCAAAAGCCTTTCGCTCACGTCCTCTATCGCGGCGCCTACGATCAGCCCCGTGAGCGCGTGGATGCCTCCACGCCAACGGTGCTGCCGCCCATGGCCGCCGCGCTGCCCCGCANNGCTGTTCACCGAAGACCAGCCGCTCACCGCGCGCGTGGCTGTCAACCGCATGTGGCAGGAGATTTTCGGCGTTGGCCTGGTCCGCACCGCCGACGATTTCGGCAGTCAGGGCGAGCCGCCCTCGCATCCGCAACTGCTCGACTGGCTGGCCGTCGATTTCCAGCAGAGCGGCTGGGACATCAAACGCTTCTACCGCCAGATACTCACCTCCGCCGCGTA
>PKXS01000004.1 GCA_003132425.1 Gammaproteobacteria bacterium | reverse complement strand
TCAGAGGATTATCATTCGAGTAACCGGAATCGCGGCATAGAAGCAGCCGTTCGCAGCTTAGGATAGGCTGTAGAGACCCCAACGAAGAACAGTTGAATGACCGACCGCGCCGAACCAGAAATACTTCAGGGACCCGCCGATAGCCTTAAGGCTGCGGTGCCCCCAGATGCGACACTTTCCACGCCGGAGATATCAGCGCCTATGCTCGATGTTCTCGCTCCCCACGAGTCGATCCACACATGGAAAGGCTTCGTCATCCATATTGCAACCATCACAATAGGGTTATTGATTGCGATCGGCCTCGAGCAGACGATCGAGTATCTCCATCATCGGCAACAAGCCGCCGCGATCTCAGGGAAACTGAAGGCGGAGAGTTACGAGAACATTGTCGTGGTACGCAGCGACATTGAGTCCTGCGATCAGACGCTCGCGGCAATAAAGGCTATCGGTGACAGCCTCGACCATAAACCGAAAGCCAGCCCTGCCGCGCCGTGGATGCCCCCGGTACTTCCAGAAATTCGGATCTACAAGCCATCGGATGCGGAGTGGCTTATCGCGCGCGACAGCGCGCTCCTGCAAATTCTGCCCTCGGCGCTGGTTGCGAATTACTGGAAGATCGAAGTCACGCGCGAGCACGCGTCCATTCTAAACTTGGACGCAAGTCGCAGCCGGGTCAAGCTGAACGCGCTGCTCGGTGTTTACGCGGGACAGTCAGCGCTTAATTCAACGGACGCGCTGGCCATTCGGCTGGCGCTTCGCGAGTACGCTGAGTACCTCGATCAAGTTAAACTTTTGCTGCAGCATGTCGCGGAACTCAATCAGATTACGCTGGACAACAAGGTTATTAGCAGCGGCACGTTATCAGGCGACATACTAATGGAACCGGGACGATAGTCGCCTACCCTTGTTCGGTAGGATAGTTGGCGGTGTCGGGGTTGACAGCCCGATACCTGACGTTCGCGAGTGCCCGCTGGGGGTCAACTTGACACGTTGGACGGCGCACCCTGGCAATGTCGCCCCAATGGCAGGTCTGGAGCGGGACGTGGGTCAGCAAGCGGCCAAAGGACTAAACCGCTCNNCTCAGGGACCCGACAATAGTTCAGCGCCTGCGGAGTCTTTACCCTTAGGTAAGGAAATACGCCCTACCTCGGAGATATCAGCAGCTATGCTCGATGTTCACGCTCCCCACGAAGCTGTTCACACGTGGAAGGGCTTTTGGATTCATCTCGGCACCATTTCGATCGGGCTGCTAATCGCCCTTGGGCTCGAACAAGCAGTGGTGTCATTGGATCATCTGCACGAACGTCATCGGCTCGAGCAGGACCTTCAGTTAGAGGCGAAGAAGAACCTTATGCTGATGGATATCGACATAACTTACTTCGACGCGATGTTACCGTGGTTGCTCCAGCTGCGGGGCGACGTAAACGCGCTGCGCGAATCCGGCGCGACATCAAAATTTGTCTATCCGCCTCCGCCCAAAGCGCAGGCCATTTGGTTGCCCGATGCTCCGTATTGGAATTCCGCGAAGGAGAGTGCAGAAGTGCGATTATTACCGCGCGACGAGGCTGGAATGTATGACCTGGTGTACGCACAACAGAATCGGATGAAGGAGCGAGGACTCACCTACGGCGACGCTCTGTTCCAGATGACGCAGTTCCTGGCACGGTTTTCGAATCTGGAGGGAGACGAATCCGCCGCACATATGTCGCAGATGACTGCGGCTCAACGGAACCAGGCCGTTTTGGCGAACTTTAGCAAAGGAATGTTGGTACCAATCGCCTCGAGAATGTCTCCTGAAGATCTGCGCGAGTGGTACGGGCTGCTGAACGATGCGGTTGCCCAACTAATTCGCTTTCGCCGTTCTACCGATCTTGCTTACAGTGTAACGCAGGCTGTAATCCACGGGGCAACGTCGGACGAGCAGCTGTTCAAAATGATGGGTGCCCGACCGGGTAAGGAACCAGAGGCTGCGGCCGAGGCGTCTGCTAAGAATTGAACCTGCCCAACAACCAGCCCCCTTCGCAAGACCGGTTGACAACCAGCCGCAACGTATCAGCGAATTCCCAAGGCCATTGCCCTGCAGCGCCGACGCTCATTTTTTAGGAGCCCGTCTAGTTGGATGCTCAATGCCTGAATGGTTGCCCAATACCTGCCATTCGTAACGGGCTCCTCTGGGTCGGCTTTACGCGTTGGCGGACATCGGCTAAACCGTCACTATCAAATTCGGTAGTTTCGAGCGCAATGACCGGTTCAGAGCGAACAATCGGTCGCTGATCGGCCAAATGCAGTCGGTCAGCAGGCTGGATTAGCATCCGCAAAGCTGCCATTCGACCTCGAGGCTCTAGATCCCATAGACTTCGCGGTGCGGTTGGAGGATGTCGGATCGTTTCCACGTTGCCATCCGCTCAATAAGAAACCGGAGCCGGCCTTGTCGGGAATTTTCATCAGCTACCGCCGCAGCGACAACCCCGATGCGACGGGGCGCCTCTATGACCGACTCGTGGCCGAGTTCGGCAAGGCGCAGGTGTTCAAGGATGTGGATTCGATCCCGCTCGGGCAGGATTTTCGCGGTCACCTGAACGGCATCGTTGGCAACTGCGCCGTCGTGCTCGCCATCATTGGTCCGCGCTGGATCGATGCGCGCAACGAGGCAGGGCACCGACGGCTGGAGGATCCGGATGACTTCGTGCGGATCGAACTGGAGGCCGCACTCTCCCGCGACATCCCGGTGGTGCCGGTGCTGGTCGGTCATGCGGCGATACCGGTAGCGTCGCAGCTGCCGGAGTCAATGGCTGCGATGGCGTTTCGCCAGTCGATCGAAGTACGGCCGGATCCCGACTTTCACAACGACGCCACACGGCTGGTCACAGCGCTGCGTGCGATGTTGGACCCGACAGCGGCAGCCGAGTCATCGTCTGCCGAGACTACGCAACGTACGGCAGCGACGGGAACGCAAAAGGAGCGATGGCTGGGCTGGATCGTTGCCACTGTACTCGGCATCGCGGCCGTCGCGCTGGCGGTTCCCGCCATCCGTCATCTGCGCGAACCACCACCTGCCGGGGCGCCTCTCGTCAATCTCGTCATGGAGGTGGCGCCTGCAACCACGCTCGGGCCCACGAAATGGTTCGATCGGCCCAGCCGCACCGCCATCGCGATTTCTCCGGATGGCACAACCGTCGTGTTCAGTGGCGAGTCAAAAGCACCGGATGGCACTGCAACGCAGATGCTTTACCGGCGGCCGCTCGCCGAGCCCCAAGCCGTTGCCCTGCCGGGAACCGAAGGTGCCGAATATCCTTTCTTCTCTCCCGATGGCCAGTGGGTCGGTTTCGCTGCCGACAACAAACTCAAGAAGGTGGCCTTGAGTGGTGGGCCTCCCATCGACCTGTGTGAATTGACCGTCACCGGCGATATCGAGGGTGCCAGTTGGGGATCGGCAGGCGTCATTGCCTTTGCGGACGATGGGCTTTGGACGGTTTCTGGTTCCGGCGGTAAACCGCAGAATCCGCTAAAAAACGACCCCGGTACCGAGCTGCGTACTCCGGCCATGCTCCCGGATGGCCAGACCGTGCTATTCACGGTCTATCCCGGGGCGGGCCGATGGGATGCCGCGCACGTCGATGCGATCAATTTGACGACCAAAAAGCGCACGACCCTGCTCACGAACGCGGCCGACGCGCGGTACTCCCCCACGGGTCACCTCGTCTTCATGCGCAACGCCTCCCTCCTGGCAGTCCCTTTTGACGCAACCCGTGCGGAAATCACCGGCGCCCCGGTTCCTCTACTGGCCGGCATCATGCAGTCCACCAATGCTCCCGACACCGGCGATGAAACGGGAATGGGTCAGTTCGCTCTGTCCGCGTCCGGCACGCTCATCTA
>PKXS01000102.1 GCA_003132425.1 Gammaproteobacteria bacterium | reverse complement strand
GATGCCGCCTGTCGATTCCCTCGCCGATGAATTGGGATACGGGGTATGAATGGTCAAGGTTGCCTGCCGGGCAGGCCGAGTCTATGACTCTGCCGTCGGCCTTTTCCAGGTCCATGCATGTAATGGTGGTCGATGCCGGAGATTGCGGCGCATGCCTTCACGAGGTCAAGCAGCTGAACAATCCTCTCTACAACATTCACAGGCTGGGTTTCTTCTTCACGGCTACCCCGCGTACCGCCGACCTTCTGCTCGTCGTTGGCCCGGTAAGCGAAAACATGCGAGGGCCATTGCTCAAGACCTGGGAAGCCATGCCAGCGACCAGGCGCGTGATGGCTGTGGGCAGTTGCGCCATTTCTGGCGGAGTGTTTGGCCACAGCTTCATTTGTGCCGGCGGCGTCGGTTCGGTGTTGCCGGTGGATTTTGAGGTTCCGGGCAATCCGCCTCCTCCTCTGGCCATATTGCATGGCCTGCTTGTCGCCACGGGACGCAAGTCGGTAGTCGATACCGAACGTGTCTCCGAAAGGAGATCGTGATTGATGGCTTCCGTAACCGGCGCTTCGCTGATCTTGTTCTTCCTGACTTGTGCCGTGGGAATCCTCCTTTCGGCGGTATGCGGCCGGAAAAGAGCTCCGCTGGTCATTGCCGTCGTGGGGACGCTTTCATCGTTGTTGATGGTTCTTGCTTCTGCGACAGTGCTTCTCACAGGCAGGAACTACGAGGCTCAACTCTGGACGCTCGACGGGTTGGGCAGGCTCACGCTGCGTCTCGATGCGCTGTCCTCCATCTTTCTGCTCGCCGCAGGAATTGTCTATTTTTCGATTTCTCTCTTTGTCAGAAGCTTCGTCAAGGACCAAATGGAAGACGCATATCCCACGGGTCGATACGGCGTCCTGAATTTTGCCCTGATGGCTTCGGTCGTGCTGATTCTCGTGGCCAGCGATGCTCCTCTCTTCCTGATTGCCTGGGAATGCATGTCGATCCTCTGTTTTCTTCTGCTCAACTACGAGATGCGACAGCAATCCGACAAGATGGCGGGATATATCATGCTGGCGATGAGCGAGGCCGGCTTTTTGGCCGTAGCCGTCGCCTTTCTGATTCTGGGCAGAATGGCGACCGACTTCTCATTTTCCGCTCTGCGTGCGGCGGCTGCCGGGCTTTCGCCGCAAGCACTGTGGAGCGTATTCCTCCTCGGATTTTTCGGATTTGGGGTAAAGGCCGGCCTGGTTCCGGTCAATTTCTGGCTGCCCCGGTCTTATACAGCCGCCGCGCCTGTCTTCATTCCTGTTTTCGCAGGCGTCACGCTCAACCTTGGTTTTTATGGAATTCTGCGGCTCAATGCCGACCTGGTTCACACGAGTTACGGGACGGGAGTCCTTGCATTGATTGTGGGGAGCATTACGGCGCTGGTGGGAATCCTCTACGCCACGACAGACAACGACATGAAGACGATGCTCGCCCACAGTTCCATCGAAAACGCGGGCATCATCGTGGCCGGCCTGGGAGCTTTTCTGATTTATCGCGCCTCCGGACAGCCGGTTGCGGCCGCCATTGCTCTGTCGGCCTCGCTCTATCACATGGTGAACCACTCGATTTACAAGACGCTTCTTTTTCAGGGAACGGCTTATGTGGAGGCTGAAACCGGCACGCGCGACATGGACCAGCTCGGCGGCCTGATCAAATGGATGCCGCTGACCGCGCTCGGCTTCCTCGCCGGGACGCTGTCGATCGCCGCGCTGCCGCCGTTCAACGGCTTCGTCAGCGAATGGCTCACGCTACAGGTGATGCTACGTTCGGCGGAACTTTCTTCGTCCGGCGCGAAGATCGTATTTGCTCTGTGCGGCGCAGGGCTCGCACTCACCGCGGCGCTGGCGGTGACCTGCTTTGTGAAGGTGTTCGCCATGAGCTTTCTGGGAATGCGCCGGCTCGACGAGGAGCGGCGGGTGAGCGAAGCCGACCCGGCCACGCTCGCGTCCCTGACCATCCTGGCAGTGCTGTGCCTTGCGTTCGGCGTGCTGCCGACCTATGTGATCCCGAGCCTGGACCGTGCATCGATGCAGCTCGCCGGAGCCAGCGCGTCGGCTGCGCTGGTGCCGCCGTTCTTCGCAACGGCTCCGGCACACGACAGCCTGCCGCCGGCGTTTGTGGCGGAGTTTCATGACCTGGGGGCGCAGGTGGGGCAGCGTATCGTGGCCGGCCGCGGACTGGTGGTCCTGCATCGCGGCGGGGCGGAGAATCCGGTGGTCTTCGCCATGTCCACGTCCTACATGCTGCCGGTGTTGATCGGATTGCTGCTTCTGACGTACGTCGTCATTCGTGTGTGGCTGACGCGCTCGCGGCGACTGACGCGGCGCGAGCGCTGGGACGGTGGAGTGCGGCGCTTATTGCCGGAGATGACCTATACGGCGACCGGATTTTCCAACCCGGTGCGGGTGATCTTCGATGCGATTTTCCGCCCGACGACGATCGAAGACACGAGCGAGACGGTGGCGGAGCATTTCCGCATGGCCATCCGCCGCGAGAAGGAGCGCGTGCATCTGGTGGACAGACTAGTGTTCCAGCCGGTCAGATCGGCGACGCTGTTGTTCGCGCACGGTCTGGCGGCGATGCACCGCGGGCATATCAATGCTTACAGCGCCTACGTGTTGCTGGCGTTGTTACTGGCGCTGGCGGCAGGACTGATGGAAATCCTGTGGGCGGGACCCATCAACTAGGACCGAGATGTCACGTGCAGACTGCTCCTGCTCATTCATCGGACGCCACCACCGGGGGATCGGCGGAGTCGGGATTGATCACACCGAAGCGCGCCGGAACATGAGCGTAGAAGAGCCGAATCTTCTCCTTGTGAATCAGCGCGAGAAGCTGTTTCGCCTCATCGTCGGTGACGATGAACTCGATCTCCACCGCGAGTGTGCCGGCCAGTTCAAAGAAGCGCGCCTCGTGCAGCATGTGATGACGCCCGAAACCCGCCATCGCGCGGAACGCCGAGCCACCCCGGATGCCGAGCTTATTTGCTTGCTGGAGCAACCATTCCCATACGAGATGATGATGATGGCGATGACCCTCGTGCACATAAAACCGCAGGAATGAACCGTTCATAATCGTTCCATCCTCTTTGATCCGTGCGTGATCCGTTCATATTATTATAGTGCAGGTACCACCAGGGTTGGTTGAGCGTATTCGCTGTTCAGATCGTGGGCCTCCAGAGGCGCAGCGGACAGTGCCGCGCCGCCATTGCGAAGTCACCGTCCGTTGTCAGTAGCGTCAGCTCGTGACGGATGCACAGCTGGGTAAGAAGCGCGTCAATCGTCCCGATCTGGACCCCGGAACGCCGACAACGGTTACGAACATCGGCCGCGTCGACGTAGTCGTGCCGATCCGGCACGAGGAGCGGCAGGGCAGAGAATCGCTCTATGATGTCCTTACGCGCACGGGGGCCGGCGAATCCTTGAAGCAACTCCTGAAGTATCAGCCCCGTCGTCACGATCGCTTCGCCGCCACCAATCGCCGCACGCAGCGCCCCGACCGTCGGCGAACTCGGCTCGGCATCGCGTCGGAATGCCAGCGACCAAACGCTGGTGTCGACCAATAGCGTCATCGCCGTGAGCGGTCAGCTTTGTAGTCGAACGATTGATCCCATTCAAGCTTACCCATCAAATCCAGCAGGCATTTTTGCTTTCGTCTTGAAATGAACTCTTCCAATGCGCGCGTTACGGCTGCCTTCTTGGTGCGCTCGCCGCTCACCTTGAGCGCTTGTTCAATAAGTTCAGGATCGATCGAGAGATTCGTCGCCATGTGTCACCTCTTACACACGAGTTTACACATACCGGTGTGCACTCGCAACCGACCTAGAAAGTAAATTCCACCTCGAGCGGAATTCGCCCCTGAGAGTCACGGCCGCGAAGCTGGGAAAGATTATCCAACTCGCTGCACACGGCCGGCGATGCCTCGGCGCGCGCCATGACGGTGCCCGAGAGCGTGGCGGTGCGTGTCTTCGCAGATAATCGGATGAGCGCCAGGATCTGGAGGGGACCGCCGCGGTCGGCGAGATTGGCCGTTGCGGTGCCGTCGGGACTGATTGCATCTTGGGGAAAACTCAGGTCGTAACCGCCCAAATTTGCGCCTCCCGCGACCCGCGCGGATGCGAGATTCGTGACTTGGATATCGCCCGCGGCCGACAATATGCTGGAATAGTCGCTCTTGATCTCAATGCTCTTAATGCTGACGGTACCGCGCCATCCGGCCGGCACCCCGAAATCGCGCAGATCTTCGATAGGTCCTTCGCCTTGAATATGGTCCGCGGCGATCTCCCGTCGATCCATGCGTACGGTGCCGTCGAGTTCAAAGCCCGTCTTCACCCAATGCAAATCCGCCGCCATTGCCAATCCGAGCAACGCACGCGGGTGCAGCCGCCATTCGAGCGCCCCGGCGTCACGCGCGTTGACAATGAGCTTTCCGGCGGAGCCGTGCCAAACGCTGCCGGAAAAATCCTCAGCGTGCACGAATGGCGGCAGAAAATGCACGATGAGGGAAGCCGGCAACGTCGCGATGATCACCGCCGAGACAGCCGCGATGCCGATGAGGACGAGCGGCCAGAGGGTGCGCGGGCGCTCGGCGGGCGGAGCCGCCTTAGGGCCGCGGCTGCGAGAAGGTGACACTGGCATTGACCACTCCTGGGCCGGCCGCGCGATCCACCGTGATCGATTCAATCGCGAGCCCATAACGCGCGTCCAGCGTGGCGAGCCATGTAATCAAGGTATCGAAGGGAGCCGCTTCCAGCTGCACGCGCACTCCTGCGCTGCCGCTCGGTTGCGTACCTCGAAGCGAGCCGCCGAGACCGGCTTCGCGACCCACTCGATCGACCAGCACCACCGGCGGTTCGCCCGTGGGCGGAGGAAGCGAGACGCTTCCCGCAAGAATCTCCGGTGCATTTGCCCGCATCCATGCGAGGTCCTCGCGCTTCGTCTCGCTGCGCTTCACCGCGGCCGATACCGCCGATTGCAAAGGCCAGAGGATTCCGCCGACCAGAACCAGGAGGCCGACCGCCACCGCGCCGATGGCAACGAAGCGTTGTTCGCGAGCGTGCAATCCGCCATACCAGGACCTGATCTTGTTCATCGGTGTTTACCCGATCCGGCAGCCCGCAGCTGCATATGCGCCTCGACGCCGGAAGCGGTCGGCGTGGAGGACTGAATCTCCGCCGTCAAGCCTTGTTTGCCGACGAACTGGGAGATATGGGAAAGGGCGGCAAGACTGGGCGCCGTCACTTTCATGTCGAGCGATTGCTCGCGGAAGCTCAGCGCGTCAATTGTCGTTTTGGGCGTATCCGACACGGCGCCGCTCAACGCCTTTAGGGTTCGCAGGAAATACTGCGGACCCGGTCCCGATCTGCGAATGCGATCGAGCTGAGATTGCATTTGACGCCGCGGATCGAGCATTTTTTCCGTGGGCATGCTTGCGGAAAATACCTGCGCTATTTGGCCATCGAGCGTGGCCGACTGATGATTCGCTTTATGAATCTGCAGCGCCTCTGCGGCGACGTGTACGCCCAGCAACGCCACCGCCAAGAAAGCCGCGTTTCGCCAGCGAAGCCAGCGCGCCCCATAGTCGGTGGCTCGCGTGAACTCGCCCTGCAGTAGATTTACTGCCTCGGTGCCGGCAAGTTCGCGTGCCAGCCAGGGCAGTGGGCCGTCGGTGAGGAGTTGAATCTTGAGCGAATCGAATTTTTCCAGAAGACCTTCGAATTCATCCTGCACGCGGCCCCATTCCTCGCGGGTGGCATACAGAATGACGTTCTCCAAAACTCTCGGTGCGGCGCCGGCCTCGAGCGGATCGGCAATGACGCCCGCGACAATCAAGGCTTCGGTCACCGGAGTGAGTTCCACGGCGAACGGCAGCATGCCGGGACGGCGTACGGCGAGGCGCCCATTCTCGAGCCACAGTAGCGTTTGACCCGGATTCTCGGGCAACAGCGCCATATCTGCGTACACGGCAACCGGCTCGATGCCCACCGCGCTCAGATCGGAGACCCACCGTTGCAGCACTGCGTGGGACACCACCGCAACCGGCGTTCCACCACCGGCGCGCCGCCGGCCGATCGCGAACGACAGTTGATCGATGTCTTCCGTCAATTGCTCCTCTAGAGCAAAGGGCACCGCGCGGGCCAGCTTGATGCCGCTTCCAGGCGGCAATTCCGGCTCCGCCAGCAAGATCTGGGTCGCGGGTGCAAGGGCGATCACCTTCGCCGAGCGCGCAATCGCGGCGGCCAGAGCCAAGGGGCCGCGCTGACGCACGGTTGCCGGCAGGCCGTTTTCATCGAGAGTCAACCACTCGGTCTCATCTTGGCCGGGCGACGGGAGGCGTAATAGCAATGTTTGCGGCATGTGATTCTATAGCGTCCCAAAACTGCGCAGCAGAGGCGTTACTTTGCCCCCGCCGGTGCGCCACAAAAGACTGTACAAGGTGAACTCTGAAGTGCCAAGCGTAACGTGCGTAGTCAGCCGGAAATAGGAACTGCTAGTCGTATATTGGCCGCTGACCGATGCCGCCGCCGTCCCTAGCACGTTCTTGAAGGTCGTCATATCGGGGAAGCAGCCGGTCTTGCGGCCGCTGGCCAGTACCTGGGGGCTTCTCGAATATTCGCCGCTCAAGTCGGGCGCGAGGCTTTCGAGCACGAATCCGGAGGCGGTGCAAATATTGATCTTCGCATTCGCCGTCGGCAGCGCCGTGACGTAGGGCGCCAACGTGCGATAGCGGTCGGCGCCAAAACCGGGTAGCGCCATCAGTTCGCTTGGGCTGGTCATCGGCCAGTTGCCGGTTAAGTAGGGCGGAGTCTGCATGGTGTAGACGGCATCCTCGGCGCCGTCCGGATCGCCGGGAATATTATCGGCATCGATCCAATCGCGCGCGATCTGCGCCCATTTTATTTCCAGGCCGAGCGAAGCGAGCAGCCGTTGAAATTGCTCGAGCGGTAGTGGATCTTGCTTGCCATCCGGGCCGATCCGCGCCAAGTTATTCAAATTGAAGCGGCCCTGCATGTCTTCCAAAGAGCCCTGAATAGTTCCAATCGGTTCGCCTTCCGGGTCATTTTCAGGCGTGATGGGCAATGGCTGCGTAGGCTGCGCCCAGGGCTGGGCCAGCGTATCTTGCTGGCTGCCGGATTGAAGATTCTGGACCAGCGCATCGGCGGCCAGTGCCTCGGCGCCCATCCCGAAGTGCATCGCTTGTTCCGCGGCGAGAATGCCGACGGTGCGCCGCCGCTCGAGGTAGCCGTCGAAGCTCAACTTCGACGCCAGAATGGTCGCGAGCGCCACCAAGATTAGCGCGATGATCAGCGCTACGCCGCGCTGCCGCCGGCGATTCGATTCCACGCGCCTCACCCCGCCACCTCGATCAGTCGCCGAATGCGGCCCCAATCCTTGAACTCAACGATGATTTCAACCGCAACCGGCCGGGTCCACAGGCTCTCGGGCAGCATGAGCGTCGCCGGCGGCCATTGGTTCTGCCAGTGTTGATTGCCGTCAAGGTAGCGAAACTGAATGGCCTTCACGCCGGTCAGGAGGTCCTGCACGATGGGCACGTTGTTCTGCGTCGGGTCGAGTACCGTTTGATAACTGCGCTTGACTACGTCGTTGAGCAACTGGTAGGAGACACGCTGCAGGGTGCTGCGCTGCATGCCGGCCGTATTGGACCAGCCGGCGCGCGTCAGATCCACCAGCGAGGCGATGGTGGTGGAACTGGAGCCGAAATTTGAGCTCGAGCTTGAGCTGAATCCAGGACCGGAATTAAAGGTCATCCCGGAGTTGGAGCCGGGACTGGAGCTGGAGTCGATGCTGGACAGAGTGCCCGCACCGGTGGTTCCACGCAGCGCCGGCAGCCGAGTTTCGCCCAGGGGGTCGCGAACCGGCCGCGGCACCATTTCCGCGAAGTCCTGCACCATGATGCGCATCCCGAACTCGATCTCCCGCGAGCGCTTCAGCGATTCTTCGGTGCGCTCGGCGGAAATCCGGGCTTCACGGTAGGTGCCGTACCCCAGCGCCGACATGATTGCGAGAATCAGCAGCGCCACCAGCACTTCAACCAATGTAAAGCCACCGATCGCGGCGGGCGCTTTGCGGGCAGGCATGATCATTGAAGGGGCGTCGTGCCGCTGCCGGGCGGCGGCCCGTTGGTTCCGATGCCCGGCGTTCCCGTTGTGCCCGGCGTTCCCGTGGTGCTGGTGGGGGTCGTGGCCCCGGGGACGGGGGTGGCCGGCGTCGATCCCACAGTCCAATCCACATTGGAGCCGCCCGGCGTGCCAAGCGATGTGCCCAGAAAACCAGTGGATTCCGCAATCGGGTTACCCTTCGTATTGGCATCGCCCGCCCAAACGCGCACCACCACGCGCTTCATGCTGGCGATGCTGGTGTCGAAATAGCGCGTGTCGTAATGCCATTGTCGATTGGCGAAATCGAGCTGGCCCGTATCGTTGTTGTCGCCCATTTTATTCAAGTTCAAGCGCACCTCGGAGAGGCGATTAAGGGCGATCCACTGCGCCAGCGTCTTGTCGCGCAAATAGCCGCTCGCCCGCGCGGTGCCGCTCACCGCCGTCATCAAGGCGGCAAGCCCTATCGCGACGATCATCAAGGCGACCAATACTTCTACCAACGTGAAACCGCGAGCGCTGTTGCGGCTCATGAGGATTTCTTCTGTGGATGATCGGAGCTGGTGACCGTGGTCTTGCCGAGGGAGTCGCCGCTGACCGAGGATGTCGCTTGCGTGGAATCGCGCAGCAGGGTCAACCGAAACGGCGTGCTGTCGCCGCTCGCCGCGATCGCCACCTGCGGCCGGGAGGGCGGCGTATCATCCGATAGATCGCGGTCGATGGGTTTCAGCACTACCACCTGTGAATCCAGTTCGAGTTGAAAAGTTATACCCTTGGGCAAATCGCGATGTCTGAATTCGCGCTCTTGATCAAACGTCAACCAGCGATCGCGCCGCGGATCGTAAACCACGAATTCATACGCCGTGGGCTCTATCCGAAGACCGAAATCGCGGCCTTCCAACAGGGCGCGCTCGTGCAGCAAATCGACCAGGGCGCCGATCCGCCGGCTTTCGTCGTCTATTTGGGTATCCCGTCCCGTGACCCCGATCGCCAGCACGGTGATCGAAAGGACGACCGCGATGATCACCACGACCACCAGAATTTCGACCAGGGTGAAGCCCTTGCTGCGCATAGCGGCACGCACAGGCGGGGACCTATCTTGGATCGAGAGTCGCGGTGCTGATATCCGCGTCGTAGCCTTCGCCGCCGGGTTTGCCGTCGCGCCCGTAGGAGGTAATGTCGTAGTCCCGCCCGTCGGCGCCCGGGCTGGCGTATTGATAGGGGTTATTCCATGGATCCTTCGGCAGCGAGGGTAGGTATCCGCCCGAGCGGTAATTGGTGATCGTGGGATCCACCGGCTGCGTCACCAGCGCCTGCAGCCCTTGTTCGGTGGTCGGATATTTAAAGTTATCAAGGCGATACAGATCCAAAGCGGTCTGTATGGCGCGTATATCGCTTTGCGCCCGGGTCACGCGGGCCTTGTCGACGTTTTCCAGAATCTTCGGTACCACCAGCGCACCGAGCACTGCGAGAATGACCACGACGACCATGATCTCGATTAGTGTAAAACCGCGTTGGCGATTACGCATAGTGACCTCGGAAATTCCTATAATGATACCAAAACAGCGGACACCGATGCCTGATGAAGGTGCAAATCGGCCGGCACAGATTGCGGCGGCTCTACAATGGGATCGTGGCCGCTGGATTTGGTTGCTATTAATATTGCTGGTGCTGGACGCAGTGTGGGGTCTTGGCGACAGTGTTACCGAGAGTCTGCGCTACGATCGCAGCGCAATTGCGGCCGGCGGCTGGTGGCGGTTGCTCACGGCACACATCGTTCACCTCGATGCCCACCACCTGATTTTGAACGAGCTGGGCCTGGTGCTGATGTGGTCTCTGTTCGCCCAGGACTACGACGCGGTCGAATGGTGCGTGATCGTGTGTGCCGGCGCCTTGGCGATCAGCTCGGGTCTGTGGTGGCTCAGCCCTCGCGTGAGCTGGTATGTGGGCGCATCGGGAGTTTTGCACACGGTCATGGCCGCGGGATCCGCCAAGCACTTAGCGGAGCGCCACTGGGACCGTTGGATATTGCTGCTGGGCCTGTGCATCAAGCTCATTCTGGAGCAATTGCCGGGTCACGCTCAGCCGCTGATCGTCGTGGATGCACATTTGTACGGTGCTCTGTGCGGGNNGCACTGTGTTGGCGTACCGCTATAATTCGCCACCGTTCTCGCGCCTAGGGGCTAGTTCATGTCACTTGCGTTCGTTTTCCCCGGCCAAGGGTCTCAGTCCATCGGCATGATGAGCGGCCTGGCGAAGCAATCGCCGCTGATCGACGCGACATTTGCCGAGGCATCGGAGGCGCTGGGCTACGATCTGTGGAAGTGCTGCCAGGAAGGACCGGCCGAATTGCTGAATTCTACGGAGTGCACCCAACCGCTGATGCTGACGGCCGGCGTTGCCACTTATCGCCTCTGGCGAGAGCGGGGCGGCGCGATCCCCGCCATGATGGCCGGGCACAGCCTTGGCGAGTTCACGTCGCTGGTGGCGGCGGGGAGCATCGATTTCAAAACAGCGGTCAATCTGGTCAAGTTTCGCGCCGAGGCGATGCAGGCGGCCGTCCCTCAGGGCCAGGGCGCCATGGCCGCTATCTTGGGACTGGAAGACATCGACGTCGAAGCGGCCTGCGCCGAGGTCGCCCACGGCGAGGTGGTGGAGGCGGCGAACTTCAATGCTCCGGGACAGGTGGTTATCGCGGGACTTGCCACGGCAGTCGCACGTGCGATCGAGGCCGCCACCGCCAAAGGCGCGCGGCGCGCGCTGCCGTTGCCCATCAGCGTTCCGGCGCACTGTTCCCTCATGCGTCCGGCGGCGGAGCAGTTGCGCGAGCGGTTGGCCGCGACGCCGGTCGCAGCGGTTTCCGGGATTGCCGTATACGGCGTCGACGTCGAAACGCATTCGGCGCCGGAGGATATCCGCGCCGGCCTCGTGAAGCAGTTGCAGACGCCGGTCTACTGGGCGGCCACCGTGCGCACGATGATCGCGGCGGGCGCGACTCACATCGTCGAGTGCGGGCCCGGCAAGGTGTTGACCGGACTGAACCGCCGGATCGACAAGAACCGGGGCCTTCGCATGCTGGCGCTGGAGGATCCGCAGGCTTTGGACGATGCGCTTGGCTTGTTAAAAGCATAACGAGGACTTCACTATGTTGAATGGACAGATCGCGCTGGTGACGGGTGCATCGCGCGGCATCGGCGCGGCGATCGCGAGCAGCTTGGCAGGCGAGGGGGCCACGGTCATCGGCACCGCCACCACGCCGGATGGCGCTGCTCGCATAAGCGAGATTTTGGCCGCAAGCGGCGGGCGCGGCGCCGTGCTCGACGTAGCGAGTCAGGAGTCGATCGATGCGCTCATCGAGAATATCGAATCGAAGGAAGGAGCGATCGGCATACTTTGCAATAACGCGGGCATCACGCGCGACATGCTTTTGTTGCGCATGAAGCAGGACGACTGGGACGCTGTCCTGCAGACGAATCTTGCCTCGGTGTTCCGGCTGTCCAAAGCTGTGCTGCGGGGCATGATGAAGGCGCGAAAGGGACGCATCATCAGCATCGCATCGGTCGTGGGCCTGACGGGAAATCCCGGTCAAGCGAACTACGCGGCAGCCAAGGCGGGTATCATCGGCTTTACGAAGTCGCTGGCCAGGGAGGTCGGTTCGCGCGGCATCACGGCAAATGTCATTGCGCCGGGTTTCATCGACACGGATATGACGCGGGCGCTCAAGGAGGAGCAGCGCGCTGCGCTCAATGCCCAGATTCCCCTGGGCAGGCTGGGCCAGCCGGCCGACATCGCCGCGGCGGTGGTATTTCTGACTTCCCCGGGAGGCGCCTACATTACAGGCGAAACCCTGCATGTGAACGGCGGGATGTACATGGCCTGACGCTCCTAGGGCGCCCTAACTCGTGGACATTTGTCAAGGCGACCGAGGCCATGGTTAGGTCAATTATGCGTTCCGGTAGCCGTCCTCGTTGCGTTCACATAAAATACGCGCCCTGCCGATAACACAGGCTGGCCGAGAGGGCCGTTTCAAAGCGGCACATAGTGGGTAGCTACCCGAGAGGACACCATAACGATGAGTACTGTTGAGCAGCAGGTTAAGAAGATCGTGGCCGAACAGTTGGGCGTTAAGGAAGAAGAAGTCACCAATGACGCCTCGTTCGTCGACGATCTGGGTGCAGACTCGCTGGACACGGTTGAGCTGGTGATGGCGCTCGAAGAAGAATTCGAGACGGAAATTCCCGATGAGGACGCCGAAAAAATCACGACGGTTCAACAGGCCATCGACTACATCAATTCGCATAAGGGCAAGGCCTAGACTCGATTGGCCTTTCGCTTGCCGCTCATGCATGTCCCTGTGAGGAGCCGCGGATGAGCAAGCGTCGCGTCGTTGTCACTGGTCTCGGAATCGTTTCCCCGGTCGGCAATGACGTGGAGAGCGCATGGGCCTCGATCGTCGCCGGCCGCAGCGGCATTGCGGCGATCACGCGCTTCGACACCACCACCTTCCCGACGCACTTCGGCGGCGAGATCAAACAGCTTGATCTAGAACCCTACATCAGCACCAAGGACGCGCGAAGGATGGACTCCTTCATGCAGTACGGCGTCGTGGCCGGAATGCAGGCCATGCGCGATTCCGCACTGGTCGTGACGGAGGAAAATTCGGAGCGCATCGGCGTGCTGATGGGTGCCGGCATGGGCGGCCTCGAGTCGATCGAGCAGGCCTACGATAAGTATATGGAGACTCACTCCCCGAAGAAGGTCTCGCCCTTCTTCATTCCCGCCAGCATCATTAATTTGGTCAGCGGGCACTTATCGATAGCCTTCAATATTACCGGCCCGAATTTGGCCGTTGCCACCGCCTGCACGACCTCGACTCATGCAATAGGTTTGGCGATGCGGTTGATTCAGTACGGAGAGGCGGACGCTATGCTGGCCGGCGGCTCGGAAATGGCGACCTGCGTCACCGGCATGAGCGGGTTCGCTCAGGCTAAAGCGCTATCGCAGCGCAATGATCATCCGCAGGCAGCCAGCCGACCCTGGGACAAGGATCGCGATGGGTTCGTGATGGGCGACGGCGCCGGAGCCATGATGCTCGAGGAATACGCCATGGCGAAGGCCCGCGGCGCAAAAATCTATGCCGAGATCGTCGGCTTCGGTATGAGCGGCGACGCATTCCATGTCACGGCGCCGCCCGAGAACGGCGAGGGCGCGCGCAAGTCGATGGCCAAGGCGCTTAGCGATGCCTCGTTGAATCCCGATCAGGTGCAATACATCAATGCTCACGCCACCTCCACGGAATTAGGCGATCGCGCCGAAACCACTGCGATTCGCCGGGCGTTCGGCGCCGCCGCGGATAAGCTGGCGGTGAGTTCGACCAAATCGATGACCGGTCATTTGTTGGGTGCGGCCGGGGCTGTGGAGGCCATATTTTCCGTGCTTGCGCTTCGCGATCAGATAGCGCCGCCGACCATCAATTTGAGCACGCCAGGCGAGGGATGCGACCTCGATTACGTGCCGAATCAGGCGCGGCGGATGCCGCTCGAGTACACACTATCCAATTCCTTTGGGTTCGGTGGCACCAACGGTTCGCTCATTTTCCGCCGACCTTGAGCCACTGGCGCTGGTCGCGCGGTTTCCGGAGTTTTATCCGGGGCTTCTCGAAAGCGCGGCTCCCGTGGACGCAGCGAGCGGCGCAAATCGCTTCGACATTCTCCCCATCAGCTGCGGCGAATGTCTGCGCCTCGATGCCGACCGGCGGCTATCCGGTCCTCATGCGCCGAGTGCGAGCGGCTTCCTCGATGCCTTGGAGAGCTGGTGGGAGGCCTTGCGAACACAGGCGCCTGCGGCACTGCCGTTCAGCGGCGGCTGGCTGCTGTATCTTGGTTATGAGCTGGCTTCTGAAATTGAACCGCGGTTGAAGTTGCCGCCGAGCTCCGATCCTCTGGTCGCCTTGGCGATACGCACGCCGGCCGCCTGGGTACGCGACCGCGCCAATCATCGCGCATGGCTGATCGCCGAGCCTGGCCATGAGGCTTTGCTGGATAGATTTGCGGCTCACGCGGATTCGTCGAGCGATTCGGCGGCGGGCGCCGCTGTAATCTGCTCGATTGAAGAGGAAGAGCCGGTGCGGTTCTTGGGCGCCGTGCTGCGATCGCTCGAGTACATTGCGGCGGGAGATGTGTACCAAGCCAATCTCTCGCGACTTTGGCAGGGCCGCTCGCCCGGACGCGTGGACCCGGTATCGATCTACCGGCGGCTGCGCGCCACCAATCCCAGTCCCTTCGCCGCGATCATGCGTTTCGGGGACTTTGCCTTGATGAGTTCTTCGCCGGAGCGGTTGATGTCCATTCACGGAAACACCGTCTCGACGCGCCCTATCGCGGGCACGCGGCCGCGCGGAGAGTCTCCCGCCGGCGATGCGGCGCTGATCAAGTCCCTGCTCGAGAACGAGAAAGAGCGGGCAGAGCACGTGATGTTGATCGATCTGGAGCGCAATGACCTGGGTCGCGTATGCGTGGGCGGCACGGTGCGGGTCGACGAGTACATGTGCGTGGAAACGTACGCTCACGTGCACCACATCGTCTCGAATGTCAGCGGCACCCTGCGCGAGGGCACCTCGCCGGTGCAAGTGATTCGCTCGTTGTTTCCCGGCGGCACCATCACCGGTTGCCCTAAAGTGCGCTGCATGGAGATTATTGCGGAGCTCGAAGGAACCGGTCGCGGCGCATACACCGGTTCCATCGGTTATTTGAACCGCAATGGCAGTTGCGACCTGAATATCCTCATCCGAACCATCAGCGCCCACGCCGATACGTTCAGATTCCGCGCCGGCGCCGGTATCGTTGCGGACTCGGAGCCCGCTCAGGAACTCGCCGAAACGCGAGCCAAGGCCAAAGGGCTCCTGCGCGCGCTGGACGTCTCAAGTTGAGCGCTTGGATCAACGGTAGGCCGGCGGCGGTGGTTGCCTATCGCGATCGCGGATTGCAGTACGGCGACGGCCTGTTCGAGACCATGCGCGTGCGGCGCCGAAGCATCCGTTTGCTGGAATACCACGTTGATCGACTTTACGACGGATGCCGGCGGCTGATGATCCAGGCGCCGAACGAGCGAGTATTGCGCAGCGAACTTCTGCGCATCGCCGCGCAACGCGCGGAAGGCGTATTGAAGCTGATCGTCACGCGCGGCAGCGGGGCTCGCGGCTATCGCCCTTCCGGCCGCGAGCGTTGCACCCGAATTGCCGCCCTGTATGCCGTGCCGCGCGGCAGCGCCGCGGCAACCTTGGATCCGGCGCGGGTCCGGCTGTGCAAGACCCCTCTGGGCATGAACGCGGCGCTCGCGGGTTTGAAGACACTGAACCGCCTTGATTCGGTGTTGGCGCGCTCCGAGTGGGACGACGCCCGCATTTGGGAGGGACTGATGCGGGACGCCGATCAGAACATCGTCTGCGGTACCATGTCCAACTTGTTCCTCAGGCAAGGATCGTCTCTGCTGACGCCCGTGCTCGATCGATGCGGTGTCGCCGGCGTGATGCGGCGCTGGGTGTTGGAACAGGCGAGCGCCTTGGGCCTGCGTGCGGTACAACGTCGCATTCGCTGGGAGGACCTCGGCGAGGCCGAAGAGGTGTTTATGAGCAACGCCGTCGTCGGATTGATGTCGATCGGGGAGATTCAAAATAAGACGCTACGCATTCGGCCGCCCGAGCACAATACTGCGAGCCGACTACGCGCGCGCTTGGAGTTGCTGTGAGCCGAATGACGCTCATCGTCGTCCTGCTGGCCGTAGTGCTGGGCGGGTCGGTGCTGGCCGGCGTATTTTGGGCAGGCGTGCGCAGTCTCGATGAGCCGCTGCACCTCCTCGCTCCGGTGCGCTTTAAAGTAGCTCCCGGGCGCAGCTTTGCGCATGTGGCGGCCGAGCTGGCCGCGCAAGGCGTGGTCGAGCAACCGCGCGCGTGGGTGCTGTACGCGCGGTGGAAGGGCCTCGCGTCGGCCGTCAAAGCCGGAGAGTATGAAATCGAGCCGGGAAGCACTCCGCGGTCCCTGCTTGCGAAGATGGTGAGCGGACAGGTGCTGCTGCATTCATTCACGATCATCGACGGCTGGCGGGTGGCGGAACTCCTTGCCGCCCTGCGGCGCAGTCCCGACATTGCGTCGACCTTGCCCACGCGGCCGACGGATCTGATGCAGAAAATCGGTGCACCGGGGATCGATTCGGAGGGGCAATTCTTACCGGAGACTTATCGCTTCCCTGCCGGGACAACTGATGTGGAACTGCTGCATCAGGCGCACCTCGCGCTCAATCGCGAGTTGGATGCGGCCTGGACCGACCGGGATCCCAACATACCGCTGCAAAACGCCAATGCGCTGCTGATCATGGCTTCGATAGTCGAAAAGGAAACTTCATTACCACAGGAGTTGGGCATTATTGCCGGCCTTTACCTACATCGATTGAGCATGGGCATGCGACTGCAGGCGGACCCGACCGTCATTTACGGATTGGGAGACCGGTATGAAGGTGAGCTGCGCAGCGTGGACTTGCGCACCGACACCCCCTATAACACCTACACTCGGACGGGCTTACCGCCCACGCCGATCGCTCTGCCCAGTGCCGCGGCCATCCGCGCGGCTGCACATCCCGAAAAAACCGACGCGATATTTTTTGTCGCTTCGCCCAAGGGCGACGGCAGCCACGTGTTTTCCTCGACTCTCGCAAAGCAGAACGCGGCAGTTGCTCAATACGTCGCTCGCCAGCGCCAGAAGTCCGCCGCGAGTTCGGAAAAATGACTACTCCCGGGCGTTTCGTGACTGTCGAGGGGATCGAGGGCGTCGGCAAGAGCACGCAAGTTGCGCACATCTCCAAGGCCTTGGCGGAGCGCGGCATCGAGCACGTGGTGACGCGAGAGCCCGGCGGTACTCCCTTGGCGGAGCGGATCCGCGACCTGGTGCTCAAGCAAAGCGAAGAAGCGCCGCCGGCCGCCGCCGAGCTGCTGCTGATGTTCGCTGCGCGCTCGGTGCACCTTGAGAGTCTCATAGAACCGAGCTTGGCAGCCGGGCGCTGGGTGGTTTGCGATCGGTTCACGGACGCGACCTATGCTTACCAAGGGGCCGGCCGCGGCCTCGGGGCCGACCCTATCCGGCTGCTGGAGAATATGGTGCAAGGCGCGCGCCGGCCGGATCTGACGATATTGCTCGACGCTCCGGTTGAGCTCGCGCTGCAGCGCGCTCGCAAGCGAAACGCAGGCGCCGACGGCGATCGTTTCGAACGCGAGCGCGGGGAGTTCTTCGAGCGCGTGCGCCATGCTTACCTTGCGCGTGCGGCGGCGGAGCCGCAGAGAATGACGGTCATCGATGGCGCTCAGCCGGCGGAGCAAGTGAGTGCTCGAATTCTCGAACTGCTGGAGTCCAAGTCGTGGATTTCCTGAGTGCGGATTCGTTGCCTTGGCTGCTGCCGGCGCAGCAGCGCCTGCGCGATTGCGCGGCAGTTCAGCGGTTGCCTCATTCCTTGTTGCTGCTGAGTACCCCTGGACTTGGCGCGGAGCAACTGGCGAATTGGATCACCGCTCTGGCCTTATGCGAATCCGGCGAGGCGCATCCGTGCGGCGGCTGTGCTTCCTGCTTATTGCTGCGGTCGGATAGCCATCCCGATTCGCACATCGTGCGCATCGAGGAGGATGCTCTGCAAATCAAGGTCGACCAGATCCGCGATCTGATCGAAGCGCTGACGCTCAAGAGCTACCGTGGCGGCTACAAAGTGGGAGTGATCGAGGGCGCCGAGGCGCTCAATGCGAACGGCGCCAACGCGTTTTTGAAGACGCTCGAGGAACCGACGCAGAACACGATGTTGATCATGATTGCGAAGCCCAGCCATCGCTTACCGGCAACGATCGCCAGCCGCTGCCTGCGCATGACATTAAGACCTCCCGCTCCGGAACAGGCGATCGCCTGGCTGAAGGCGAATTCGCCGTCCGCGCAGGATTGGAGCGCTGCGCTCGAGCTTTGCGCGGGCGCGCCCCTGCTTGCCTTGGAGCGGCAGATTGCCGGTGGCGCCGATCTGGAAACGGAAATGCAGAAGACCATGGGGCAATTGGCGGAGGGATCCGTGGACATCAGTTTGTTGGCCGACAGCTGGGCGAGGTCGGATTCCCTGTTGCGCATCGCATGGCTTGAGAACTGGATCACACGGCGCGTACGTTCGCACCTCGGCGCCGCAACTTCGCTTCAAAGTGCGGAACCGGTCGGCTTGCCTGCCGCTTTACTTAAGGCCAAGATAAGGGCTCTATTCGAGCTGCTGGATGCCGCCCGCGACTTTAGGCGTTTTGCCTCGACCGGCATGAATCAACAGTTGGCGCTGGAGGCCTTGCTGCTGGGCGGTCGGACCGCTCTGGGGAATGAGGCCTAATTGTGGGAATGGGTGAATTGCGAAGTCCAAGTAACAAGCCGGGTTTGCTGACGCTGACGATCAAGGATAAGAGCGCCCTCTATCTCGCGTATATGCCGTTCGTGAGGAATGGCGGCTTGTTCATTCCGACGAACAGCAATTATCGTCTGGGCGATGAAGTCTTCATGCTGCTGAATCTGATGGGCGAGGAAGAGAAACTCCCCGTGGCGGGGCGCGTGATTTGGATGACTCCCAAGGGCGCGCAGGGTAAGCGCACGGCGGGCATCGGCGTGCAGTTCAGCGACCAAGACCGCGGCAATACGCAAAAGAAGATCGAAAATTATTTGGCCGGCGCGCTTGGCGGCGACAAGCCCACGCACACGATGTAGGCGCGGCTAGGGGCCGTTCACCGGGTGCGCAGGGGCGGGCGGGGAAATCGGCTCGACATAAATCTCCAGTGTCGGCGGCGGGAAATAGATCGGGGTGCGCGGCAACTTGCATAAATACACCGCCACCGCGAGCAACACGATGACGAACGCGATGGCCAGTCCCTTGTGCTGCGCGAGCATGGATGGCGGCTTGTAGTCCTCCACTGTAAGGGTTCAGCCTCGTCGCGCGCGCGCCGCTTCCGTGCCCGCGAGACCATCCTTCAGCACATAGGCCTCGAAGCCTCGCTCGCTCAATATGTAGGCGGCCGCCGAGCTGCGGCGCCCGGTGTCGCAGCAAACGACATACGGAATCTTCTTGTCCAAGGCGTTGAGCTTTAGCCGGATGAAATACAGCGGAATATTCACCGCATCATCGATGCGAAAGTTTTGAAACTCGCTCGGCAAGCGAACATCCAGCCATTTGCCGCCGCGGGCGACGATCTCTTTGGCCTTCTCATGGTCCACCCATTGTAGTAGGGGTTCGTTCAGAAGGGTTTGGAAGTCGCTCTTGCCGAGCCGCATCAGCGTCCCGTCGGTGGACATGGTCACCGTCGCGTTGCGTTTCGCCTCGGCGATCAGCGCCTCTTCGCCGAAACTGTCGCCGGAGCCCAACTCGGCGAGCTTGATGCCCTCCTTATTTAAAGGCGTCTCGCGATTGACGATGCATTTGCCGGCGACCACGACATAGAAATAGTCGCCCTCGGTCCCCTGTTTGATCACGACGTCGCCCGCTCGATAGTTGATGCGCTGCATGCGCATGAAAATCGCCTGAATATTCGCGGGGGGAATGCGATGAAATGCCTTCGTTTGCAGCAGCGTGGTCATCCAGTCGCCGGTCACGTCGAGACCATCGCTGTGCAGTTCTGCCACCTCATATTGACCGGTTTGGTCCCAGGTCAACAGCACGTCGAGCAAATCGCTGTCGATCATGATGTATTCGAGGTCGTCCGCGGCCCGCGCCGAGAACTTTCGCGGCAACGCCGGAGCGAGCGCGGCGCGCGCCTCCGGACTGCCCGCCCGGACGGTGCCAATGAGCTTATCGTTGGCCCGCAGTTCGACCGTACCGGTCACGAGGTAGAAAGTGCGCTTCTCGGTGTCGCCCTCCTTGAACAGCAGGCGCCCGGCGTTCAATTCCCGAATATGGATCTTGCGGGCAAGCGCATTCAGGTTCTCCGCCTTCAACCCGTCGAGGGGCGAGAAAGTCTTCAGTATCGCGAGATTGAGCGGTCGTTCAGTCATCGAGCAATTCGCAGGCGCCTTCGGTTACAACCCCATGATTTTGGCTGCGAATGCTACCATACGCAGGCCTGGATCTGACCACGTAATGGGTCACAGAGAGCGGTTGTCCACCGCCGATAACTGGCCCCACCCGGGATCCGGCCGGAATCGTTCACCGTAGCGTCTCTCGAGTTCCCCCAGCCGCTCCGTGACCGGCAATACGCCTCTGGATCTCGCGTATTGCAGCGGACCGCCGAGAAAAGGCGCGAAGCCGGTCGCAAAAATCACACCCGCGTCCAGCAAATCGGCGTCCGCTATGACACCCTCGCGAAGGCAGGCCACGGCCTCGTTGAGCATGGGCAATATGAGCCTGTCCTCGAGGTCGGGCGGTATGGCGCGTGAGCCCTCGGCTCTTACCGGCTTGCCGTCCCGCCAAACGTAGAACCCTTCGCCGCTCTTAGCGCCCAGTTTTTTCTGCTCCACCAGCTTGATCAAGATAGCGGGCACGCGGCGATTCAAGGCTTCCGCCAGAACGCGGCCGACGCTCAATGACACGTCCAGGCCGACGACGTCGGCCAATTCAAGCGGTCCCATCGGCATCCCGAATCGCTTGCCGGCGTGGTCAATCACCGAGGCAGGGATGCCTTCTTCCAAGGCGAAGATCGCCTCATTGAGATAGGGCGTTAGGATTCTATTCACGACAAATCCGGGTGCGCTCTTGCAGGGTAGCGGCAGCTTGTCGAGTTTGCGGGTGAAGCTCAGTGCGTTCTGCGCAACCCCAGTGTTCGTGTCCGCGCCGCGCACGATCTCGACCAATTGCATCTGCGCGACGGGATTGAAGAAGTGGATACCCACGAGCCGAGTGGGGTCGCGAAGTTCGGCGCACAGAGTTTCGATTTTGATGCTGGAGGTATTGGTCGCCAATATGGCATCGGGTTTCAGGCGCGGTTCGAGCTGGGCATACAGGGCGCGCTTGGCTTGCGTATTTTCAAAGATCGCTTCGATGACCACGTCCGCGCCAGGTACGCCGTCGCCGTCCACATCCATCCGCAGTCGCCCGGCTGCAGCCGCCGCGGCCTGCGGGTCCTTCAGCCGCTTGTCGAAGTAGGCACGGGCTCGCTCGAGCGCCGGCGCGATCAATTCCTCGCTTCGATCCTGCAGAGTGACGGTCATGCCGCGAAACGCCGACCACGCAGCGATATCGCCGCCCATGACGCCCGCGCCGACGACATGCACGTGTTTGAATTCGGCTTGCGATTTGCCTCCCAAACCTTTGAGGCGATTCTGCAGCAGAAACACGCGAACGAGGTTGCGCGACACGGGCGAGCACATCAGCTGGCCGATGGAACGCGCCTCAGCCTCATAGCCCGCCGCGCCGGCGCCGCCGTAGCGGCGCCAAAGATCGACGATCGCATACGGCGCCGGATAGTGCTCCCGAGGAACTCGTTGTCTTAGCGCGGCAGAAGCCTGCCTAGCGATGAACGGACGCGCAGGCGCTAGATTCAGCAACCGCTCGATGAGCGGCGGCTGCCTCTTGGGGGGCAACCGGCTAATGATGGATCTGGCGCGCCGGGCAAGTTCGGTGGGCGGCGCCAGCTCATCGATCAGCCCCAAGCTGAGCGCGCGCGCGCCGTTAAGGGGCTTGCCTTTAAGCATCAATTCCAGGGCAGGGCGCACGCCAATGAGTTGCACGGCGCGAACCGTGCCGCCGAATCCCGGGTGAATTCCGAGCTGTACTTCCGGAAGGCCCAGCGACAATCGAGAGTCGTCCGCCCCGACACGATAGGTGCACGCCAAGGCGAGTTCCAAGCCGCCTCCCAGCGCAAACCCGTGGATTGCCGCAACGCTCGGGCAAGGAAGGTTTTGCAGCTGCTGCAGCACTGCCTGTCCGGCGCTCGTCAGTGCATAGCCTTCCTCGGGGTTACGAATTTCCACGAATTCCTTGATATCGGCGCCCGCTATGAACCCGTTCGGTTTTGCCGAGCGAACGATGAGGCCGGCGGGGCGCCGGGCGGCGATATCGGTCAACAACACGGCGAGCTCTTGCAAAACTCCCGAGGACAATACGTTGGTCGACGTTCCCGGGGCGTCGAATACCAACCAGCCGGTGCGGTCGGCGTCGACTTCCAACGTCCAGCTATTGCCCACTAGGCGGCCCTCTCGGCATCCAAGCGAATCGTGAAATCGCAAATCAGCGGCAGATGATCGGAATGCTGAACGTCCGGTATTTCAAATCGATTCACCGTAATCTGAGAGCTATGCAAGATGAAATCAAGCTCTTTGCGCGGGCTGCGGCTGGGATACGAGGGCAAGCCTTGCGCATTGGCGTTGCTCAAGCCGGCTGCTTGCATGAAGAGGTAGATTTCGTGGTCGCCCCAGTAGGTGTTGAAGTCGCCCGCCACGATGACGGGTTTGGTGGTCTTGCGTACTAGATCGTACAGATACCGCAATTGGTACTGTCGGTGCCGAAATTTCAAGGACAAGTGCACCAGAAAAATCGCGATGTCATCCAGCTCCAATTCGATGATCAGCCGCTTGATGCCGGTATCGAAATAATGAAATCGCTCGCCGCGCACGCGAGGCGCCGCGAGGAAGGCGTTGGCCTGCTTGCGGACGATGGGCACCAGATGATTGACCGAAGCGATGCCGTACTTGCACTCAAATGTCGAGTAATGGCCAAGCGAGCGGGCGATGAAGTCGGCCTGGTTGACCATTCCGGTGCGAATCGATCCGGTATCCACCTCGATGAGTCCCACCACGTCCGGATCTTGTTGCTTGATAAAATCGGTGATCCGAGCCAGAACCCGGGGACTGGAGCGCAGGTATCCGGCACCCGGTACGGGCAAGTGAAAGGCGGCCCCGGTCCCGGTGGCATAACGAATATTGTAAATCAGCAAACGCACTTAACACATTGTATCGGCGCGCGCTGTTTCGCGCATGGCCATCGTCAAGCTACACTACGCTCAATGCCGAGCCCAGCTAACCCGATTCGCTTGTTCGTCACCCATTGCTGGGAGGAAAACGACGACTATGCGCGTATTTTCGAGTATCTAGAGGCGCCCGGCACGTTTTATTACCAGAACACCAGTCAGCCCCAGACCAAGCGGCCGATCGATAAGGAATCGCAGCGCGAGGACCTGCGCCGGCAGATCGCGCCCTGCGAGGTCGTTGTCGTGCTGCCCGCGGTGTATCGCGTCGAGCCTGATTTAGTGCTGTTTCAAATGGCCTTTGCGAAGTCCGCGGACCGGCCCATCGTGGCGATGGAGAATTTCGGATCGACGGACCCGCTGCCGAAGGCCATCAAGGATTTGGCGGATGAAGTCAGCGCATGGAATGAGCGAAATCTAATCGACGCCCTGCGCCGCCAGGCGCGGCATCAAGAAACAACGCGTTGGGACTCGATCGAATTCAAGCTCGACTGAGCTTAGTGGGTGGCGGCCAACGGCGCTGCTTCGAACTCGGTGGAATCGCAATCGACACTGCGCAGTTGCACAACGCTGCCGCCCGCGCGCCCGACGTTGACATCGGAGCGGGACATCAGCCCGAATATTTCCACGATCAGCGCCGCACATTCGTCGGCCTCCTGATTCGACATCTTGCGCACCGACGCGGCCACAGCGTCCTCGCCGCGCAACGGCTGTACACCACTTAGGCAGCGCATGACTTGGCCGAAGGATTCGCGAACCTCTCCCGGCAATTGATCCTGAGGAAGAGAGGCGAGATAGCGGCGATATGCCGCGACCAGGCGCTGCTTGATGGGCGTTGAGCGCACCAGCTCGAGAGTTGCAAAATGAAAACAATCCCACGCGCTAATCATGCTAGCCCCACATGTAACAAAGGTGGAAACCTTAAAGTGGTTTCGAGGCTGTGTTCTTCTTGGGAATCTTGTTAAATCAAGACTCTGCGGTAGGAATATACAAGACAATCGCAGAAACGCAACGGTGATTTTCTTGCGTTCGCGCACATCTTGACGAAGTGCGGCTCAGGGTCGGCTTGGAAGGTTTTTCTAGAAATCAGATTACGCAATATCTATAAGATATTGAATATTATGGTCCCAACGACTATGGCAGCCTAGATGTCATAGTCGCCACGTCCAGTTTGTTCTCCGAGCGACGTCCGTAGTACGTAAGTCACGATGGTATCCGCTGCTTCCTCGGCCGTCGTCTCCACGGTATTGACGCGAATTTCCGGGTGTTCCGGGGGCTCGTAGGGTGAGTCGATGCCGGTAAAGTGCTTCAACTCGCCGGCTCGCGCCTTCTTGTAAAGGCCTTTGACGTCGCGCTGCTCGGCTACGCTGAGCGGGGTCTCGACATAGATTTCAATGAATTCGCCCGCCGGCGACATGTCGCGCACCATGCGCCGCTCGGCCCGGAATGGCGAGATGAACGCCGTCAGCACGATCAAGCCGGCATCCGTCATGAGCCGCGCCACCTCGCCGATCCGGCGGATATTCTCGACGCGATCCGCGTCGGTGAATCCTAAGTCCTTGTTCAGGCCATGACGGATATTGTCGCCGTCGAGCAAGAAACTGTGCTTGCCGAGCGCGTAGAGCTTTTTCTGCACGAGATTGGCGATGCTCGATTTACCGGCGCCGCTTAAGCCCGTGAACCAGAGCAACCGCGGCTGCTGATGCTTCAGGCGGGCATGCGCCTCGCGGTGGATGTCGAGCGCCTGCCAGTGCACGTTGCTCGCCCGGCGAAGCGCGAAATGCAGCATGCCGGCGGCCACCGTCGCGTTGCTGATCTTATCGATCAGAATGAAACCGCCAAGATCGCGGCTCATGTCATAAGGTTCGAATACCAATGGCTTATCGGTGGAGAAATTGGCAATGCCGATGGCATTGAGTCCCAGAGTCTTCGCCGCCAGGTGTTCCATCGTATTGACGTTTATTTGGTACTTCGGACTATGAATCGTGGCGCTGACCATTTGAGCGCCGAGTTTTAGCCAATAGGGGCGACCGGGCAGCAGTTCCTCGCCGGACATCCAAACTATCGCTGCCTCGAACTGATCGGCCACCTCCGGCGGGTCGTCGGCGATCGACAATACGTCGCCGCGACTGCAATCGAGCTGATCGGCGAGGGTGATGGTCACCGATTGCCCCGCCACAGCCAGGTCCAGGTCGGCATCCAGGGTGACGATTCGCGATACCGTCGATATCATGCCCGAAGGCAGTACCCGGATGCGATCGCCCGGACGGATCTGCCCATGGCAGATCAATCCAGAGAAACCGCGGAAGTCGAGGTTCGGGCGGTTGACCCATTGCACCGGCATTCTAAACGGCCGCAGCTGCGCGCCGTTAACGTCGATATCGACGTTCTCCAGATGCGCCATCAACGGCGGCCCCTTGTACCAAGGCGTGGCGCTCGATGTGCTCGTAATGTTGTCGCCGGCAAGACCTGAGATCGGAATCGATACCAAGCGCTCGATGCCGATGCTGCTTGCGAACGCGCGATACTCGGCGACGATCGCTTCATACCTTGCCTGATCGTACGCGACCAGATCCATTTTATTGACGGCCAACACCAGATTTTTGATGCCGATGAGGTGAGCAAGATAGCTGTGCCGGCGCGTCTGAGTCAGCACACCTTTGCGGGCATCGACGAGGATGACGGCGAGATCGGCGGTGGAAGCCCCGGTGACCATGTTGCGGGTGTACTGCTCATGACCGGGCGTGTCGGCGACGATATATTTGCGCCGATCAGTCTCGAAGAAGCGATACGCGACGTCGATCGTGATGCCCTGCTCGCGTTCGGCGGCGAGTCCGTCCACCAATAGCGCAAAGTCGATATTCTCTCCCTGGGTACCGAGCCGCTTGCTGTCGGCCTTAAGGGCCGCCAACTGGTCCTCCAGGATCATCTTGCTGTCGTATAGCAACCGGCCGATCAGCGTTGACTTGCCATCATCGACCGAACCGCAGGTGATGAAGCGAAGCAGCGATTTGTGGGAGGTCTCCAGAGGGGCATCAGCCATCAGAAATAACCCTCCTGCTTCTTCTGCTCCATCGAGGCGGACTGTTCCTGATCGATTGCGCGGTCGCGGCGCTCGGAAGTTCTGGTCAACAACATCTCCCGAATGATATCGGGCAGCGTCGCGGCGGTGCTCTCCACCGCGCCGGTCAGCGGGTAGCAGCCCAGGGTGCGGAACCTTATGAAACGCTCGACCGGCACCTCGCCGGCACGCAGCGGGAAACGTTCGTCATCGACCATGAGCAGCAAGCCATCGCGTTTCACGGTGGGCCGCAGCGCAGAGAAATACAGCGGCACGATCGGGATGCGCTGCAGATGGATGTATTGCCAAACGTCGAGTTCGGTCCAATTCGAGATCGGGAAAACGCGGATGCTTTCGCCCTTGGTCTTGCGGGCGTTGTATAGATGCCAAAGCTCCGGCCGCTGGTTCTTCGGNNCGAACCCGAACTTGGCGAGCGCCTGTCTCAACCCTTCGGTCTTCCATAAGTCGGTGTGCAAGGCGCCGTGATCGAACGGATTGATGCCGCGGGCCAGGGCATCCGGATTGCGGTGCACGATCAACTGCATGCCGCTGTCGCGCGCAGCCTGGTCGCGCATCTGGTACATGGCGCGGAATTTCCAGGTTGTATCCACGTGCAGCAGCGGGAAGGGCGGCGAGCCTGGAAAGAACGCTTTACGGGCGAGGTGCAGCATGACGGCGCTATCCTTGCCCGCCGAATACAACATGACAGGCCGTTCGCACTCGCAGACGACCTCCCGCAAGATGTGAATGCTCTCGGCCTCCAGGCGCTCAAGATGCGTCAAGGTTTGCATTGGAGCTAGTGTAGCGCGGAATTCAGTGCGCGCCGCCCGCAGCGCCGGGCGGCGAAGCTCCTTTCACGGGGCGAGCCAGCCAGATGACTCCGATCATGAGCATAAATAACACCGCGGAGACCCAGAACAAATCGTTGGCGGCCAATAAATGCGCTTCCACATCAATGCTGCGATTGATGGCAGCGCCCGCTTGTTGCAGCGATAGTCCACCGAACTGCAAGGTCTGAATATAGGATCGCGAGGCGTCGCTGTTGGCGGTCACGTATTCCGTCAGCTGCGCGTGATGCAAGATGGCGCGGTTATCCCACGCCGTGGTGGCGATCGACGTGCCGAAGCTCCCGGCGAGAATGCGCGCAAAGTTCGACAAGCCCGAGGCGGCGGGAATCCTCTCCGGCGGCAGCCCGGAGAGGATCAGGCTGACCAGCGGAACGAAGAAGAATGCCATTGCAGCGCCTTGCACGATGATCGGCACCACGAGGAAGCCGAAATTTGCCTGAGTGTTGTACCGCGTGCGCATGTACAGCGAAATCGCAAAGATCAGGAACGCCACGGTGCCCAAGATTCGCGGATCGGTCTTGCCGACGCGCCGACCGACAAACGGCGACAACAGCAGCGCCAGTATCCCGACCGGGGCCGTGAGCAGCCCTGCGTCGGTGGCCGTGTAGCCCATGTACTGTTGCAGCCACAGCGGCAGGATGACCACGTTGCCGAAGAACACGGCGTAGCCGAGGGCAAAGGCCAGCGTTCCGGTCCAAAAATTTCGCCGCCCGAAGAGCCGTAAGTCGACGACCGGATGGGAGTTTTCCACCAACTCCCACACAATGAACGCGCAGAACCCGATTGCGGCGATTAAACCTAAGGCAACGATGGCCGAGGAATGGAACCAGTCGAGTTCCTCACCTTTGTCCAGCATGATTTGCAGCGAACCGACCCAGACAATCAGAATTCCGAGGCCGACGACGTCGATCGGCAATTTTTTCCGCGGCGTCTCGCGATTTTTGTAGACGCCCCAGGTGACGATCGCCGCAAACGCGCCCACCGGAATATTGATGTAGAAAATCCAGGGCCAGGAAATGTTGTCGGTGATCCATCCGCCGAGCATGGGACCCGTCACGGGCGCAACCAGCGTCGTCATCGCCCAAATGGCCAGCGCCGTACCCGCCTTGGCCTTGGGAAAACTCGACAGCAGCAGCGCCTGCGACAGAGGAATCATCGGACCCGCTACCGCTCCTTGAATCACCCGGAAGGTGATCAACATCTGCAGCGTTGACGATAGTCCGCAGAGGAACGAAGCAATCGTGAACAGCACGATCGACGCGACGAACAGCCTGACCGCGCCAAAACGCTGGGATAGCCAGCCCGTCAAGGGCACGGCGATGGCGTTGGCGACCGCGAAGGAGGTAATCACCCATGTCACTTGAGTGGTGGCCGCGCCTAAGTCGCCGCCGATGGAAGTCAGCGACACGTTCGCTATCGAGGTATCCAGCACGTTCATGAAGGTCGCAAGCGCAAGCGACACGGTGCCGATAATCTTCGTGGCACCGGTGAGCGGCGCTAGTTCTTCAGTCGCGGCCATGTCCGTTGACGATCGTGAAACGACGCTAGATAGGCTCGCTTACGGCCGGCTCATGCGCGGAGTGATCGGCACCGACCAACATATAGACGCCCGGAACCACGAACAACGTGAAGAGGGTGCCGATGGCCAGCCCGGTCGAGATCACCAATCCGATGGCAAACCGCGATGCGGCGCCGGCGCCGCTCGCGAACACCAGAGGCAGCACACCGAACACCATGGCCGCCGTCGTCATCAAGATGGGGCGCAGGCGGATACCGGCCGCGGCCACGATGGCGGCGCTCTTGGACTTTCCGGTCGCTTGCTCCCGATTGGCCACCTCGACGATCAGGATGCCGTGCT
>PKXS01000076.1 GCA_003132425.1 Gammaproteobacteria bacterium | reverse complement strand
CCCGGTGGTCTCCGACGATCAAGAGGTTGGCGCGTTCGCGTTTGGCGATATCGAGCACGGCCTGTTTGGTCGAGCGCGCCTTGAGGATCTCGGTTCGGATGGAGATGCCGTTGCTCTTCGCGATCGTCTCCGCCGCGCCCAACTCGTCGAGCGCGGCGCGTTCTTCCGTGGGCATCTCCGCGTCGGGTGGAAGCGTGTACGGCATTTCGATCACGTAGAGCGCCAGGAGATCCGAACGTTCTCCTCGCGCGAGCTTCGCGGCCAGCGCCTGAATCTCCTGATGCTGCCGAAAAACCACGTCGCTCAATTCCGTGTTCGCGCGCTCCAGGAACGCTATTTTTGTTTGAATCTGCTCCAGTGCCTCGCCGTTCATGCGGGAAGTTTAGCTCTTTCAAGCCGGCAGTTGCTGATCCCGCGTTTCAACGCAAAACGGCAGCAGCGCCAAGCCGATAAAGCGCCCAAAGGAGGTGACGAATGCAACGTGCGCCTGGGCATCAGAGGTAAAAATCATATTCCACCGGGAACACCTCTTCCATCAATACTGCATATTCCTTGCGCTTCAACTCAGAATACAGCTTCAAGAACTGCTCGGGTAGATAGGCAGCCAGCGCGCTGGATTTTTCCAATCGATCCAACGCCGCGAGTAGGCCGTCGGGAAAATCGGCGCTGCGCTCCGACTTGACTCGGCCCTCGACCGGCCGGGTGGCCTCGAGCCGGTGAGTAATTCCGTGCAGCACGGCAGCCAGCAGCGCCGCCAGAACCAGATGCGGGCTGGCATCGGCTCCGGCAACACGGTGCTCCACGCGTCGAGCGGCGCCGCGCGATGCGGGAACGCGAAACGCCACGCTGCGATTGTCGTATCCCCAGTCCAGCGTGGTTGGAACGAACGGCCCGAGATACCGGCGGTGCGAGTTCAGATTGGGCGCGAAGAGTCCAATGGAATCGTACATAAATGCCTGCATGCCGGCGATCGCCTGCTGCATGAGCGCTTCACCGCCCGTTGCACCGAAGCGGTTGTCGCCGGATTCATCGACCAGGCTCATGTGAATGTGCAATCCGGAGCCGGGCTGGCGCGCGAAGGGCTTGGCCATGAAGCTCGCCTGCATTCCCATGGACCGCGCCACGCCTTGAACGATGCGCTTCAGCAGAACTGCGTGGTCCGCCGCACGCAGCGCATCGGCGATGTGCCGAAGATTGACTTCGAATTGGCCGATGCCGTATTCGGCCACGGCGCCGCACACAGGAACGCCCTGGGACGCGGCGGCGGAATTGACCTTGTTGAGGAAAGCCGCATTCACGTCGACCGCGTCCATCGACAGATTCGCGGCACGGCGCGGCGGCCCGCTGTCCGCAGAGGACGCGGCGGGAGCCACGCTGCCGTCGGCGCGGCGCCGCGGATCGAGAAGATAGAACTCCAGCTCGCAAGCTACCACGGGGTGAAGTCCAACCTCGCGGCATCGGCTGACGATGTTCGCCAGTATGGCGCGCGGATCGAACCAAAGGGAGCGCTGAAATTTGACATCGCGCATGTGGCACATCACTTGCGCCACCGGCTGTTGCGTCCAAGGGGCCATGCATAGATCGCCCTGTATGGGCAGCGCCACCCCGTCCGGATCGCCGTCCGAGGCACCCATGCCTTGCACGTTGTGTCCGAGGCCGCGTGAATCAGCAATCAGCGCACACGCCGAGAATTGGACGCCGTCGGCAAACACCGTCTCGGCATCCTCGACCTGCACGCGCTTGCCGAGGGCGTTGCCGTTCACGTCCACGATAAAGGCATCCAACGCCGTTATATCCGGATGAGCCGCTAGAAACTCGGCCCATTCGCGAATCGGCGCGGCGGGAGAAATGTCTGTTTGCATGATCGGGACTCACTACGGCAACGGAACTTACAGGCGATCGCGCAAGGCATACCAGGACATCGCGGCAATGAGCGTCGGCCACCGCAATGCGGCGCCGCCGGGAAAGGCCGGCACGGGAACGCGCGCCAAAAGATCGAAATTCGCGCGCTCTCCCGCGATTGCATCCGCCAGGATCTTGCCGCAATACGGTGCGAGCAATACTCCCAGTCCGGAATAGCCGCTGGCATTGTAGAAGCCGGGCGCGATTTCCTTGATGAACGGCATTCGCGCCGGTGTAATCGCCAGCGTCCCACCCCAGCCGAAATCGAAGCGCGTCGATCGCAATTGCGGAAATATTTTCAGCGCGTGCTTGCGCACGAAGGACTTGATGTCCCGCGGAAAGCTATAGCGATAGTTCTCGCCGCCGCCGAACAAGAGCCGATGATCGGCCGTCATTCGAAAGTAATTCACCACGAAGCGCGAGTCGGACACCGCAATCCCGCCGCGGATGATCGAACCCGCACGTTCCTCACCCAAAGGTTCGGTAACGGCGATGAAGTTGTTGATCGGCATGACGTGCTCTTCAACCTCGCGCGAAATGCCGCGCAAATAGCCGTTGCACGCCAAGAGGACCGTATCGGCGCGAACCTGCGCATGGCGCGAGCGAACGATCCATTGCGCGCCGCGGCGCTCCACCGCCAGGACTTCGCTGTTCTCGTGCAGCCGAGCGCCGTGGCTACGGGCGCCGCGCGCCAGACCCAATGCATAGTTCATAGGATGCAAATGACCGCCGCGAGCATCGAACGCGCCGCTGAAATAGTCATCCGTGGCCACCAGTTCCCGTACTTCCGCTCGATCGACAAAGCGGATGTGCGAATAGCCGTACGCCGTGCGCATATGATCGACGTAGCGCCGAGTGCCGGCCGTGTACCTAAGCTTGTGGTCCGCGTGCAGGAGGCCCGGACTAAAATCGCACTGGATACGATAAGTTTGGATCAATGTGTCCAAATACTCCCTGGCGTCGAGCGCGAGATCCCACAGCCGGCGGGCATCCGCCGCGCCTACGTGCTTTTCGAGCCAATGTTGGTCGCGGCGCAATCCGACGTGTGCTTGGCCGCCGTTTCTGCCTGACGCGCCCCAGGCGAGTTTCGATTGCTCCAACAGCATCACGTCGACACCGCGCTTTGCGAGATGCAGCGCCGCGGAAATTCCCGTGAAGCCGCCGCCGATTACGCAGACGTCGGCGGTCGAATCATCGCCGAGCGCCGGGGCGGTCACCTGTTCGGTCACGGTCGCCGCGTAGTACGACGGCGCGTGTTCGAGACTCGGGACGAGCGCGTTGTCGGGACTGAATTTCATGATGTGTGATCACAGATTTATGAAAAGATCATACACGAGTTTTAGCGATCAGACGCATGCCGTCGCGGATGTCGAGGAGAATGGCGCGGCCCAGCCGTTTGGCGTCACGGGCGCCGATGGCGCGTATGGCCGCTTGATGTTGGTCGACCAGATTCGCCGTGCCTACCCGGCCGTAAACGACGCGCATGTAGGGTCCGAATTGCAGCCACAGAGTTTCGATCAGCCGGTTTAAGGTGCTGCGCGGCTGTGCACCGTAGATCATGAAATGAAAATTGAAGTTTCCCTGCATGTAAGCGTTCACATCGCCGCTCTTGAGCGCTTCGCCGATTGACGCATCGACTTGCTTGAGCCGCGTCAGCCGTTTCGCGTCGATGAACGGCAGCGCCATGATGGCCGCTTCGGGTTCCAGCAGCTCGCGGCATCGGAGCAAATCGCCGAAACGCTCGACGGTCATGGGCGGTATGACGATCTTTCGTTTGGAGCGAATCTGCACCGCGCCGTCGGCAGCCAGCCTGCTCAAGGCTTCGCGCACGGGAGTTTGGCTGACGCCGAGCTCTTCAGCCAATCCGCGGGTCGACAGGGTGCTGCCCGGGGTAACCTTCCCTGTGATGAAGCGGCGCGACAGTTCGGCATGCACGTTGGCGCGCAATAGCTCCGGCGGCAAGGTGTCACGCGGCGCTTTGAGCACCGGCCGGGCGGACGGCGTGCGTGCCTCCGGCTTATGCGGCCGCGGGGATTGCACGCAGCTTCGAGGCGGCCTCGGTCATCGAGCGCTCCAGAATATCGACGAGCCGATCGATCTCGGCATGCGTAAAGATCAGCGGCGGACACATCACGATGGAATCGCGAATCGACCGCACCATGAGTCCGTTGCGGATGCACGCATCTCGCACCACCGGGCCCGCCTGGCCTTCTTTGCCGCCGAACCGCTGATTCGTACCCTTGCGAGCGACGATCTCGACTGCGCCGATGAGCCCCAAGGAGCGAACTTCGCCGGCCAAAGGATGTGCGTTGAGCCTTGACAAGGCATTGGCCAGGTACGGCCCGGCATCCTCGGCTACGCGTTCGACCAGCCGCTCCCGTGAAATGATCTGCAGGTTCTTCAGAGCGACTGCCGCTGCGGTCGGGTGCCCCGAATAGGTGTAACCGTGGACGAACTCACCGCCCTTCTGCCTCAGAGTCTCGACGATGGGCGCGGACACTGCGGTTGCCGAGATGGGCAGGTAGCCGGACGACAGACCTTTGGCCATCGAAACAATGTCGGGCTTGAATCCGAAATGCTGAAAGCCGAACCAACGCCCCAGCCGGCCGAAGCCACAGATGACCTCGTCGGAAATCAGCAGGATGCCGTACTTGCGGCAAATGGCCTCGACTTTTTTCCAATAGCCGGACGGCGGAATGATCACGCCGCCGGCGCCCTGCACAGGCTCACCGATAAAGGCCGCCACATTGTCCGGTCCGACTTCGAGGATGCGCGTTTCAACGGCTGCGGCCGCCCGGGCGCCGAAGCTTTCCGGCTCTTCGCCAAATCCATCGCCGAACCAATACGGCTGCATGACGTGCTCGATGCCGGGAATCGGCAAGTTGCCTTGCGCATGCATCATCTTCATGCCGCCAAGACTGGCCGCGGCGACGGTGGAGCCGTGATACGCATTCCAGCGGCTGATAAAAACCTGCCGCTTGGGTTGACCTTGCAGCGCCCAGTAGTGGCGCACCAGGCGAAACGCCGTGTCGTTGGACTCAGAGCCCGAATTATTGAAAAAAACGTGCGTCAGACCGTGGCCCAGCCGTTGCGAGATTTCGTGCGCAAGGCGCACGGCCGGTTCCGTCGCCGTCTTAAAAAACGTGTTGTAGAAAGGCAATTCGAGCATTTGATCATACGCGGCCTGCGCCAGCTCCTTGCGGCCGTAGCCGACGTTGACGCACCATAGGCCCGCCATTGCATCGAGCAATTTTTTGCCCTCCGCATCCTCGATCGTGCTGCCTTCGGCGCGCACGATGATGCGGCTGCCGCCCAACTGTTGCTGGATTTGGTAGTCCGTGTGCGCCGGCAGATGATGCGCCAGATCCATGCGGCGAAGTTCCGCGACGTCTGCGGCGGCCATGGGCTTGGTCATGAGCGAGTCTCCTCGGGTGTGCGGCCAAGCTACAACCGGTGGATCGAATGGTCAAGCATCTGTGATTGCAGATCGTATAGACTGAAGCCGGCCGCACAGGAATCGAGGAATGAGCATTCAAGCAACATCGGGCATTCGAGCATGGTCGGCCGTTACGGTCGCGAGTATCGGCGCCAGCGGCGCCATGTTCGCCACCGCGACCCCGGCGCAAACACCGGCGCCACCGACGGCCGCTTTCTCAATGCGGCCGGCGTGCCCACCTACGGACTGTCCGGCATGTTTCACGATGCCGAGGGGCCCCGCGCGCACGGCCTCAACGAGCGCATTCGGGTGAAGTCCCTGATGGACGGGCGCCGTTTTCTGTACGAGGTGGTGAAGCTGTATGCGAATGACGCGGAGTGAACCCGCCGCGCCCGCATGATGGCTGCAGCAACCTCGGCTGATATCGCCGCCCGCCTCGACCGGTTGCCGTCGTCGCTCGCAGTCTGGCGCATCGTCCTGCTCATTTCTCTCGGCGGAGTATTTGAGTTCTACGATCTGTTTCTTACCGCCTATGTCGCCCCCGGCATGATCAAGACGGGTTTGTTTACGCCGGAGTCCTTGGGAGCATTCGCCTCGCTGGCGAGTATTCGGGTGGCCGGTTTCGGCACTTTCGTGTTTTCGACATTTGCAGGATTGTGGTTCGGTGTGGCGGCGTTGGGTCAGGCGGCTGACCGCTTCGGGCGTAAGGCGGTGTTTACCTGGTCGTTGATCTGGTACATCACCTGCACCGCCATCATGGCGTTTCAGCGAACGGGGCAGTGGCTGAATATTTGGCGCCTCATCGCCGGCGTGGGTTTCGGCGTGCAGCTGGTCACCATCGATACCTACATCGCCGAACTCATGCCCCGGTCGCTGCGCGGGCGCGCATTCTCCATGAATCAGTTCGTATCCTTCTGCGTCGTACCCGTCGTCGCGTTGCTGGCGTGGCTCATGGTTCCATTGAAGCCCTTCGGCTTCGATGGATGGCGCTGGGTGGTGCTGTTCGGCTCGGTCGGCGCCATTGCTGTGTGGGGGATTCGNNACTGGCTGGCCGCAAGGGGCCGGCTCGAGGAGGCGGACGCGATCGTCAGCGCCATCGAACGCAAGGTGTCGGCGGAACAGGGCGGCACGCTGCCGCCCGTCCCGCCGATGACGGCGCTGCAACCGGCCGCGGCCGACCGGCCGGCAAGGATTGCCGACATTTTTGCCGCCAAATATCGCCGCCGTACCATCATGCTCTCCATCCTAAATGCGACCCAGGTTATTGGTTTCTATGGATTTAACTCCTGGGTTCCGACCTTGCTCATCGCTCGCGGCATCGATGTCACGCACGGTCTGGAATACGCCTTAATGATTGCCGTCTCACAACCCTTTGGGCCGTTGGTTGGCAGCTTCTTTGCCGACAAGATCGAGCGCAAGCTGCAGATTATCGGTGGCCTCGGCGCCATGGCGGTCTTGATGGCCGTCTTCGCAATCGCGTCCTCTCCGGTTGTCCTCATTCTGACCGGCATCGCCTTTACGCTGGCCGCGAACATCATGTCCTACGCCTACCACGGTTATCAGGCAGAACTGTTTCCCACCCGCATCCGTTCGCGAGCCGTCGGATTTGTCTATTCATGGAGCCGCCTCGCCGCCGCTTTTTCGGGCCTGATCACCGGTTCGCTGCTCGCCACCGGCGGCGTGCCGGCCGTTGCCGTATTCATCGGCGCAGCGATGATCGTTGGAATATCGGTCATCGGCATATTCGGCCCTCGGACCAATGGATTGGCTCTGGAGCAATTGAACAACTAGACCTGACGATCTGGCAAGATTGCGCAGATTCCCGCAGGGGGCCGGTGATTCTTCGAACGGAGCAGGTCATGCAGGAACTCGTCGAGCAACTCAACACCGAAGGCTACGCCATCGTCCGCGGCTTTCTCTCACCCTCCGAAATGGCGGAGCTGAGCGCGGAAGTGGACAAGATGTACCAGGAGGGGTTAAGGCACCACGCGACCTACCGCGATAGGAATCTACTATTTGAGGTGCTGAACGACCCCAAGGCCAAGCGCCGCGTGGTCCTGCAGGCGCACTGGACCGCTTGGATCAGTCCCCTGATGGAGCACATGCGTCGCAGCGCGAAGTTCTTTTCGGTGCTCGCCCCCTTTCTGGGCGAGGACATCAAGCAAATCTCGCATCAGGTGCATTGGAAGCCGCCCGGCGCGAAATATACCTCCTATCGCTTTCATCAAGACGCCCGCTTCCGGGAAGGCAATATCAAGGATTTCGACTATGTTCGCAGTTCCGTCACGACCGGGCTCGCCATTGATCGGCAGACGGTTGAAAACGGCGCGCTGCGGATCATCCCCAGGAGTCATCGGCTCGGATACCTTGGCCTCTCCGACGATGGTCCGATCATGGTCGGCCAGACGCAGGACGAGGAACTGCGGCGCGCGAGCCTCGATCCGTCGAAGATCATGACCTGCGAAATGCAGCCCGGCGACCTTCTGCTCTGGACCCTGTTCACCGTGCACGGTTCGGCGCCCAATGTCAGTCAGTACGATCGGCGCTTCATGATCAACAGCTACGTCCGCGCGAGCGACAGCGAGCGCGGCGAATGGGCCTTTCGCAGCGGCGTTTCGACTGCGCTCGGAGCCGAGCCGCAGATTTGCAAGTACGAACAGCTGCGTGAGCGGCCGGGCCCGTTTTATATCGAAACCGACTGGACCGAAGAGGCCAGGACACCGGTAGTGGCGGACGCGCCGCCGTAGGGCGCTCTTACCCCAGAGCGGCGATGTCGGCATTGCGGCGCGCGGCCGCCTTGAGCGCCTTCCCGAGTCCTAAGGCGGCTAAAAAGTAATGCAGGCACGCCCAGGCGAAAAATATCAGCATCACCAGAAGTCCCTGTCGCGTGGCGGCGGCGAGTATGGACTCGCAGGCCGCATTGCTCGTGCCTGCCGGGCAACCGGCTCTGAACGTGGCGCCGAGCGAGCTCGCAAGCATCGGGAAATGCAGATGATGAAAACCGGTCTCCGCAAACCGGTCGATGACCCAGCCCGTGAACAAGGGCCCGCCGCCGAGCGCGATCACATTCAAACAAATGTACAGCAGGGCCGTCGCGGTGGCGCGACGACGCTTGTCGACCACATTTTGCACCACTCCAAAAGTGGGGCCGAGGGATGCGTACTGAAAAAAGCCGGCGAGCGCCAGCAGGCAGGTCGCCATCCTCCAATGCGTCTGCAGAACGGCGAGGAGAAACAGAGGTGCGGCGATGGCGCCGCCAACCGCCGGAACCAGCGCATACCAGCTCGCGCTGCGCCTGGCGAGAAAGTCGGCGATGAATCCGCCGGCCACGATTCCGATGCCGACCGCGACTCCTCCGGCAAGTCCGGCGATGATCCCAATCATCGCGAAGCCAAGCCCGAATGCTCGGCTAAAGTACGGCGGTATGAAGGCATAGAAACCATACGCGGCGAACGCGCCGATGGTCACGCCAAGAATCATGTGCAGGACGGGCCAATCAAGGAGCAGGGCCTTGCCGACGGCGCGCAATTCACTCAATTCCGCCCGCAGCGAGAACGGCGCGACGGCCCGGCTTGGAGCCGTCGCTGAACCGCGCGTGTCGCGAATGGCGCTCGAGGATTCCGAATAGCCGCGCGGCGGCTCCCGGATGAGGATCTTGATCAGCACGGCAATCGCGATGCCCGGCAGGCCGACCACCGCGCACGCGGCGCGCCAGCCCAGATGCTGCGCCACGTAGCCGCCGCCGACGGCGGCCAAAATGTAGCCGAGCGAAATCCCGCACGAATAAACCGACAACGCCGAGCTGCGGCGCTCGGGCTCGAAGTAGTCCGAGATCAACGAGTGCGCGGGCGGCGCGCAGCCGGCCTCCGCGAGGCCTACGCCGGATCTGATCAGCAGCAACTGCGGAAATGTCGCCGCCGCGCCGCACAGCGCGCTTAAGCCGGACCAGACTATCAGCGCGATTGTGATGATATTGACCCGGCTAAAGCGCTCCGCGAGGCGCGCGATCGGGATCCCGCCGAATGCGTACAGAATGCCGAAGGCCGTCCCGCCGAGCAATCCGAGCTCGGTGTCGGTCAGGTTGAGGTCGATCTTCATCGACTGAGCGATGATCGGAATGATGCTCCGGTCCATCGAATTGAACGTGTAGGCCGTCATCAGCAGCAGCGTCACAACACGCTTGTAGCCTGCGGAGTACTGGATCGGCTCGGCCTTCATTCGCTTCCTCAAGTGTCGTCGGCATTCAGAAATCTTAGCGCGACTGATTCTATCTATCGCGCTGATAGAGAGCGCCAATTTGACTTCGCGCGGTCCAGGGGTCTAACGTCGCTACGGTGCTGAATTTATAGGAGCGAGCCGTGAACTTAAAAGGTAGCAAGACGGAAAAGAATTTGAAAGACGCATTCGCAGGCGAATCGCAAGCGAATCGGCGTTATTTGTATTTCGCGGCCAAGGCGGACGTCGAAGGCTTCAATGACGTGTCGGCTGTGTTCCGTTCCACGGCAGAGGGCGAAACAGGCCATGCCCACGGCCATTTGGAATATTTGGAAGCGGTCGGCGACCCGGCCACCGGATTGCCGATCGGCGCGACCTCGCTGAATCTCAAGGCGGCTATCGCGGGCGAGACGCACGAATACACGGACATGTACCCCGGCATGGCGAAGAGCGCCCGAGACGAAGGCTTTGGCGAAATTGCCGATTGGTTCGAGACGTTGGCCAAGGCGGAACGGTCGCACGCCAATCGCTTCCAAAAGGCATTGGACAACCTTTAACCCGTTGCCGTGCCCGAGGGACAGATCAACTCAGGCCGCGAGGGAAGCCTCGAGGCGCCGACGCGGCATGCCCTAGGATGGCAGGAACCGCAGTTCTACGACGCCGGCGCGCTCGAAAAGGAACTCGAGCGCGTATTCGATATCTGCCACGGCTGTCGCCGCTGCTTCAATCTTTGCAACTCCTTTCCGACTCTGTTTGATCTGATCGACGAGTCAAAGAACGGCGAGCTCGGCGACGTCGATAAGAAAGCCTATTGGCAAGTGGTCGACAATTGTTACCTCTGTGACATGTGTTATATGACCAAGTGCCCGTACGTGCCGCCGCACCCTTGGAACGTCGACTTTCCGCACTTGATGCTGCGCGCCAAGGCCGTCAAACACCGTGGCGGCGGCACGCGCTGGCGCGACAAGGTGCTGAGCTCGACCGACCTCATCGGCAAGATCGCGGGCATCCCCGTCATCGCCGAGGTGGACACGCGCGCCGTGGTGCGTTCCGTGGGGCGCAAGGTCCTCGACACCGTGCTTGGCGTGCACCCACAGGCGCCCGTGCCGCTCTACCGATCGAACACGTTGCGCAAGCAGCTCGCGGCGCAACGCAGGCCCGCAGCCGCCGCTCAGCCGGCAGAGGGCACTCGCGGCAAGGTGGCGCTGTTTGCCACCTGCTACGCCAATCGCAATGAGCCGCAGATCGGACTCGATCTCGCGCGCGTGTTCGAGCACAACGGCATTGAGGTGGCGCTGGTGGAGCAGGAGAACTGCTGCGGGATGCCCAAGCTCGAGCTGGGCGACCTGCAGGGCGTTGCGGACCTGAAGGACAAGAACCTGCCGCACCTGCTCGCGATGATCGAACGCGGCTACGATATCGTCGCGCCCATCCCCTCCTGCGTGCTGATGTTCAAACAGGAGCTGCCGCTGATGTTTCCAGGCGATGCGGACCTTGCAAAGGTAAGGGAACATACCTTCGATCCGTTCGAATATTTGGCGCTGCGGCACAAGGGCGGACTGATGCGCACCGATTTCACGCGCCCCCTCGGCAAGATTGCGTACCACGTGGCATGCCACCTACGCGTGCAAAATATCGGCCTCAAGACCCGCGATGTATTGCAGCTGATTCCGGGGACGACGGTGGAACCGATCGAGCGCTGCTCGGGCCACAACGGTACTTACGGCGTCAAGCGAGAATTTCGCGACATGTCGATGAAGATCGGCAAGCCGGTGGTGCAACGCGTGCAGGCGAGCGGCGCCGACTACTACGCCAGCGATTGTCCGATGGCGGGGCGCCAGATCGAAAGCGGTCTGCAGAACGAAATGCCGCCGACGCATCCGTTGACGCTGCTCAGAATGGCCTACGGCTTATGATGAAACGGCATGCGGTGAAACTCTGACATGAAAAAATTGACGCGCCGGGATCTAATGGGACTGGAGCAGTACGCCAGCGAGCGGGGGCGATTGCGCGACGAAGTCATTCGTCACAAGCAATTGCGCAATGTGCAAGTCGGACCGAACATGACTTGGTGTTTCGAGGATGGCACGACGATCCGCTACCAAGTCCAGGAGATGCTGCGCACCGAACGCATATTCGACAGCGACGGGATACAAGGCGAACTCGACGCTTACAATCCGTTGATTCCCGACGGCAGCAATTGGAAGGTCACGTTGCTGCTGGAATATCCGGATTCCGGCGCGCGGCGCGCGGCGCTCGAGAAATTGATCGGCGTCGAAGATCGGTGCTGGATTCGGGTCAGCGAAATGGAGCGGGTGTTCGCGATCGCCGACGAAGATCTGGAGCGTGAAAACGACGAGAAGACCTCAGCGGTGCATTTTCTGCGCTTCGAATTGTCGCCATCGATGGTGGAGGCGATGAAGAGCGGCGCATCCTTGAGCATCGGAGTCGATCATGACCAGTACCGGCACTCGCTGAACCCTTTGCCGGTTCCGGTCCGCGACGCCTTGGGTCGCGATCTCGACTAATCTTCGCTCCTCGTCACACGTTCCAGCCCCGGCAACCGTTGAGAAACAGGCTGACCGTCTTGTCGGCCCAGGCGTCGAGTTCGCCGATGGTCATCGGTGTGCCGAAACCCATCGCACGGCGCTGCGGCAGCGTAACGACCATCAAAATAAACTGTTCCGCCGCGAAAGCGCGATTCTCAGGCTTAAGCTTCGAATCGCGCAGCTCGCGGGCGAGCAACCCGCCGATGAGAGTCGTCGCCTCTCCCCTGCTGCCGTCGCGGCTTACCGCACGCGCCAATTCGGGAAAGCGCGACGATTCGGCACTGACCAGCCGATGCAACGCCATGGCTTGCGGCGATAGCGCGGCATGCAGGATCATTCCCGCGAGACGACGCAACACATCGTGCAAGGTTGCGCCTTCGATCAATGGCACCCCTGCGGCAGGCCTGATCTTATCGATGATGGCACGCACGACAGCGGCAAACAGCGCCGCCTTGTCATCGAAACGATGATAGAGCGTGCGTTTCGAAATACCCGCTTGCGCCGCCACCGCTTCGATAGTCGTCGACCCGTACCCTTGCGCGAGAAATAACTCGGTCGCGACCTCTAAGATTCGCTCCCGCAATCGCAACGCATCCGCACGAGACGGTCGTCCGCCCCGTCTGACGGCCTTAATCCCCCTTCGATCCATGTTCCCTTACCGGCGATAGCCGTAGCCGCCCGAGCGATAGTTACCATGAGCGGCGTAGCCGCCGTGGTAGCTCGGCCGACGCGCATAGTAGGCGCGCGACGCCGGGTAGTACGCGGGCGCTCGCGGATAGTAGGCCGGGGCCGGCGCATAGTAGGGCTGCGGCGCATAGTAAGGCTGTGGTGCATAGGGCTGCGGCGCATATCCCTGCTGGCCGCCGTAAGCGGGCGGCGGGGCTTGCTGATCGGCCGCCGAGAGTGCGGCAGAGACGATGGCAAGCGGCAACGTTGCCAGTGCCAAGGCGGCTCCGAGAACACCGTGGCCTAATCCCCAAGGATGGAAGTGCCCAAACCCGTGATCGCCCGCGGCCGCAGGCGCAACGGGGGCACAGGAGATCGCTATTGCGGCTGCCGCTCCGAAAACTGCCTGTTTGAGTCCGGGCATGGTTTGCTCCTCAAAGACGGTAGAACCCCATGATCAGGCGCCCAGCCTACTGACTTTGTCATTGAAACGCAACGGTACCGTTCCGTTATTTTTCATTGACTGCCGTGCTATCGTTTGGCCCCGTGAAATGTCACATGCGATGTCTCGCCTCGCGTCGCGGCGCTCTGCCGGTGATCGCCGTGCTGGGTGCGGTGTGCCTGAGCGGCGCGCCGGCGTCGGCGGCCGCACCGTCCTGTCGAGACGATAGCGGGCTGGCGCTGCCCGCCGGCTTTTGTGCAAGCGTATTCGCCGACAATATTGGTCACGCTCGTCACCTGGTGGTGGCGCCGAGCGGGGTTGTATACGTCAACACCTGGTCCGGCCGCTATTACGGCAACGACACGCCGCATGCGGGCGGATTCCTCGTGGCCCTGCAGGACACGGCCGGGACGGGCAAGGCCGACGTGATTCGGCGTTTTGGGGAGACAGTAAGGAGCGGCGGCGCCGGCGGTACCGGCATCGGCCTGTACACGGGAGCGCTCTACGCGGAAATCAACGATAAGATCGTCAGGTATACCCTGCCTGCGGGCTCGATCGTTCCCACCGAGGCCCCAGAGACCATCATTTCCGGGTTGCCTTTGCGGGGCGACCATCCCATGCATCCGTTCGTCATCGATGCCGACGGTTCCCTGTATATCGATGTCGCGACAGCGACCAACTCCTGCCAACTGAAAGACCGGGCTCTCAAGTCGCCGGGCGCCAACCCCTGCACCGAGCTTCAGACGCGCGGCGGCATCTGGCGTTATGACGCGAACAGGACGCACCAGTTCTTTTCTCCTCTGGAACGATTCGCCACGGGCATTCGCAATGCGGAAGGCCTCGCGATCGACCCGGCGCGACACTACATCTACGCAACGCAGCACGGACGCGACCAGCTCCGCACAAATTGGCCGGACCTGTATCGAGTAGAGGAGGAAGCCACGTTGCCGGCGGAAGAGTTGCTGCGATTGGTTGAGGGCGCCGACTATGGCTGGCCAATGTGCTATTTCGACCCGGTGCGAAACGAGCTGGTACTTGCGCCCGAGTACGGCGGCGACGGCGGCAAGACGGTGGGCCCATGCGAAAAAAAGGCCGCGCCGATCGCGGTGTTTGGCGCGCATTGGGCGCCGAACGGCATGGTGTTCTACGACCAGCAGCAGTTCCCGCCTCGCTACCGTAACGGCGTGTTCATCGCGTTCCACGGCTCTTGGAACCGAGCGCCTTATGCGCAGGCCGGCTACGACGTGGTGTTCCAAGCACTCGCGGGAGATCATGCCGCCGGCGAGTGCGAGATATTCGCGGACGGCTTTGCGGGGGCGGTGAAATCGCCGGACAAGGCCGCGCATCGCCCAAGCGGCCTCGCGGTCGGGCCGGACGGGTCGCTGTATGTGTCTGACGATATGCGCGGACGAATCTACCGAATCGTCTACCTAGGCGGATCGGGCGCGGAAGGCGCCGCGCTGCGGCCCGTTCCATGTCCGAGTGCGTCGGCTCCGCCGTAGGCAACCCTCCACCGGCGCGGCACCTCTTACAGCCCTGCGGCGTCCAGCAAGCGATACGCGAGTACTGACGGCGCCAGGAACCACGGCACGCCGAAGTAATATGGCCGAGACGCGAACGGCAGCCCGTCAAGAGCGGTGCGCCCCTCGGTGAGCTCCAGTATTTGTTGACCGATGCGCATGCCGAAATAGGTCGCGAGCGGCACGCCTTGCCCGCAGTAGCCCATGCAGTAGTGAATCCCGTTGTGTTGGCCGAGGTGCGGCAGGGTGTCGAAGGTATAGGCGACCCAACCGGCCCAGGCATGACTGACGCCGGCGGATTTCAACTGCGGAAATACGCGGCCCATCATTGTGCGAAGCCGCGGCACGCACTCGAGCGAATTTCTCTCGCTCAACGCGGCCCGGCCACCGAATATAATTCGTTCACCGTCGCCTGACGGTCTGAAATACACGATCACGCGCCGCGAATCGACGATGTTTCGGCCGTTGGGTATGAGCGAACGAATGCGCTCGACTCCCAACGGCTCAGTCGCGATTTGGTAGCTTCCGATCGGAATAACCCGTCGGCGATGCCACGGAGAAAGCGGACCGGAGTATCCGTTGGTCGCCAGCAGCACCTTGCGTGCCTGAACGATTCCGCGAGCGGTCAGCACTTCAAAGCCGCTGCGCGCGGTTCTGATGGCAGTGACCGGGCACTCGCGCACCACGACGGCACCGCAGTCGAGAGCCCGCCGCAAAAGCGCCATTAGCAATCGCATGGGATCGACGGAAGCGTCGTCATGATAAACCAGCCCACCGTGGTATAAGTCGCTGGCGATTTCGCGCCGCTGCTCCGCTCGCGGAACTACGCTGATCCTCTGTTCGAGTCCCCGTGGCTGGTTCTGCGCCTCGCGGACCATTTGCGCAAAATGCCGCGGCGTATGCGCGCCATAAAAACATCCTGACTCGCGCCAATCGCAATCGACATTCTCTTGCCTCGCCAGGTCGCGCAGATTCGCCACGGCGCGCCGGCCCTCCTCGCAAATTCTCAGCGCCAGATCCGCGCCGTGCAGCGACTTCAACTTCTCGTACGATGGCTTGATGCTATAGGCGACTTGACCTCCATTGCGGCTCGAACAGCCGCCGCCGACTTGCGAGGAATCCAGCACCAGCGTCGAGCGCCCCGCCGCCGCCGTTTCGCGAGCCGCCGAAAGCCCGGTGTAACCCGCCCCGACGATCAGGACCTCGACCTGCTTCGGCAACGGATGCTCGGCGGGCGCGGGCAACACCACATTCTCCATCCACAGCGGCGTCACGGAGATCTCCGGCATTTGCGCCCCGTTAGGCCGCCGCCCTGGTC
>PKXS01000036.1 GCA_003132425.1 Gammaproteobacteria bacterium | reverse complement strand
TGAGACAGTTCGGTCCCTATCTTCCGTAGCCGTTGGAGATTTGAGGGTGAGTTGCTCCTAGTACGAGAGGACCGGAGTGAACGTATCTCTGGTGTTCCGGTTGTCACGCCAGTGGCACTGCCGGGTAGCTATATACGGACGGGATAACCGCTGAAAGCATCTAAGCGGGAAGCCCCCCCCAAGATTAGATCTCCCTAGACCTTTAAGGTCTCTAAAGGGCCGTCGAAGACTACGACGTTGATAGGCTGGGTGTGTACGCGCAGTAATGCGTTTAGCTAACCAGTACTAATTGCCCGTGAGGCTTGACCATATAACACCCAAGCGATTTGCTTTTAACGCGGCAAATCGTGATGGGATGCAATTGATTACTTGAATGCGACGAAACGTCGAAACAAATTGCGCGAATTAGCGGTGGGGGCTAGACATGACTAGCCCCCATTGCGACCGGTTTGCCTGGCGGCCATAGCGAGTGGGAACCACCCGATCCCTTTTCGAACTCGGAAGTGAAAACGCTCTGCGCCGATGCTAGTGTCGACTTTGTCGATGTGAAAGTAGGTCACTGCCAGGCTCTTAATTTGATGAACAAAAACCCTCGCCGGCGAAAGCTGGCGAGGGTTTTTTTATGGTGCGGATCGCGCCGGCGAGAGGTTGATCCTCTACGAGAGAATCAGAAGTCGAATGTTATCCGGCCGTAGAAGGTACGGCCGAGCGGGCTCGAAAAAATCGGGTTGTAGCCGGCCTGCCAATTCTGCTCTTGGTTGGAAAAGGGCGGATTGGTATCGAGAAGATTGTTGATTCCCGCCAACAATTTCAGGGCCGGAATGGGCTTGAAGGACACGTAGCCATTCCAAATCGAGAAATTGCCCACCGTGATGATGTTATCCGCAGCGTCCGGAAGATAATCGTGATAATGCTCAGTAAAGTGGTTGGATAGACCGGCGCCAAAGTTCTGATAGGCCCAATCGAGCGTCAGCTCGTGCTGATAACGAATGACCGGCTGATTCCCCTGATTGAATTGTCCAGCCAGACTAAGCTGGGGACCGCCCGGATATTCCGACAATCGGTAGCCGGTCACAAAGGTGCCTTCCATGCCGACGCGGAATTTGCCGACATCCGAGTCCATTACATAGCTGGCACTCAGATCGAATCCGTCGGTCGTAATGCTACCCGTATTCTCAAATGTTGTGATGATGTATCCGCACGTCGCCGCTTTAGGTGTCGGACATTGGACGTTGGATAACGACGCCGGAGTGAGCGTCCCGGCATTATTCAACACATACAAGTCTGCGAATGTCGTGGGGTTTCCATAGATCGTCGCACCGGGAAGCGTTTGAATCTCGTTCCTGAGATTGATTCTGTAATAGTCAACCGTAAAGTCCAGATTGTGGATCGGTTCAAGGATAAATCCGAGATCAAAATTTTGCGATGTTTCCGGCTTCAAGTTGGCGTTTCCGCCGTTCAACGACAAGCCTTGCGAAATGCAATTCAATTTCGAAAATACCGTGGTGTAATTTCCCGATGCGCACCCTGGGCCGACCATGTTGCCGAAGAGGGCACCAAAGGTATTGGGTGCATACTCTTCAACGAGCGTAGGTGCCCTGAAGCCTGTGGAGGCAGCCCCTCTAAATTTCAGGATGCTAAATGGCTGATAGGCAAACGAGACCTTCGCGTTATTGGTCGTACCGAAATCGCTATACCGGTCCTGACGATCCGATACTGTAAATTCAGCTTGGCTTGTCACAGGAACGTTCAGTTCCACATAGGCCGCCTCCGACACTCGACTTCCGGTAACCACGATGGGCGGGAAATAAGTTGCTGTGTACAACGTCGTTGCCAATGGTGTTGGAGTGTTGTTAATTTCCTCGTCTCGGTAATCGAAGCCAACGGCAAACTGTGCCGGCCGACCTGCGTCAAAGAGGTCGCCCAGTGGATGACTGGCGTGACCGTTAAGGTCATAGAGGGTCAGTGTCCCCACTTCGAGATTGCCGTTCGTATAAGCGCTATTAATCAGACCTTGTCCGGCCGCAGATTGCGGACCGAACGGGTTGATCAGATTGCTCAAGGTGCCGCCGGGCGCAATCTCGGCGTAATTGGCCTCGCCTCCCCTGACCTGTTGCACCCCTTTGTTCTCGCTCCAGTCAAAAGCCGTCGAGTAGTCCCAACCCCCGTTCGCGCCCGCAAACGTCACGAGAGCCCGTTGCTCCGTGTTTATATTCCCGAAATAGCGATTGTTATTCGGGTCAGTCCAACCAACCCCAATGGGGCCGCCCAAAGCGGGTGTGGTGGTGGTGCAGGTCCCGACACACGTCGAGTTGGCTGCCGTCGGGTAATAGGGGGATGTAGGGCTCATCCCGAAGGCATACTCCTGGGGACCACTCCAGAGGGTTAAATCGAAGCGGCTGTAGAAGTATTGGACACTCAGTGTGTTATTGCCCGGGAGTGCCTTGGTAAACGAGATCAATCCAGACTCGGAGCTTGACTGCGGAATCAAGTCCACTGCTGCGGAATACAGGTATTGGCAACTGCCGCCTGTCGCAGCCAAATGCGGATTGCCAGCGCAGTTCGGATAGCCGATCTGCCAGAGGCTGCCGTTGGCGTCCGAATAACTCCCCGGCCAGGGTCCGTACGGTCCGTTAAAGTTTGCGAGTCCCAACGCCGCATTATATCCCGTACTGGCAAATGGCCTTTGTGATGCGGTCAGTTCCTTCTGCTGGGTAAAATTTCCCGTTATCATGAAGTTATAACCGTCAGACGCCAGATTCCCGATTCCATAGGTGAGATCTGCGTTGTCCGAAGAGCCGCCAGGGTGCTCCGGGTGCGAATAGTTGACGTTCACTTCACCCCCGTCGTAATCCTTCTTGGTGATGAAGTTGATGACACCCGCAATGGCGTCTGAACCGTACAGCGACGAGGCGCCTTCCCGCAGTACCTCGATGTGATCAATGGCCGCGAATGGGATCGTATTCAGATCGACCCCGCTTCCAAGGGTCACGTTGTTCGCAAGGCGCTGGCCATCCAACAGCACCAGGGTCTTGGTTGGACCCATGCCGCGCAGGGCCGCCACTGAGGCGCCCCCGTTGAAGGTCGCGACGTTGGACGCAGTAGTTACCGTGGCATTATTCGAGGTAATTAGGTTAAGCGCCTGCTCTACCGTCGTAACGCCCAGGTCTTTGAGAGAATCCATCTTGACGATAGTGACGGCCTCCGCGGTTTCGGCATTGACCCTCTTTATCATGGAGCCGGTGACGACGATCTCTTGCAGCTCAGTTTCTGTGTCCGCGGCTGGCGCCGGCGCCTGTTGCGCGAGGGCAGGCAGGCCGATCAATGCGATCGACAGTGCGCCGGCAGCCGCGAGGAGTCGGGTCATGCGAGCCGCATCATTGGCAGGCTCCTGCATACCGGAACAGTTGACCCTTCGTGAAATTCTCATCGTAATCTCCCCCAAAATTATTGATGACATATGCGGCAACGTGCTTGCAGGCGCGAAGATCCCTGTTGTGTTGTCGCGACATAAAAAAGCAAACGAATGCGCTCTGATGCGTGGACGATAGCCGCCCGCCAACTGACCAGAATCAAAATGGGATGAATGCCGCTGGCAGCGTGATGAAGGATGCTGGCGAATAGACGAAACGTGGCTGGACCGTCTGCGCCGTCATTTGCTGCGCGAGTGGTCGCTAACGGGGAACGGTCTCTGTACGTTTCCAGAGGCCGAGTACGTTAGCGCAACTGATCTCGATGCACTTGCCCGCCGTGTACGCTGAAGGTGCCCTGCGCCGGGTAATAAAAACCGGATGAGCATCGGCAGACCTCGCAAGCGACCGCATTTAGAGGAGGAGCCTCACGCTGGTGCGCCGCATTAGGGCGCGGCCGCAGGTGGTGTTCGATGCACTCACGACCGCCGAGGGAATTGCGCAATGGTGGGATCAGTCCCTCGATCTTGACGACATACCGACTGGTTGGTACGATTGGTGTATGAATCCGCAACTTAACGAGCCGTCACGGTCGGGCGGTGCGCGCCGCAAGCTGCTCGATGCGGCCATCTCGATTATCCGAAAGAAAGGCTACGCCGCAACGTCCGTTGATGAACTCTGCGCCAGTGCCGGCGTGACGAAGGGTGCGTTCTTTCACCACTTTCCGAGTAAGGACTCGCTCGCGGTCGCGGCCGCGAATCATTGGTCGGAGTTGACCGGCGCGCTTTTCGCTGCCGCTCCCTACCACCGATTCGACGATCCGCTTGATCGCGTCCTCGGCTACCTCGATTTTCGCAAGGCAATGCTGCGCGGTGGCGTCGCAGAGTTTACGTGTCTCGCCGGCACGATGGTTCAGGAGGCATACGGGACCCACCCGGACATTCGGCACGCGTGCGATGCAAGCATCTGCGGTCATGCCGCCAAACTGGAATCCGACATTGCCGATGCGATAAAGCGTTACCACATCCACGCGCCGTGGACAGCCGAAAGCCTCGCGCTGCACACGCAGGCCGTGCTGCAGGGTGCATTCATCCTGGCGAAGGCCAAGGGGAACGCCGGGGTGGTCGAAGCGAGCATCGACCACCTGCGTCGCTATGTTGAATTACTGTTCCGTCGTCAGACAAAAAAAAGCCAGCCGGAAGAGCTGAAATTCGAAGGCCGGGAAATGTAAGGAGGCAACGAGTCATGACAGAAAGAGCAATGTCGCGCCGGACGATTCTCGAGGCGGGTGCGTGCGCACTGGCTGCAGCGGCGGGCATCCCGCAAATTGCGAGTGCGCACGCGGAGACCGGACTGAGCCCGAAAAGCGACGAGACCATCCGCAAATGGTATGCGGCATGGGAGAAAAAGGACTGGCGCCCGATCGACATCCTGCTGGCGGACGACTTCACATTCACGAGCGCAGCCGGTGACGACCACATCAGCAAGAGCGCCTTCAAAACGAAATGCTGGGAGACACAGATTGATTTTATCGAGCGGTTTGACTTGCAGCGGGTATTTGGAAGCGGCAACGAGGCGTTTGTGATGTACGTTTGTCACACCAAGAACGGTAAGACGTTCCGGAATGTGGAGTATTTCCGACTTAGGGAGGACAAGGTGGAGGCCATCGAGTGCTACTTCGGTGCGCAATCCAGCTTTCCATCTGCAGTGAGCACTAAGAAGGGATAACGCGGTGGTATCCCAGCGATTCCTTTACACAACAATGGTACCGCGCATGGGACTCTTCTACGTAGTCACGTCCGAGAACACACGTGAAGATATTAATCGTAGATGACCATGCCCATGCGCGAGATAGCCTGACTCGGCTATGTGAGCGCAGCGACGATGTACAAGTGGTCGGCGATGTCGACTGCGGTAAGGCCGCCATTGATGCGGCGGGCACACTTCACCCGGACATTGTGCTCATGGATGTGGAGTTGCCGGATATGTCGGGCTTTGAGCTCTTGCGAGCAGTGGGGGCCGACACCCGTCCTTTAGGCATCATGGTGTCGAACTGCGCTGATCACGCGATGAGGGCTTTCGCAGAAGGCGCAATTGATTACTTCGTGATGCCAGTGACTGCAGAGCGATTCGACCAGGCAATGGCCCGCGCCCGTCATCGATTCAATTACGCGTTATCCAAGTACGGTCGTCTTACTTCGAAGCCATCGGAACTCGGTTGCACGGCGCCGATTCCACCACGGTATTTGGTGGGCGAGCGACAACGGCGACTGTATCCGCTCGATCCGAAGTCAATCGACTACATCGAGGCGGACGGCAATTACGTGACCTTGCGCGCCGACAAGGTGGAATACCTCAGCCGCGATTCGATCAAACGTCTATCGATGCAGCTTGCGGAGCTTGGCTTTATTCGCATCGCGCGGTCCCTGCTGGTGAATGCCGCCGCGGTGTCATATGCCGAAGTGGCAGGTCATGGAACATTTGCCTTAACTCTAACCTCCGGTGTTTGCCTGCATTCGAGCGCCGCCTACCGCGATTCGCTTTTGCGCATTATTCCCCTGCCGGCGTTGTCGAAGCGCTACGGTGGTACCGCGCCGTAGAGGTCCCTGACATCTACATCGGAAATGGATGGGTTCATCACGATGGCGGCTCGAGTCATCCCAAAGTAGTTCCGCCCGTTTGCGGCGCTGCTAATTTTGAAGGATGAGATTGGCTGATCGTATCGCGCAATGTCGAACCCCATTCATCGTTGAGAACACGAAGGACGGATCTGTCACGCATTTAAACAGTGCGGCCGCGTTCGCCAAAGACATCAACAGTTGCGCAACGCGATATGTCCTGAGCGATGAGCTGACGCGTTTGTGCACGGCACTCGCCTATTCGAAAGGAGCGAGCACACTCGCCTGTGCAGACCTTTTACACGTGCCGGCAGAGCGCGTATGGGTCGAATGGACCGAAGCTCCCTGGCGGAACGAGCTTGGACGTTACGGTTTCCAAAGTCCTGTTGACTCGGCCAGCTCGGGCTGGCGGGGCGTCTTCATTCAATCCACTTCCCAAGGGCGCTGCGGCCTATTGAGAACGTTTTGGGCGCACGGCGAGTCTGAATTGAACGTGCTTTCCAGCAGTATGGAGGCTTACTTCGATTTTGATACGCAAGAAGGCGAGGATCCTGAGGTCTTCGGCCGGCAGCAACGATCTTCAATTTGTGTATCGGATAATGCTGTCGGGAATGCGGATATCTTGCGGCGCTGCTTTCGATTCCGTTTCGAGCGCTCCTGGCAGGATTACTACGAGAGGGCACCGTTGACGGGTGTTCAAGCGACTGCCCTCTCTCATCACGCACTGGGTACGATAGCGATCGATATACCCGTATTGTTGGCCTTCTTTTTGCTCCTCGCTACTCGTCCAGGCCTGCCGCGTCGGCCTCTGATGCTCGAGCGTCTTAACGAAGCACGGGCAAAGTCCGGAAAAGCGGCGCTTCTAGAACAAATTGAGGTCTTTGCCCCTCTTCTGCCGGAGTACAAATCCGGCTGTAGCAGCGGTTCAGGGGTGTCTCGACGATCGCGTAGACTTCACCATGTGCGCGGCCATCTTGTGCGACGTGGCAGTACGCTTTTCTGGCGAGTGCCGCACCTGCGCGGCAATGCACGGGCCGGATCCATCCGGACCCGCACGGTCACTTGGCTCGTCGATCCCTCGATTTCCTCATCACGCATCAGCGCCAATCAAGAGCCATCAGCAGCTCAGATGTCTTGAACCCCGCCGGATGCGGAACCGCGTGGACAGGCCGGTAATGTACGCGGAGAAAACGACGCAGGTGATCCATTCCCAGAACGCAAAACTCAAGTACACGGGAACGCCCAGCGCGCGCCATTCGAGACCTACCCACGGCAGCTGCGGCAGCGCACGCGACACGTACGACGGCGCAATACCCGCCGGCAGGATCGGCGACAGCGCAATCGCGGCCAACAGGCCGGCGTAGACTCGAGAAGCGCCGAGGAACCAGTGCTTGCGCAGCCGCAAGCTCCGTTCAGCGGCGTGGAAGGTAAGCTGTACAATTCCGATGCATATACCGAAGAAGGCCGATAGCGCCAGTATTTCGTGGCCCTTCGGAACGCGAAGAAGCCGCTCGGGTAGCAAGGCGCAGCACACCATGCAGAAGTAGCCTAGCCCGAGAGCCCAGATTCCGATTGGCCGCCGTCCGGCGACCTCCCGTGGCCAGTCGCGGATCAGTACCGTCGTCCAACACAGGCCGCCCAGCGCGCACAGAATGAGGCCGGCCCAAGCCCACCGATAACCATCGGGGTTGCGGTCGGGGTAGACCAAACTGGATATGGTCATGTAGCGCCAGTCGTATTCCGAAGGATACCGCCGTCCCGCCATCCACATGCCACCCCAGAACGCGAGCACCCCGATGGGTGCCGCTGCGCACAAGGCTTGTCGTGAGAACGCTTGCATTTGAAGCCCCGTTTCGCGGCGCTGCTTGCTAAAGTATCGAGCTTAATGGCGATGGTTACCTAACGCGTACAACCCATTGATGTGTCTGCGGACGGCAACGCATTGACAGCTCTTGGCATTTGACAGAATGTGCCAAGGGGAGAGGTAACGAATGCTCCGCCAGGCCATAGACCATGCGCGCCTCATGCGCGAGTCGGCCGATCGTGTCCAGACAGCGTCGCGCAGCAGCGATGTCAAGGAACAGTTGGTCGCGCGCCGAATTCTCGAGAATCCGGCTGTCTGGCAGCAATGGGAGCGCGAACACTCGCGCCTGATGCACCAGGTCGCGGACCACCGTCTTTGGGGCGCGCAGATCACTGCGCTCAAGCAAACGACGTTCCGCCTCCTGCACGGCAAGGCGCTTTTCCAGTATCTGCGCGATAGTGAGGTTCGGGGCACACTGCGAATGCAGGTCCTGGAGCACTTCCGTCCGGGACGCAGCTATGATCACGCGGTCATTGCCGAGCATGCGGTGTATCTGCGCAAAGCCTGCAGCTTCCTTTGCGCCCATCACGTGGGTAGCGACGTGGTGCAGGATGCGGCGTTTCTCGATCCGCTGCAGCGCTACGAGGAACTGTACACGGAGTATTTCGACCTGTACTGCAGTACCTTAATCGGGCAGACGGACGCTGAGTCGGGTTCACAGCAGGCGTTGCTGCCATTGCTCAAGCATCAACTCAACGAATGGCGAGCGGCGATGCTCGATCCGGGGCGGGCACAGCCGTTCATTCGGCGTGACGCGGAGCTGCGCAAGCCGACAGGCGATACGCAGCGCCTGAAGGCGCCGAAGTTCTCGCCCAAGAAGCGCCGCTAGGGCGATTCCGCCGCCGTGCGCGAGTGCATTCAGCAATACGGTGCGCTCGTTTGGAGTCTGGCGCGACGGCTGTCGCGCACGCCCGCCGTCGGTTAATCGACCGGTTGCGAAAAGCAACGGCGGAACCCCCAATGGATCCGGAGGAGGTCTTGCAATCGGTGGCGTGGTCGGATCCGGGCACGGCGTCCGAAACCTCGATCGAGGCCGAGCAGGGCATGCGCGCATTGGGCCCTCACTGAATCGCCAGCTTGCGGTCCTTGATCGAGGGCGGCGTCCACTGGTAAATCCAAGTCTCCGTCAGCGGTCTGCCGTCGAGCCGCAAGTAGAGGCGCAGATCGATCGGCTCCACGTCGTCCTCGGCCGGTTTGACATCGAACAACGCGCGGTAGCCGTTGAATTCCTCGACGAAGTGCGCGGTCACGTGTTCCGTCTGGCCGCGCGACACGGTGATCACCGCCTCGACCGGGGCGTCCTTGGCGAGCGCGCCTAGCTCCCCGCCGGCGAAGTCGACCACGAAATGCCACGAATAGTACTGGCGCTTGAGGCCGACAGTTCCGCCGATGCCGGTGCGCGTCGCAATCGTCCGCGCGAGCTGCGATTCGAACGGCATGTGCGTGCCCCAATACAAGCGGTAGCTGAACAGCAGCTCTTGTCCCGGCTTGGGCTTCTCAAGCGGATTCCAGAATGCGACGATGTTATCGAAGGTCTCATCCACGGTGGGAATTTCCACCAGTTGCACGGCGCCCTTGCCCCAGCCGCTCGGGCTCGCCTTAGGCTGAACCCACACGCTCGGCCGACGATCGTAGTAGACCCCATCGTCTTGGTAGTGATCGAAATTCCGGTCTCGCTGCAGCAAGCCGAAGCCGCGCGGGTTGTCGTCGAAATAGGAGTTCAGGTGCAGCTGCGCTGGATTGGTCAGGGGCCGCCAGATCCACTCGCCGGCGCCGGTCCACATCGAGAGTCCGTCTGAGTCATGAATCTCGGGTCGCCAGTCGTTCGCGCCGCGCCGGTCGTTCTCGCCATAGAAGAACATGCTGGTGAGCGGCGCTACCCCTAAGCGCTCGATCGGTTTGCGCGGATACAGCGCCGTATCGATGTCCATGACCTGCGTAGCGCCGGGAGCGATCTGAATGCGCAGGGCGCCGGCGATGCTCGGCGAATCCAACAGGGCGTACAGCGTCAACGTTCCAGAATCCTTCGGCGGCCGCTCGAACCAAAACGCCGTAAAACGCGGAAACTCCTCAGGCCGCGGGAACGCCGTATCCACCGCCAAGGCGCGTGCCGACAGACCGTATTGGCGCGTGTCGCCTCCGACCGCGCGAAAATAACTGGCGCCGAGGAATGCGGCAACGTCGGCCTGCCAGTTGGTGACGAATTGCACGCGGAAACCCGCAAAGCCCGCGTGACCTTTCATCAGCGAAGGATCGACGCCGCTTTTCTCCCAGTCGAACATCGCTGGGTCGTAGACGATCTCGTGCGCACGGCCGTTGATTACCTCGTATATGCGCACCGGCTCGGTAAAACTTCGGCCCACTTGGAAAAACTGTAGGCGGAACGCCAACCCTAGGTCCGCCCATAGCGCATGGCTGCTGCGAAAGCGAATCGACTGATATTGATCGTAGCTAAGCTTGGTCATCGCCGGCGGCAAGGTATCGCGCGACGTCTGATACAGATTGCTCGCCAGCCAATGCGCCTGACCTTTCAGCCAGGCGAAGTCGAAGGGCTGGGATTGAGCGCCCGCGGCGGCGGCTTTGGCGCCTGCGGCAAGCGGCGCCGCCCTTGAGAATTCGCCATATGCCAATTGCCCTGTCGCCAATGCGAGAGCTGTTTTCAGGAGTGCGCGTCGGGCCGTCATTCGCTTAGGTTCCTTTAAATCAAGATTATGGGCCGCGGCGCATCGGGCAGCAGCGCCAACTGGCCGAGCAAGCGCGCGTCGCCCGCGACTTCGACCCGCTCGGTCGGCGACAGCCAATCCAGCGCCTCATCCAACGAGGCGGCTTCCGATAGCTTCTGTGCTGCGGTAAGGGCGTGAGGATCGGGCCGGCCGCGAGGATCCTTCGGACGCGGCAGATTTCCGTTGGAGTGCGTCAATCGCGCATCGCGGTTGCGCGCCAAGAAGCGCAGTCCGTCATCGGGGAGTGGGCTGGCTTGCGCGACGAGTTCTTGGCGGCGGGATATCAATCCCGGCTGATCGATCTCCTCCGGGGTCCGCAGCAGCGCAAACCGGGACAGCGCTCGACCAATCGATTCGCTGCCGCTGGCGCGCGATAGCGGCACAGCCAGAAATAGGCCCAGCAGCGCCGGCGATACCCATGCAAGCAGAGGCGGGGAGAGGAACCACACGATCACCGCAGTCACACAGCTGAAAAACATATGCCTTTTGTGAAAAGTCCACGCTTCATGCCAGGTAGTGCCGCCGGAGTCGCGGCGCTGCGGTTTCCAGCCGGAGTCGCGCCCCATGAATACCTCGAATACATGCCGGCTCTGTATCAGCATGAGCACCGGCGCATACAGGGCGGACAGAACGACCTCCAGCAAGAAGCTTGCGGATATTCCGATGACGCCGCCGCCGCCGCGCCGCACGCGCCGCGACAGCAACGCGCGAATCAGTCCGAGCATCTTCGGAATCAAGAGCACGACCATGCTGAACCAGAACAGCGCCATCATGAGTTCGACGTCGAAACGCGGCCAGGTCGGAAATAGTTGGAAGTCATGGCTGAAATATTCCGGCCGGATCAGGTGGGACTGCACGGCGAGCGCGAAGCCGATTCCCAGCATGAGCAACCACAGGGGCGAGGACAGGTAGCTCATGATGCCGACGCCCAAGTGCAGCCGGCTGGTAAAGCTCAAACCCGTGGCGCCGATAATTCTCAAGTGCTGCAGGTTGCCCTGCGCCCAGCGGCGATCACGGATGGCGATGTCGATGAGCGACGGCGGAGATTCCTCCCACGAGCCGCCGTAGTCGGTGGCCATGCGCACTTTCCAGCCGCTGCGGCGCATCAGGGCGGCCTCGACAAAATCGTGCGAGAGCACGAATCCGCCGAAGGGCTCGCGGCCCTCAAGCTTGGGCAGGCCGCAGCTTTGCGCGAACGCTGCCATGCGAATGATGGCGTTGTGACCCCAGTAGTTGCCGGAATCGCCGGACCACGCAGCGACTCCGCGCGTGATGATGGGTCCGTAGACGCAGGCGGCGAACTGCTGCAGGCGTCCAAAAAAAGTTCTCGCGCCGATGAGTTGCGGAGCGGTCTGCAAAATCCCCAAAGCAGGATCGGACTGCATCGCCCGCACCAGCGCCACAAGGGTCGACGCATCGATCAGGCTATCGGCGTCGAGCACGATCATGTGATCGTAACGGGCTCCCCAACGCTCGACGAAGTCTTCCAGGTTCCCGGACTTACGCGCGATATTTTTCCAGCGCCGCCGGTACCAAACCGGCATGACGGGGATGAGCGATTTGCGCAATAAATCTACGCCCAAGGTCTCGCGTATCCAAGCATCGGCATTGGTCGAATCCGACAGCACCACGATTTCGAAGCCGCGATGCGCATCGGCCTGCGCGAGGGCTTCGCCCATAGCCCGCAGCCCAGCCGTCGTGCGCAGCGGATCTTCATTGTAAATCGGCATCACGAGTGCTGTGAGCGGGCCGGCGGCTGCGGCGTCCGTCCGAGCCGAATCATCGCGGCGTTTGGAAGCGCCGGCGAGCACCGAGCCCGCCGCAAACGCAATCCAGCCAAGCGACACCGCAAAAAAGAAAATCATCATGCCCTGGAGCAGCGTCATGCTGGCAAACCGGACGACCTGCAGCATTTGATAGATGCCGTAGGTCGTGACCCCGAGCGTGACGGCGATCAGGATAAAACGCGCATACAAGACGGCGGCCGTCGATCGATTCCACCACCGCCGCTCCGGCCGATAGCCCAAATCCTGCGACGGCATGCTGAGGGGCGCATCCGGCGGCATTGCGCCCGCCGCCGCGTCGCGCCCGAATTCGACGGCGGTGCCTAAGTGGAGGTCCATCGATACAGCCAAGTTTCCGTAACTGGATGATCGCCGCGCATGATCCGCAGGCGCAATTCGATTAAATCGGCGCCGTCAGGATCGATCTCGAAGCCGGCGCGCAGCCCGTGCATCGCCAGGTTAGACACCAGCGAGGCATTCGAGATCTTGCCTGCCGAGGCCGTCAAATCGAGATGTAGGCCGTCGATCTTCTCGCCGGCGCCGACGAAGTCGAGCAAGAATACCCGGCGCTTGCCGTCGAGACTGGCGCCGGAGCGGGTGGCGATGGTCTTCCCCAGCGACTTCGGCAGCGCGGGTTCCGCATTCCAGACAATGCGATACGCAAAATGCGCTGGATGTCCCGGCGTCAAGGTTTGCGCCGGCCGCCAGAACGCGACGATATTGTCGTTGCTCTCGCGTCCCGACGGAATTTCGACCAACTCGACGGAACCCGAACCCCACTCGCTCGTGGGCTCGATCCATGCGCTGGGGCGCCGCTCGTACAGGTTCTCAAAGTCTTGAAAGTCGCTTTGCGCGCGCGACCGTTGCACCAACCCGAACCCCTCGGGGGCGGTCGTGGTGAAGGTCGAAACTTGAAGTTTGATCGGATTTGCGAGCTGGCGAAATACGTGCTCGCCTGATTTAGCCGTGATCTGCAAGCCGTCCGAGTCATGAACCTCCGGCCGGTAATCGTCGAGCCGCCCGCGATTGGTTTCGTCGAACAGGAACATGGACGTCAATGGGGCAATACCGACCACACGCATTTCCGTGCGCGGATAAAGCGTCAGTTCCACATCCGTCAACGTCTCGTCGCCCGGCTGGACGGTAAAGCGGTAAGCGCCGGTAGTCGATTCACTCTCGAGCAATGCATAGATGACGATCGAGGAGGCGTGCGGGGCCGGCCGCTCGATCCAGAAATGCGTGAATGACGGGAACTCTTCGCCGGTTGGTTCGGCCGTATTGATGGCGAGGCCGCGTGCCGACAGGCCGTACAGAAGATTCTTCGCGACGGCGCGGAAGTAACTCGCGCCCTGGAAGACCAGGAATTCGTCCCAGATTTTTTTTGAGTTAATCTGGCTCCGAATACGGAATCCCGACAGCGGCAGCGATACCTTGCCCAGTTGCTTCAGTGTCGGCACCCGCTGTTGCGGTGTGGACGCCATTTCGAACATCGCCGGCGTCGCCACTACGTCTTGCGCGACGCCGTCCTCCACGGTGGACACCGTCACGGCGGTCTGAAGATTGTTCCCGGCACGCAGCAGCTCGAGGCGAAACGGCAGTTTTTCGGCGCGCCATATGTCCGCGTCGGGATTGAAGCGAATGCTGCGGTACTGCTCGGGGCTTAGCTTGTCCAGGCCCGCCGGCAGGCTGCTGTGCTGCGGCGCATAGGGGGCAGCAGCGAGGCGTTTGGCTTGCGCTTGCAGGGTCTCAAATGTGAAGGGGTAGCTCGCGGGCGCGCCGCCGGGGGCGCGTGGGCTCGCGCTGTGCGCGCCCATCGCCAGCAAGGCGATCGCGAGCACCCAGAATGATTCGCTGACGGTAACCGGCAAGGCATTTACCCCAACATGAACGGAAGGCGCAGTTACCTTGATGAAACCGGCGTCCTCTGTCAACGGGCAGCCTAGGGCCCTTGCCTGATATAGTTTCCCGCCATGTCCGACCGCCCCTTGCCCAATCAGGAATCGCAACGCGCGCGGGCTGTTCTCATGGTGCGGCCGGCGGCCTTCGGCTTCAATCCGCAAACCTCTGCGTCCAACGCGTTTCAGCAAGTCGGGGCCTCCGGCGGCGAAATTGATCAACAGGGGCGCGCCTTGCGGGAGTTCGACGGTTTGGCCGCGGCACTGGACCGTGCAGGCGTGGAAGTCATCGTGGCAGCCGACACTGCAGCGCCGATCAAGCCGGATGCGGTATTCCCCAATAATTGGGTGAGCTTTCATCCGGATGGGACGGTGGTACTGTATCCGATGCTTGCGCCCAATCGACGCTTGGAGCGGCGCGAAGGGTTGATCGAGGAAGCGGCACGTGACGGCTCGTTCCGAATCGCGCGCACGATTGACTTGAGCTACCGCGAGGCTGAGGCCAAGTTTCTGGAAGGCACGGGCAGCATGGTGCTCGATCGCGCCCGACGCACGGCGTACGCCTGCCTGTCGCCGCGCACCCACCTGGATGCGCTCGGCGAGNNGATGGCGGTAGGCGCCCGGTTCGCGGTGGTTTGCGGTGCGGCCATTACCGAGCCGCGGCATCGCGCTGCGGTGTTTGCGAAGCTGCAAGCGAGCGGACACGAAATTGTCGATATTTCGCTCGAGCAGATGCAGCAGTTCGGCGCCAATCTGTTGGAGCTTGCGGCGGCCGACGGTAGCGTCATTGCGCTGTCGACGACTGCGTGGCGCAGTCTCGACGCCGCGCAACGGCGGATCTTGGAGTCTCACGGCAGCATCATCACCGCGGCAATACCGACCATCGAACGATCCGGCGGCGGCGGCGTGCGCTGCATGTTGGCGGAAATACACTTGCCGAAGCGTCCGTAGGGCCCTTATGTTGGAGCTTGGCCTCAAGATTCTCATCGCCTACTTGCTCGGTGCGCTGCTCGGCAGCCTGATACTGGGGCGTTTGCGGGGCGTCGACATCCGCGCCATGGGTAGCGGCAACGCTGGAGCGACCAACGCCTTGCGCACTCAGGGCAAGTTATTTGGATTCACGGTGTTTGCCGTTGATGCCGGCAAAGGCGCGCTGGCGGTGTGGTGGCTGCCGATGGCGATACTGCCTGGAGTGGGTTTGGATCCCGATCTATCGCGCGAGTGGTTGACCCTGGCCTGCGGTTTTGCGGTGATTGTGGGGCATGTCTATCCGGTGTGGTTTGGTTTTCGCGGCGGCAAGGGGGCTGCGACCATGGTCGGAGTAGTGGCGGCTCTGGACGCGCGCTTGTTGGTGCCCGTCATCCTAAGTTGGTTCGTCGTGCTCGTGCTGTGCGGCTACGTCGGCCTTGCCACCATGCTCGCCGGCGTGGCCCTATGTATTGCCGTGTACCTGCGCGAGCCCGCAAATATGCCCTTGCTCGGGTTTTGCGCCCTCGTTGCCTCGTTATTGGTCTATACGCATCGCGGCAACATCGCGCGCATGTGGGCGGGAAAAGAAAATCGCGTTCGGCGCCTATGGCTATTTCGATCCCGAGCCGCATAGATCGCCCTTTACTGCTGGTGCTATTGGCGGACGGCCGACTGCACTCCGGTGAATGGCTGGCGGAGGAACTCGGTGTGAGCCGCGCGGCGGTGTGGAAGGGGGTGGAGCGCCTGCGCGCGCGTGGCATCGAGGTGCAGGCGCTGCCGCGGCGCGGCTACCGCCTGCCGCGCGCCGTCGAGCTGCTGGATGCCCGGCGCATCCGCTGCGCTCTGGACGTTGGCCGCAACCGGCAACTGCGCAAGCTGGAGTTGCTGTTCGAAGTGGATTCGACCAACACCCGCTTGCTGGCGGCGGCACCGCCACCGGTCGGCAGTGCGGACGTTTGCCTGAGCGAGATACAGCATGCGGGTCGCGGACGACGAGGACGCCCGTGGATCGCCCCCTTCGGCGCAGGCTTGGCGATGTCGATGGGCTGGGCCTTCGGGGATGCGTCGCGGGTATTGCCCTCCTTGAGTCTGGCCGTCGGCGTTGCGGTATCGCGCGCGTTGATGGGCGCCGGCGCAAGGGGTATTTCGCTCAAGTGGCCGAACGACATCTGGTTTGAGGACCGAAAAATAGGCGGCGTGCTGATCGAGTTGCGAGCCGAAGCCGGCGGCCCCGCCTACGTCGTCATCGGCGTAGGGCTCAATGTAACGCTGTCCGCCGCGGCACGCCGCAAGATCGAGGCAAGCGAGGTGCGCGTGGCGGCGGTCGCCGATGCCTGCCCAGAGCCGCCGTCGCGCAATTGGCTGGCCGGGGCCATCTTGGACGAGCTATTGAGTATGCTGGCACAATTCGAGCGGGAGGGCTTTGCACCGTTCCGACAGGCCTGGACGGCGCTCGATGCCTTGGGCAATCGGCCGGCGCAGGTCATCGTCGGCGAGGATGCCATGACAGGCATGGCGTGCGGGGTCGACTCGGAAGGCGCGCTGCTACTTCAGAGCGGCGGCAAGCTGCGAAGGTTTGTGTCCGGCGAGGCGAGTTTGCGTGTGATGAAGGGAGGCACTTGACGTATTTGAAGGGCATTGTCCTGGGCCTGGTGCTGGCGAACGCGGGCTATTTTCTGTGGTCGCGCGGCGTTGCCAAACCGGCAGAAGCGCCGGTTGCGGCCGCGGCGGCGCCGACCTTGAAACTAGCGTCCGAGTCCGGGGAGCCGCGCCAGCGCGCGGCAAGCGCGGACGCCGCCGTCGCCGAGAGTGCGCAGATCGCGCACGATGAGCCGGCGGCCGACTTGCTCACCAACGTGAAGCGCTGCATTAGCGTCGGTCCGTTTCGGGATGTTGCGGAGGCCGCGCACGCCGCGGCGACCTTGCGCGGCGGCGGATACGACCCCCGGCAACGCGTCGCCGATGGCGAAGTGTGGGCGGGCGTTTGGGTGTATTTGCCGCTGCCCGCGGCGCGCGCGGCGAGCGATCAAATGCTGTCGAAGCTCAAAGCAGGCGGTATCGACGATGCGCTGGAAATGCCGGGACCGAACGATGCCTCGGTCATCTCGCTGGGTCTTTACAGCGACCAAAAACGCGCGCAGGCGCGCATCGCGCAAGCCCAATCGCTGGGGTTCAACCCCGGCATCGCCGATCGCAAGCGCACCGGAAATGTCTATTGGATCGATATCGACTTGAAGCCGACCGATAGTCTGTTGAACCCCGCGGATCTGCAGGGTGAAGCCGGGCGCATCGTGCGCTTGGAAGTGAAGGGGTGTCCGGCCGCACCAAGTGCGCAGCAATGAACGCTCGTCAATTCTTTTTGCGCATCACTCGCGCCGCCGGCGCCCTGGTGGGATACGGCTGCCTGGCGGCATTCTTATGGTTGACCGGGACGCAGATTTATCGCTGGTTTCGCGCCGGGGACTGGACGCACATCGGCGTGAGCGAGGGTCTGCGCACGCTGCTCGCGCGCTGCTGCGTGAAAGACGGCGATACCGGCCGCATCGCCACCCTGATGCATTGGCTGGACGCGCCGGTGGACTGGCTTGGAGTACACAAAGTTCTTGAGATCGTACCCGCTTCGCTTGCGTTGTTCGCGGCGAGCATCGTCGGCAACTGCATCGCCATCTACTGCAGGGACCGCCTCGACGAGCTGAAGCGCAGCAAGTGAAGTGACGACGTTTCTACTGGCCTTCGGAGCGCTGTTCTCGATCGTCAATCCGCTGTCGGGCGCGTTCATTTTCTTCGGCGCAACGCACGAGCTCACGCCGCGGGCCCGCGCCCAGGTGTCGCGCTGGGTGGCGATCTACGCGTTCGCGATCGTGACTCTGTCGCTGTACATCGGCGCCTACGTCCTGAGCTTCTTCGGCGTCTCGATTCCGGTGTTGCGCGTTGCAGGAGGAATCGTCGTGTCGATGTCGGGGTGGCGAATGTTGACGGAGCCGGATGCCACCGAGCAGCGGCGCAGCGAAACGCCCAATCCGCGCTCGGTCGACGTGGCGCCGAGCCGGCTCGCGTTCTATCCGCTGACGATGCCGTTGACCGCGGGCCCCGGGACCATCTCGGTCGCGATTTCCCTCGGCGCCGGCCGTCCGAGGGGATTCCATGCCTCCTCGCTCGTATTCTTCGTCGAGACGCTGGCGGCGGTGGCGCTCTTGGTCGTGCTGGTCTATGGTTTCTACCGCAACGCCGGGCGTCTCGCCAATCTGATGGGCGCGACCGGCACGACGATCGTCGTGCGGTTATCGGCGTTCTTGTTGTTCTGCATCGGCATCCAGGTGTTCTGGAACGGCGCCGCGGAACTTCTGGGCACGTTGTCGCTCGGCTCCACCGGCGTCAGCTAAGATGCCAGTGAGTGAATCGAACGCGCACTAGCCAGAAAATCATCAACCCCAGGACCGCAATCTCCGGGATATAAAGCAATGCCGATCCGCGCACGGACGCGGGAAAGACTTGCGGCTGTCCGAGGAAGAACGAGAATGCTGCAATGAGCAGCGCGACGCACATGCGCCAAATATGTCGTGCGATGCGCCGTGCGCCGAAAACGCCGCGGCGCAGGATCAGTTGAGCGGCTTTTTCGGATGCAGCGGATCGTGCAGTTGGCCATCGGTCCAGCCGCCGCCCAGATCGCCGATCAGCGACACGGCGTCGACGAGGCGACTCTGCTGCACGCTGAGCGCGTTTTGCTGGTCGCCCAACTGGGCCTCCTGGGCCGCGGCCACCGTGGCGTAGTCGACGGTGCCGGCCTGGAATTCGGCGAGCGCGATCTGCGTGCCGCGGATGGCGTCGCCCACCGCGACGTCGAGCGCCTTTGCCTGCTCGGCGAGGATGCGCAGCCCGGAAAGATCGTTCTCCACATCTTGGAACGCGTTGAGTACGGTGCCGCGATAACTTGCAACTGCGCCCTCGTAAGCCGCTTTAGCCGCCTCGACCTCGCCATGGCGCTCGCCGAAGTCCAGCAGCGTCTCGGTGCCGGCGGCGCCGATCGACCAGACATGATTGGCGGCGTGCAGCAGGCCGTTCAATGGCGACTGCGAAAAGCCGGCCGCCGCCGATAACGACAGCGTCGGGTAGTACGCCGCGACGGCGACGCCGACTGCGGCGTTCTGCGCGGCCATGGTGCGTTCTGCGGCGGCGATGTCGGGCCGGCGCTGCAGTAAAGTCGAGGGCACGCCCGTAGGGACCGTCGGCAGCGTCGGCATGACCGTACTGTGCGGGATGTCGAGCTCTTCCGGATTCTTTCCGACCAGTACCGCGATGGCATGGGCGTATTGGGCGCGGGCGACGCCGAGACCGATGAGGCCGGCCTGGGCTGTTTCCAAGGCGACACGCGCCGTCATCACCGCGGAGGGCGGGGTCGCGGCAATGCCTGCCTCACCTTGGTGTTCGACAATGCCCAGCGCATCCCGAAAAGCATCGACCGTCTTCTGCTGCAGGTCGATATCGGCGTCGGCAAGCCGCAACTCGATGACGGTGGTGGCAAGTAGTGATTGCTCGGACAGGGTGGCGTTGGCCAGGATCGCCGCGTCGGCCTGCGCAGTCGCGGAATTCTCCTCGATCAGGCGGCGCACTTTGCCCCACAGATCGGGCGACCAATCGGCCGTGCCCTCGAGCGAGCCTGAGGTGACCACGCTGCCGCTCCGTCCCGGGGTGACGCCGACGCCGGTTGCGGCGGCGCCGGGGCCTCCCGATCGGGTTGCCGAGCCGGTGAGCCCTAAGGTGGGAAACAACTGGCTGCGCGCCACCTTCACCTCGGCCAGGGCCTGCTGGTAGTTGGCATAGTTTTGGCGCACGGTCTGGTTCGACACTGCCACCAGCGGTTCGAGCTCATCGAGCAAAGGATCGTGGAAATCGGTCCACCAGTCGCCCTTGGGGGCCGCATCCGCCGGCGTGGCCGCCGTCCAGCCCGGGAGTTCCTTGTATTGCGCGGGCACCGGCGCCGCCGGGCGGTGGTAGTCGGGCCCGACCATACAGGCGCTGAGCGTGCCGCCCAGCGTGATGATCAAACAAGCGTTGACGCTGCTGAATTTCATGTTTCGGCACCCAAGTCTCGACGCTGGGACATTCCCGCGACCGCATTGCGCAGCCAGACACGCAAGCGGTCGAGAGCAAGATAGATCACCGGCGTCGTATACAGGGTGAACACCTGGCTCAAGATCAACCCTCCCATCACGGTGATGCCAAGCGGCTGGCGCAACGATCCCCCCTGGCCGATGCCGATCGCCAGCGGCAGGGCGCCGAGCACGGCGGCCGCGGTGGTCATCATGATGGGCCGCAGACGCAGCACCGCGGCGTCGTGAATCGCCTTCTGCGCCGGGATTCCTTGTTCGCGCTGAGTATGAATGGCCACATCGATCATCATGATGGCGTTCTTCTTGACGATGCCGATCAACAGGATGATGCCGATCAGCGCGATCACCGAGAACGGCGTGCCGAAGATCAGCAGAGCTAAGGTCGCGCCGATGCCGGCCGACGGCAGCGTCGACAGAATGGTCAGCGGATGAACGGTGTTCTCGTAGAGGATGCCGAGCACGATATAGACGGCCGCGAGCGCGGCGAGTATCAAAAGCGGCAGCGTCGACATCGACTGGGCAAAGACCTGCCCGGCGCCCGCGAAGCTGCCGCGAATCGAGGCCGGCATCCCGAGGTCTTGCATCGCCTTGGCAATCGTCGCGGCGGCCTGGCTCAAGGATCCGCCGGGCGGCAGGTTGAAGGATACCGTCGCGGCAACGAGCCCGCTCTGGTGGTTGACCTGAGTCGCGGTATGGTTGTTGAGATAGGAGGCCATGGCGGGCAGCGGCACCATGGTCTCGGCCGCCGTGCTGTCGGCACTGCCGCTGGAGCTTCCGCCCTTGCTATTGGAGATACTGTTGGTGAGCGAATTGGCCTCGGCGCTGGCGTTGAGCGAATTGGTGTTGGACGAGGCGCTTTGCGCGGCCGACACCGCAGCGAACGGCGTCACCGCGCTGATGGCGCCGCTCGGCGCCTGGGTCTGCTGGGTGCCGCTCGCATTGCCGGCAGCCTTGCTGAAGTACATACGGTCGAGCATCTGCGGGTACTGCCAATACTTCGGCGCCACTTCCATCACCACGAAATATTGGTTGAACGGGTTGAAGATGGTCGACACGGTGCGCTGGCCGAACGCATCGTAGAGTGCACTATCGATCTGGTTCGGCGCAAAACCGTAACGCATAGCGCTCTGGCGATCGATGGTGACATAGGTCTGCAGGCCGTTCTGCTGCAAATCCGAATTGACGTCCACGATCTGACCGCGCTCCTTGCCGAGTTCGGTCACGAGCATGGGCGTCCACTTGTACAGCGCGGCGGTATCCTCGCTGGTCAACGTGTACTGGTATTCGGCCGCCGACTGCCGGCCGCCGATATGCAGATCCTGGACTGCCTGCAGGAACAGCCGTGCGCCGGAGACCCGGTTGAGCTTCGGCCGCAGGCGCTGAACCACCTGGTCGGCCGAGAGGTGCCGCTGATTCAGAGGTTTGAGCCCGACATACACGTTGGCGGAATTCAGGGCACGGCCGCCGATGAAGCCGATCACGGAGGCGACCGCAGGATCCGATTGCACGATGTCCTGGAGCTGCTTGAGCTTCGTCTCCATCGCCTGGAAGGAAATGCTTTGGTCGGCGATGATATTGCCTATCAGGAGCCCATTGTCCTGCTCTGGAAAAAACGTCGACGGCACCAGTCTGAACAAGGCGACATTGAGCACGATCAGGGCGATGAGCATCAATCCGACCAGCAGCGAATGGTCGAGTACCGCGCTCAAGGAACGCGAGTACGCGCCTTTGAAGCGCTCGAACTGCGCTTCGGCCCAGATCGCCCACCGGGCCTGGGAGTGCAGGGTGCCGGCGCGGCCGAGCAGATACGCGCACATGGTCGGCGTGACGGTGAGCGAAATCAGCAGCGAGAACAGGATCGCGATCGACAGCGTCACCGCGAACTCATGGAACAGCAGTCCGACGATGCCCGGCATCAGCAGGATCGGTATGAACACCGCGATCAGCGACAGGCTCATCGAAATCACCGTGAAGCTGACCTCGGCGCTGCCGCGCAGCGCGGCCTCGAGAGGTTCCATGCCGGATTCCAGATGGCGGGTGACGTTCTCCAGCACCACCACGGCGTCATCGACGACGAAACCGGTGGCGATGGTGAGCGCCATCAGCGAGAGATTGTCAATGCTGTAGCCGAGCAGGTACATCGGTCCGAAGGTGCCTAGGATGGACAGCGGCAGCACCACCGCCGGTATCAGCGTGGCGCGCGGCGATTGCAGGAATACGAAAACCACGCCGATGACCAGCACCACGGCTATCCCCAAGCTGCGCTCGGTGTCGCCCACCGCCGCGGTGACCGACTGCGAACGGTCGATCGCGATGTGGACCTGGACGTTGGGCGGCAAAGTCGCTTCGACCGACGGCAGTACCTTCTTGATCTGGGCGACTGTCTTGATGATGTTGGCGCCGGGCAGCGGAAAGACGATCACACCCACCGTCGGCATTTTGTTGTACAGACCGGCGTTGCGGAGGTTCTCGTTGGAATCCTCGACGTCGGCCACATCATGCAGCAACACCGGGGCGCCGTCGCGGTAGGCAATGACCAGATCACGGTAGTCCGCCGCCTTGCTCGCCTGGTCGTTGGAGATCACCTCGTAACGCTGATCGCCCTGATCGATATGGCCTTTGGCGCTATCGGCATTTGCCGCGGCAATCGCGGCTCGCACGTCCTCCAGGCCGATGCCGTAGCTGCTCAGTTTGTCGGGCTCGAGCTCGACTCGCACCGAGGGCAAGGCGCTGCCGCTGAGCGTGATCTGACCCACCCCGCTGATCTGCGACAGTTGCTGCTGGATGACGGTATCGGCCGAGTCATAGAGCTGCGCCGTGGTCAGTGAGCTCGAGGTCAACGACAGGATGATGATCGGCGAATCTGCCGGATTGTATTCCCGGTAGCTGGGATTATTGCGCAGCGTGGTCGGCAGATCGGCGCGCGCTGCCTGGATCGCCGCTTCTACATCGCGCGCGGCGCCGTTGATGTCGCGGTTCAAGGCGAACTGAACCACAACCCTCGAGGAGCCCACATAGTTGGTCGAGGTCAGCTCGGTCACGCCGGCGATCGTCGCCAGCCGCCGCTCGAGCGGCTCGGCCACGGTCGAGGCCATGATATCCGGGCTCGCGCCGGCCATGTTCGCCTGCACCACGACGACCGGATAGGTGACATTCGGCAGCGGTGCGACGGGGAGATGGAAATACGCCAGCAAGCCCGACAACCCAATGGCGATCGCCAGCAGGGTGGTTGCCACCGGCCGCTTGATGAACAGCGCCGGGATGCTCACTGCGCACTCTCGGCCGCGGGTTGGCTCGGCTTAGGGCTCAGGCGCTGCGACAAACGGTCGAAGAAGAGATAAATGACCGGCGTGGTGAACAGGGTCAGCATCTGGCTCACGATCAGGCCGCCGATGATGGCGAGCCCCAACGGCCGGCGCAGTTCCGAGCCGGTGCCGGTGCCGGCGAGCAACGGCAACGCGCCGAGCATTGCCGCCAGCGTGGTCATCAGGATCGGCCGGAAGCGCAGCAGCGAGGCCTGAAAGATCGCCTCCTCCGGCGTCTTGCCGTGGTGGCGCTCCGCTTCGAGCGCGAAGTCCACGATCATGATGCCGTTCTTCTTGACGATGCCGATCAGGAGCACGATACCGATGATGCCGATCACGTCCAGATCGTTGCCGGTCAACATCAACGCGAGCAGCGCGCCGAGACCGGCCGAGGGGAGCGTGGACAGAATCGTCACCGGATGGATGTAGCTCTCGTAGAGTACACCGAGCACGAGGTACACGGTGACCAGCGCGGCAATCAGCAGGAACACCTCGCTCGACAGCGAGTCTTGAAAGGCCTGAGCGGCGCCTTGGAAGGAGCTGGTGATCGAAGGCGGCAGCTTCATCGCCTGTTCGGCCTGTTCGATTTCATCCACCGCCTTACTCAGCGAGGCATCCTGGGCGAGGTTGAATGACAGGGTGACGGACGGAAACTGCGCCAGATGGCTGATCACCAGCGGCGACTTGGTGATCTTGATATCGGCGATGCCGCTCAAGGGCACCTGGCCGGTGCTCCCCGTCTGGGTCGGCAGGTACAAGGTGCCGAGCGCTTGCAGATTGGGAAGGCTGTCGGGCTTTGCGACCAGCACCACGCGATACTGATTGGATTGGTTGAAAATGGTCGAGACGATGCGCTGGCCGAGCGCATCGTAGAGCGCGTTGTCGATGGTCGCCGGGGTGATGCCGTAGCGCGCGGCCAATTGCCGATTGACCTCGATGTCGACGCTCAAGCCGTCGTTGTTCAGATCGCTGGTGACGTCGCTGATCGACTCGATCTGCTTCATCCGCGTAATCAATGCGGGTACGTATTGCTGGAAGGCCTGTTGATTCGGCCCCCTGAGCACGAATTGATACTGGTTCGGCGAAATAGTGGTGTCGAGGGTGAGATCCTGCTCGGGCTGCAAATACAACTTGATGCCGGAGACGCCGGCGACCTCGTTCTGCAAGCGCACGGCGATCTGGCGTGCGCTGAGCGAGCGAGCGCTGTGCGACCGCAAATTGATCAGAAACCGGCCGCTATTGAGGGTGGTATTGGTGCCGTCGATGCCGATGTAGGAGGTCAGCGAAGTCACATCGGCGTCCTTGAGAATCACGTCGGCCAGGGCAGATTGGCGAACCGCCATGGCTTTGTAGGACACCGAATTGTCGGCCACGCTGATGCCCTGGATTACGCCGACGTCCTGCACCGGGAACAGCCCTTTGGGGATCTCGATGTAGAGGATCGCAGTCAACACCACGGTCACGGTCGCGACGATTAAAGTCAGCCCCTGGTGACGCAGCACCCAGGAGAGGCCGCGCTCATAGCTCGCCAGAGTCTTGTCGAACAGCCCTTCACTCAATCGCTCGAAGCGGCTCGGGCTGCGCTCGGCCTTGCGCCGCAGGATGCGCGCGCACATCATCGGCACAAGCGTCAGGGAGACCACGGCGGACAGCACGATGGTGACGGCGAGCGTGACTGCGAATTCGCTGAACAATCGGCCGATCACTCCGCCCATGAACAACAGCGGAATCAGCACGGCGATCAGCGAGACGGTCAACGACACGATGGTGAAGCCGATCTCCGCCGATCCCTTGAGCGCAGCCTGCATGGGGGACTCGCCCATCTCGATATAGCGCGAGATGTTTTCGATCATCACGATCGCGTCATCCACCACGA